>NZ_JACHIS010000001.1:5703724-6004965 GCF_014203365.1 Actinoalloteichus hymeniacidonis
GCGACTGCCCTCGAGGGCTTCGTACACGATCTTCTCAGCCACCGAACGCTTGCCGTCGACCAGCACCTTGTTGATGAGCTGGGTCACCAGCGGCGAGGCGTACACCGGGTCGGAGATAAGCGGCCGCTTAGGGGCCGGTCCCTTGCGGGGCATGGTTAGCTCTTCTCCTTCTTCGCGCCGTAGCGGCTGCGGGCCTGCTTGCGGTTCTTCACGCCCTGCGTGTCAAGAGAGCCACGGATGATCTTGTAACGAACACCGGGCAGGTCCTTCACACGGCCGCCACGAACGAGCACCATCGAGTGCTCCTGCAGGTTGTGGCCCTCACCGGGGATGTAGGCCGTCACCTCGATGCCGCTGGTCAGCTTGACACGCGCGACCTTGCGCAGCGCCGAGTTGGGCTTCTTAGGGGTGGTCGTGTAGACGCGGGTGCACACACCGCGCCGCTGCGGGCTCCCCTTGAGCGCCGCGGTCTTGGTCTTGGTGACCTTGTCCTGGCGGCCCTTGCGGACCAGCTGCTGGATCGTGGGCATGGACCGGCTACTTCTTCCGTTCGCAACGTAAAGGTGCCCCTTTGAGCACCTCAGGCTATATGTGACCCTGGCGGGTCATGTCTAGGTCACGCGGCTGCCCCCCGTAACCCGAGGTCGGGCGTGTCGCCCGCCCACGCCCACAGGCATGAGACCTCGGCAACCCGGAAGACTTCCACCGTCCTGTGGTTACGGTGGCGATGAGCCAACGATCACAGACACACAGACCAGCCCAACACAAGTCGGGCCCAGGCAGCAAAGATACCCGCACCCACCAGGACGGGTCAAAACGGGGTCACTGGAGTGACGGTGTCGGGCACCTGCAGCCAGCTTAACGCGGATCTCGGGCGACAACCGAGTGATCCATGCCAGGCTGAACAGATGAGCGCGGAGAAGGACATCTGGAACTTCGAACCCAGCGAGGACCTGCTGCGCAGCCTCGACGACCTCTCACCGGAACGACGCCATGCGGCCATGGATCAGCTCAACCGAGGACGTGCTGCGATGGTCGCCGCCCGCGATGCGCTCCGAGACTCCGCGCGGGACATGGAACAGATGGTGCGGAACCTCCGACCGCTTCTTCAGGAGGCCGACACGGAGGACCGCCGAGAGGCGGTGCTGGACATGATGATGTGCGCTCAGCTCTCGGCCGAGGCAGCGTTGGCCCTGGTACGCGCCGACCCGAAGGCCTCCGCCGAGCACCAACGCTCCGTGGAGGAACACATCCGACGGCTGAAAGACCGGATGGATCGCCCCTGAAACTCGCGTCGTCAGTCCGCGAGCTGTCCGCGCAACAAGGCCACCGACTCCCGGTACTCGCTCGCCTTCGCGGTCAGCACGTCGATCAGACGTTCCCCAACCTCGATCGCCTCGGCGGTCGCCTGTGGGTCCTTCTCCCGCTCGCCATCGACTTCGCCTGCCCGCACCACCAAGTCGGAGTACGCCGCGATGAGGCTCTGGACTTCCTCGCCGAAGGTCAGTTCGCTCATCGCCCCAGCCTGCCGGCAGTCGCGACCGCCAGCTGGATACGACCTCGGTGATCTCGACGAAAGCCGGGAGGACACCCTCAGGTTGGGTGGCCGCCGCCACCCAACGCCGACCATCCGCCGTCCAGCCGAGCGAATCAGCGTGACCGCGGCCCCGGAGGGCCGTCGCCGACAGCCGCCGGTCTCCCCCAGCTCGGATCCACGTTGCGATGTAGCTGGCCTCGCCGCCGGCTGCCTGCCATTCGCGACGAAGCACCGCCCCGCAACGGCGGTTCATCACCCTGCAGACCTGCTCGACGCGCGGTCGATCGATTCGATGCGGCCGCGATCAGATCCACCCGCGGTCACGGGCTATCCGAGCGGCCTCGGCGCGAGACCTCGCGGAGAGCTTGGTCATGGCCGACGACAGGTAGTTGCGCACGGTCCCGGAGGACAGGTGTACGGAGCGTGCGATGTCCGCGCCACTGCGCGCATCGGCGACCATCGCCAACACCTCTCGTTCTCGGATCGTCAGCGGACACGCCGATTGCGCCAGTGAGTCCGCAGCCATGTCTGGATCGACGTAACGCCCACCCGAGTGGACCCGTCGGATCGCCTCGGCCAGTCGGGAGACCGGTACGTCCTTGGGCAGAAAACCGCGAGCTCCCACTTCCAAGGAGCGGCGCAGGACACCCGGACGAGCATGACGGGTGATGATCACGCACCGGGTGCTCACGCCCATCCCGGTGATGCGTTCGACCACATCGGGGCCCGGGACGCCCGGCATCTCGACGTCCAGCACGACGATGTCCGGAGACAGTTCCCCCACCAGCCGTAGGGCGGCGACACCGTCCGCAGCCTGGCCAACCACATCCAGATCAGGTTCCAGTGACAAGAGAGCGGCGACCGCATCCCGCGTCAGCTGCTCATCATCGGCGAGTACTACCCGGATCACCACGTGCCTCCCGTGCCTCCGTCGGGAAGCGACGCCTCGATGCGGAAGGTACCGGACGTTTCATCCGGATCGGCCGACAAGGCACCGCCCTGCTCGGCGAGCCTGCGTCGAAGACCTGCCAAACCCGTTCCGCTGCCATCGCTCTGCGGATCCGCAAGGCCATCGTTGATCACCACCAGCCGGGCGTACCCGCCGGATCGTTCGACCGTGATCCGGCAGTGTCCTGGCTCCGCGTGTCGCAACAGGTTCGTCGCCGCTTCACGTAGGACACGTCCGAGTAGCTGTCTTCCGGCGACATCGAGTTTGGTCGCGTCACCGACGACCTCGCACCCGATACCCGCCGAAGCCAACAAGGCGCGAACACTCTCCAGCTCGGTCACCAGGTCGGGCTCCTTGTTGGACCGGACCAGCGATCGGACGTCGGCCAGCGATTCACGAGCCAGTCGTTGCACCTCCGACATCTCGGCCTGTGCTCGCACCGGATCCGTCGGATTGAGCCTGGTGGCCAACTCTGCCTTCAGCGCCACCACCTCGAGAGTGTGGCCGAGCATGTCGTGCAGGTCTTCGGACATGCGTAACCGCTCCCGTTGCGCAGCGAGCTCGGCTGAGCTGCGCCGCTCGACCTCCAGCTCCATGGTCGAGCGCCAACTGGTCAGTGAACTCGGCTCGCCGTACACGGTGCCCGAGACCAATATCAAAGACAGCCCGCCCATGATGGCCAGCTCGAACGCCTCGATCCGAGGTTCTTGTAACAAGCCGATGGTCACCACCGAGATCGCGCTCACCACTCCTGAGCCAATGGCCACTGCCCGGGCGAACTGCGGTGGTCTGCCGATCGCCAGATCTGCCGCAGCGAACCCGATGAAGACGAACCACAGCCAACCCAGTTCGCCGTCCCCACTACCGACCACGCTCAGTAGGCCGGACAAGGCCAGCAGTGAAACGGTCACCGTCAACGGGATCGGCTCCGCAGGAGCGCGAAGTCCGCGACGTAGGCAGGACCAGTGCAGGACATTGAAGGCGAGAGAACCCACGGCGAGCGTCGCCGCAGTGACTCCGCCTTCACTCAGATTCAGAATCATCGCCACCGGCAGGGCGGCGGCTCCGAAAGCCGAGCCGACTACCGCCACCAGCGTGCGACGACGCAATAGTTCGAGCGGCGCGGCTGAGGTCATGGGCTCACCGTAGCCACCGAATCATCCAAGAGCCGCCGAACCGCCGAAGGTCATGACAACTGTCATGCCAGTCGCTGACAACTGTCATCAATACCGGTGACAGCTGCTACTACCAGCGGAAACATCGGCGGACAACCATGAACTGCATGAAACCGACAACGTCATCCGCACCGCGCCGACCACCGTCGGAGCGTCTTCGGCACCGCCCGACCAACGAATCCGAGGCGGTAATCCGCCTCGATGCGCTGAGTTTCCGCTATGGAGAATTCCTCGCGGTCGACCATCTCGATTTCGAGATTCGGCACGGCGAGATCTTCGCGCTGCTCGGTACGAACGGAGCAGGCAAGACGACCACGCTAGAACTGATCGAAGGCTTCCGTGCACCCTCCAGCGGAACCGTCCAAGTGCTGGGGCTCGACCCTCAGCGGCACCGACAGGCCTTGGCCGCCCGGACCGGGACCATGCTCCAGGAGGCCGGACTGATCAATGAGCTCACCGCGGCGGAGACCCTGCGAATGTGGGCGGGCCTGAGCAGTAGGACCGATCGAGTCGAGGCTGTTCTCGAGCTGATCGGCCTCGACGATCGGCAGGAGGTCGCCGTCGAGCGGCTCTCCGGTGGGGAGCGCCGCCGGTTGGACTTCGGGCTCGCGATCTGGGGCCGACCGCAACTGATCATCCTCGACGAGCCGAGCACCGGCCTCGACCCGGAGTCCCGACAACGGCTTTGGGCCACCGTGCGCAGCCTCCGCGAGGCGGGTTCCACAATCGTGCTGACCACGCACTATCTGAACGAGGCTCAAGCACTGGCCGATCGTGTGGCGATCATGCACCAAGGCCGGATCCAGGTGCTCGGCACGATGAGCGAACTGCTGGCTCGACACCCTGCTCGCATCGCAGCGACGTTGCCCGCGGCCTCAGGCGTCGCACTGCCTGCCCTACAAGGCCAGGTCGATCTGGCGCCCACCTCGGAGGGCCTGCGGCTCACCGTCGAGACCAAGTCGCTACAAGCCGATCTCGCAGCCCTGCTCCGCTGGGCAACCGATCACCACGTCGTGCTGGCCGATCTCTCCGCAGCCAACGCCTCGCTCGAAGAGATCTTCCTCCGAGTCGGCACCTCGTGACCAGCGATGCCACGCTGAATAGGAGACAAGAGATGTCCGCGACCGCCTTGCGAGCAGTTCGGTTCGGCCTCGTCGAACTCAAGCTGCTGTTCCGCCGCCCGATGACCGCTATGACCACGGTCCTAGTGCCGCTCGCCCTCGGTATCGTCACCTGGATCTCGGCACCCGACACCGCGGACCCGAGCTGGGGTGCCATCATCGGCGACCGCATTCTCATGCTGCTGGTCCTCGCCGGCTACCTCGTGAGCACCACCGTGGTGACCGCCCGGCGCCAAGCATTGGTCTTGAAACGCCTGCGTACCAGCGAGCTCAGCGACGCGGGCGTGATCTTAGGTGTCCTGATGCCGACTGCGGCCGTCGCGCTGGGGCAGGTAGCGGTACTGCTAGCCCTCTTCGCACTGGCGGGTGCACCCGCACCCGAGCAGCCGCTGCTCGTCGCCGCCGGGCTGTTACTCGCCATCGGCGTCACGATGTTGGCAGGCCTGGCCACGGCCAACCTGACCAGGACGGTAGAGCTGATGCAGCTCACCTCCGGACCGTTGCTCATCGCGGCATTCGCCGGAATGTTCCTGCGGATGCATCCCGACCCTGATCTCGCTTTGGTCGGCTTAGCCATGCCGGTGGTCGGGCCTGCGGAGTTGATCGCGATGGGTTGGGCCGGCGAATCTCTCGTCACCGCCCCTGCCAACCTGCCACCGGTCGGTTTGCTGGCGCTCGCGAGCACGGCGCTGTGGGTGGTGCTCATGGCAGCTCTGATCAGGAAGTCGTTTCGTTGGGAACCGAGGTCCTGATACCGCGACCGCGTCATCCCCGGTCCCGAGGTGGGCGCACATCGGGATCGGAAGAAACCGACAGCCGGATCGCCGACAACGCACTTGCAATCCGGCTGGTGTCGGCAGTCTGCTGATTCACCGGTCCGTCGGCATGCATTCACCCGCTGTTCTCGGATGGAACAGCCATCTGGATCCGGAGGATCACTATTTCCGGTGACAGCAGGCGGTGCGTGATGGAAGTGCCGTTCGCTGCGTCGGTGCTCCAATCGGCCTGGAAAACGGACTTATCGATGGCCTGCGTCATGGGTCTGCCGCAGCGCCTGCCGTGATACAGCAACCCATCAAGGCTCGCCTGATCCGTGCCATCCGGTCAGAAGTTGTGGATCGGGGACGCCGCGCGGCGCTGCGCGGGCCCGCCCGATCGGCGACTAGCGGCTCAACCGCCCGTCCTTTACTGCAGTAAGCAAGCCTGCGAAGGCCGACAGCGACACCTGAAGCACCACGTCGTGCGAGGTCCCGAACTCGACCTTACTGTCGCGGAGGCCGACCACATCGGTCAGCCGCGCGACCTCGACACAGTTGTTGCCGTTCTCACCGCTGTAACTGGACGTTCGGAAGTCGAACCGAGAGAACTCAGTCGGCTTGGCTTTCATGTCCTGGGCTCCATAGCTGGTCATGGATGACGGCGTCTCAACAGTACTCATCCGCTACCGAGCGAAGGAAACTGCGGGAGTCATCGAAGTTCAGTGCTACCCCGGCCAATCGGGCCCAGGCAGTGTCCAATGTGGTGACAGTGCGCTTATCGTCCAAATAGCGCAGTTCAGCCTCGTTCTCGGTGTAGGCGAACTCCAGCGCGCCGGCGACTCCAGGCGACGGGATGCGCAGGAGGACGAAGCCGTCGCGGATCGACGCACTCTGCACACGGGTCTTGAACGGCAGCACCTGGAGCCGAACATTGGGCAGTCTGGATAGCCCGATCATGTAGTCGATCTGCTCACGCATCACCTCAGGAGGGCCATACTGCCTACGCACCGACGACTCCGAGATCACGAACGCCGCCTGGGGCGGGTCCGGCTTGTGGTAGATCGCTTGCCGGGCCAGTCGCGCTTGGACCCGGTCGTCGAGGTCCGGCCCGGCATGGGCGTAGGAGTAAAGAGCGCGAATGAATGCCTCACACTGCAGCAGGCCGGGTGGAACCTCGCACTCGACTGTCCGAATCAGGTCACAGTGCTCTTCGAGGTCCACCAGCGTCCGGAAGTCCTCGTTGTAGAGACTGCGAATACCGGTCCACCTCCCGCGCTGATGGTTACCCCGGCGTAACTCCAGCAGAGCACTGATGTGCTGTTCCTCGGTGACTCCCAAGCCGTTAAGCAACAGGCGTAGGTCCCCGGGGGTGATGCTGGCCTGTCCGGACTCCAGGGCGGTGAACTGGCTTTGTCGTTTCTCAATCAACGCGGCGGCCTCGCTCTGCGACAGACCAGCACGATCTCGCAGGTAGGCGATCTCTCGGCCGAGCAACAGCTTCTTTGCGGTTGGCGTGACCTTCGCCATCGAAGCGCCTCTTTCTTGACGAGTGAACTGACCACCTAAATCTTCTCTGGTCTGCGGCCGTATTCAAGCAAGATCGGGTGCTCTGCCGAAAAACCGTGATTCCGCTAACCGAATCGGCGGCCCGGAGCCCCCGTTCAGGGCAACGAACATGGCTCCTCCGGCTTCTCTGCCCGCGACCTCGACCATGCAGCCCCACGAAGCCCGCTCGAACCGCATACGACCGCACAGCAGCCCGTCTCCCGCTCGTGGCCACTGACCGGCGCACGGGCCCGACCAACGACCGAGGGCCCCGGAGCAATGCTCCGGGGCCCTCGCCTCACGCGATGTCAATCAGCGGAAGTCACGACCGAAGTCGTAATCGTCCAGCGGCACTGCCGCACCGGTGCCGGTACCGAACACATCAGGCGTGTAGTAGCCGTCGTCGTAGGACGGGATCGCGTAGGCCGCGGCCCGTGCCTCCTCAGTCGGCTGCACCTGGATGTTGCGGTAGCGGTTGATTCCGGTACCCGCCGGGATCAACTTACCGATGATCACGTTCTCCTTGAGACCGACCAGCTTGTCGCTCTTGCCGTTGATCGCGGCATCGGTGAGCACTCTGGTGGTCTCCTGGAACGAGGCCGCCGACAGCCAGGACTCGGTCGCCAGCGAAGCCTTCGTGATACCCATCAGGACCGGACGACCCGAGGCGGGCTCGCCGCCCTGGGCCACCACCCGACGGTTGGCCGCCTCGAACACGCTGCGCTCCGCCCAGGATGCAGGAAGGAACTCGGTCGAACCGGAGTCGATGACCGTAACCCGACGAAGCATCTGGCGAACGATGACCTCGATGTGCTTGTCGTGGATCGAGACGCTCTGCGTCCGATACACCTTCTGCACCTCGCGAACCAGGTGAAGCTGTGCTTCCCTCGGGCCCATCACTCGCAGCACCTCGTGCGGGTCGACCGCACCTTCGAGCAGCTGCTGGCCGACCGTCACCCGGTCGCCGTCCTGCAACGGCCGCTCGCTGTCGTCCACCTGGACGGTGGCCAACCACTGCCGCCGAGACAGCTTGTCGTGAACGATCTCCTCGCTGCCGTCGTCCGGAATGATGGTGATCTTCCGGAAGCGGTCGCCCTCCTCCAGCTGGATTCGGCCGTCGACCTCGGAGATCGGCGCCTTACCCTTCGGGATTCGAGCCTCGAACAGCTCCTGGACACGGGGCAGACCGGTGGTGATGTCGTCACCCGCGACGCCGCCCTGGTGGAAGGTACGCATCGTCAGCTGCGTACCCGGCTCACCGATCGACTGCGCGGCGACGATGCCGACGGCCTCACCGATGTCGACCAGCTTGCCGGTCGCCATCGAACGGCCGTAGCAGACCGCACACACACCGACAGCGGACTCACAGGTCAGCACGCTGCGGACCTTGAGCTTCGACACGCCCGCGCTCAGCAGCGTCTCGATCGCCGGGTCACCGAGGTCGGAGCCTCTGGCGAGCAGGACGTTGCCGTCCTCGTCGGTGACGTCTTCCGCAGAGCTACGCGAGTAGACGCTGGTCTCGACGTGGACGTCGCGGATGAGACGTCCCTCGGTGCCGTCATCACCGATCGGCATGATGATGCCGCGCTCGGTGCCGCAGTCGGTCTCGCGGATGATGACGTCCTGCGAGACGTCCACCAGACGCCGGGTCAGGTAACCCGAGTCGGCGGTACGAATCGCGGTGTCGGCGAGACCCTTACGGGTGCCGTGCGTGGAGATGAAGTACTCCAGCACCGACAGGCCCTCACGGAAGTTCGCCTTGATCGGCCGAGGGATGTACTCACCCTTGGTGTTGGACACCACGCCACGCATACCGGCCAGCTGGACGACCTGCGTCATGTTGCCCGCCGCACCCGACTTCACGATCGTCGGGATCGGGTTGTCCTCGGGGAAGTTCTTCTCCATCGCCTCAGCGACTTCGTCCTTCGCCCGCTGCCAGACCTTGACCAACTCGCTGTTGCGCTCGCTGTAGGAGAGGGCACCACGCTGGTACCGCTTCTCGATACGGCTGGCTTCCAGCTCGTACTTGTCGAGGATTTCCTGCTTGTTGGCAGGAACAACGACGTCCGAGATGGAGATGGTGATACCCGAACGCGTCGCCCAGTGGAATCCGGCGTCCTTGAGCTTGTCCAGCGTCTGCGCAACGACGACCATCGGGTAGCGCTCCGCGAGGTCGTTCACGATCGCAGCCTGCTTCTTCTTCGGAAGCAGCTCGTCGATGAACGGGTAGTCCGCAGGGAGCAGGTCGTTGAACAGCACCCGGCCGAGCGTGGTCTCCGCCAGCCAGGTCTTACCCGGCTCCCAGCCTTCCGGCTCCTTGCCGCGCGGCGGAACCCGGTCGGTGACCCGGATCTTCGCCTTGGCGTGCAGGGAGAGCGCACCCCGGTCGTAGGCCATGATCGCCTCGGATGGGGAGGTGAACGCGTGTCCCTCGCCCTCTGCTCCCTCGCGGACCTTGGTGAGGAAGTAGATACCGGTGACCATGTCCAGTCGCGGCATCGCCAGGGGCCTACCCGAAGCAGGCGAGAGGATGTTGTTGCTGGACAGCATCAGGATGCGGGCCTCGGCCTGCGCCTCGGCCGACAGCGGAAGGTGGACCGCCATCTGGTCGCCGTCGAAGTCGGCGTTGAACGCCTCACAGACCAGCGGGTGCAGCTGGATCGCCTTGCCCTCGACGAGCTGCGGCTCGAAGGCCTGGATACCGAGGCGGTGCAGCGTCGGTGCACGGTTCAGCAACACCGGGTGCTCGGTGATGACCTCTTCGAGGACGTCCCACACCTGGCCGCGCTGCCGCTCGACCATCCGCTTGGCCGACTTGATGTTCTGCGCATGGTTCAGGTCGACCAGCCGCTTCATGACGAACGGCTTGAACAGCTCCAACGCCATCTGCTTCGGTAGGCCGCACTGGTGCAGCTTGAGCTGCGGACCGACCACGATGACCGAACGGCCCGAGTAGTCGACACGCTTACCGAGCAGGTTCTGCCGGAACCGACCCTGCTTGCCCTTGAGGAGGTCGGACAACGACTTCAGCGGGCGGTTGCCCGGTCCGGTGACCGGACGTCCCCGGCGGCCGTTGTCGAACAGTGCGTCGACGGCCTCCTGGAGCATCCGCTTCTCGTTGTTGACGATGATCTCGGGAGCGCCGAGGTCGATCAGCCGCTTCAACCGGTTGTTCCGGTTGATCACCCGACGGTAGAGGTCGTTCAGGTCGGAGGTGGCGAACCGGCCACCGTCGAGCTGGACCATGGGACGCAGGTCCGGCGGGATCACCGGGGTGCAGTCCAGGACCATGCCCTGCGGGTTGTTCCCGGTCGCCAGGAACGCCGCGACGACCTTCAACCGCTTCAGCGCACGGAGCTTCTTCTGGCCCTTGCCGTTGCGGATGGTGTCCCGAAGGATCTCCGCCTCACGGGCGATGTCGAAGGTCCCCAGCAGGGACTGGATCGACTCCGCGCCCATGCCGCCGGTGAAGTAGTCACCGTAACGGTCGTAGAGCTCACGGTAGATCAACTCATCGGGCACGAGCTGCTTCGGCTCGAGCTTGGTGAAGGTCGTCCAGATCTCGTCGAGCCGGTCCAGCTCACGCTGGGCGCGGTCGCGGAGCTGGCGCATCTCCCGCTCGCCGCCCTCCTTGACCTTGCGGCGGACGTCGCTCTTGGCGCCCTCGGCCTCCAGCTCGGCGATGTCGGCCTCGAGCTTCTGCGCGCGCGCCTCGATGTCGGCGTCCCGCTTCTCCTCGACCCGCTTGCGCTCTACGCCGAACTCGTTCTCCAGCGTGGGCAGATCGTTGTGCCGGAGTTCGGTGTTCACCGAGGTGATCACGTACGCGGCGAAGTAGATGATCTTCTCGAGGTCCTTGGGGGCCAGGTCGAGCAGGTAACCCAACCGGCTCGGCACACCCTTGAAGTACCAGATGTGCGTGACCGGTGCGGCCAGCTCGATGTGGCCCATCCGCTCACGACGGACCTTGGACCGAGTCACCTCGACGCCACAGCGCTCACAGACGATGCCCTTGAAGCGGACACGCTTGTACTTACCGCAGTAGCACTCCCAGTCCCGCATGGGACCGAAGATCTTCTCGCAGAAGAGACCGTCCTTCTCCGGCTTGAGAGTGCGGTAGTTGATGGTCTCGGGCTTCTTGACCTCGCCGTAGGACCACTGACGAATGTCGTCTGCCGTGGCCAGGCCGATACGGAGTTCATCGAAGAAGTTGACGTCCAGCACGCCGGTTCTTCTCCCCTGATAGTTGGTTCAGATCCGAGAGGGACCTGTGGGGCAGGGCCATGTCGGGTGGGCGTCGATCCCGGAATCGAGAATCGATACCCACCCGACGTCAGCGAGG
The DNA here is from genome assembly GCF_014203365.1 of Actinoalloteichus hymeniacidonis. Taxonomy (NCBI): domain Bacteria; kingdom Bacillati; phylum Actinomycetota; class Actinomycetes; order Pseudonocardiales; family Pseudonocardiaceae; genus Actinoalloteichus; species Actinoalloteichus hymeniacidonis. Next base: position 5,715,152 of record NZ_JACHIS010000001.1, read on the forward strand.
TCAGTTCACGACATCGTCGACCGATGGCGACTCGTTGCGCGAGAGGTTGATGCCCAGGTTCGCGGCAGCCCGCTCCAAGTCCTCATCCTCGGTGTCGCGCATTTCGATCGCCGCACCGTCACTGGAGAGCACCTCGACGTTCAGGCACAGCGACTGAAGCTCCTTGAGCAACACCTTGAAGGACTCCGGGATGCCGGGCTCGGGGATGTTCTCGCCCTTCACCACGGCCTCGTAGACCTTCACTCGGCCGACCACGTCGTCCGACTTGATGGTGAGCAGTTCCTGAAGCGTGTAGGCAGCGCCGTAGGCCTGCATGGCCCAGCACTCCATCTCGCCGAACCGCTGACCACCGAACTGGGCCTTACCACCAAGCGGCTGCTGCGTAATCATCGAGTACGGGCCGGTCGACCGCGCGTGGATCTTGTCGTCCACCAGGTGCAGCAGCTTCAGGATGTACATGTAGCCGACTGCCACCGGATACGGGTACGGCTCGCCGCTACGACCATCGAACAGCTGTGCCTTGCCGTTGGCCTTGACCATCCGCTCGCCGTCCCGGTTGGGGCGGGTCGAGCCGAGCAGCCCGGTGATCTCGTCTTCCTTGGCGCCGTCGAACACCGGCGTCGCGGTATTGGTACCCGGCTCCGCGGAGAGGAGTTCCTCCGGCAGGCTTGCCGCCCATTCGGGCAGACCTTCGATATCCCAGCCCTGTTTCGCGATCCACCCGAGGTGGGTCTCCAACACCTGGCCGATGTTCATCCGTCGCGGCACACCGTGGGTGTTCAGGATGATGTCGACCGGAGTGCCGTCCGGCAGGAAAGGCATGTCCTCGGCGGGGAGGATCTTGCCGATGACGCCCTTGTTGCCGTGTCGACCCGCGAGCTTGTCGCCGTCCTGGATCTTCCGCTTCTGTGCCACGTACACGCGGACCAGCTCGTTGACACCGGGGGGCAGCTCGTCGTCGTCATCCCGGCTGAACACCCGGATACCGATGACCTTGCCCCGCTGGCCGTGCGGCACCTTCAGCGAGGTGTCGCGCACCTCGCGCGCCTTCTCACCGAAGATCGCCCGCAGCAGCCGCTCCTCCGGGGTCAGCTCCGTCTCGCCCTTGGGCGTGACCTTGCCGACGAGGATGTCGCCGTCGCGCACCTCGGCACCGATGCGGATGATGCCGCGCTCGTCGAGGTCGGCGAGGACGTCCTCCGAGACGTTCGGGATGTCCCGAGTGATCTCCTCGGCACCCAGCTTGGTGTCCCGAGCATCGATCTCGTGCTCCTCGATGTGAATCGAGGTGAGCACGTCGTCCTGCACGAGGCGCTGCGACAGGATGATCGCGTCCTCGTAGTTGTGGCCCTCCCACGGCATGATCGCCACGAGGAGGTTCTTGCCAAGAGCCATCTCGCCCTTGTCGGTGCACGGTCCGTCGGCGATGACCTGTCCGACCTCGACGCGCTCGCCCTCGGAGACGATCGGCTTCTGGTTGGTGCAGGTGCCCTGGTTGGAACGACGGAACTTGTGCAGCCGGTAGGTCTGCCGCGTCCCCTCGTCCGACATCACCGTGATGAAGTCCGCACAGACCTCTTCGATGACACCGGCCTTCTCGGCCACCAGCAGATCACCGGCGTCGACTGCGGCGCGCAGCTCCATACCGGTTCCGACCAGCGGAGACTCGCTACGCAGCAGCGGCACCGACTGACGCTGCATGTTGGCGCCCATCAGGGCACGGTTGGCGTCGTCGTGCTCGACGAACGGAATCATCGCGGTCGCGACGGACACCATCTGACGCGGCGAGACGTCCATGTAGTCGACGTCGGCGGGCTGGATGTAGTCCAGCTCGCCACCCTTCCGGCGGACCAGGACGCGGTCTTCCAGGAAGGTGCCGTCGTCGCCGACCGGGGTGTTGGCCTGCGCCTTGACGAAGCGGTCTTCCTCGTCGGCGGTCAGGAAGTCGATCTGGTCGGTGACCCGACCCTCGACGACCTTCCGGTACGGCGTCTCGATGAATCCGAACGGGTTGACCCGACCGAACGAGGACAGCGAGCCGATCAGACCGATGTTCGGGCCTTCCGGCGTCTCGATCGGGCACATCCGCCCGTAGTGCGACGGGTGAACGTCGCGGACCTCCATGCCCGCGCGCTCCCTGGACAGACCGCCGGGGCCCAGTGCAGACAGCCGCCGCTTGTGGGTCAGACCGGCAAGCGGGTTGATCTGGTCCATGAACTGCGAGGACTGCGAGGTCCCGAAGAACTCCTTGATCGCGGCCACGACGGGCCGGATGTTGATCAGGGTCTGCGGAGTGATGGCCTCGACATCCTGGGTCGTCATCCGCTCACGGACGACGCGCTCCATCCGCGACAGGCCGACCCGGATCTGGTTCTGGATCAGCTCGCCGACGGTACGCAGTCGCCGGTTGCCGAAGTGGTCGATGTCGTCGCTCTCGACGGGAACCTCGACCGCGTCGTCACCCTGGCCGACCGTCATCCGGTCGTCGCCTGCGTGCAGGCGGACCAGGTACTCGATCGTGGTGACGATGTCCTCTTCGATCAGCGTGCCCGCCTGGACGGGCTCGTTGATGCCGAGCTTCTTGTTCAGCTTGTATCGGCCGACCTTGGCGAGGTCGTAGCGCTTGTCCTTGAAGAACAGGTTCTCCAGCAGGGTCTGCGCGCTCTCCCTGGTCGGAGGCTCACCGGGACGCAGCTTGCGGTAGATGTCGAGGAGAGCCTCGTCCTGTCCGGCGGTGTGGTCCTTGTCCAGGGTGGCGATCAGCGTCTCGCTGAACCCGAACCGCTCCCGGATCCGCTCGGCGGTCCAACCAAGAGCCTTCAACAGCACGGTGACGGGCTGCCTGCGCTTGCGGTCGATGCGGACACCGACGGTGTCGCGCTTGTCGACATCGAATTCCAGCCAGGCGCCACGGCTGGGAATGATCTTTACGTTGTAGACGTCTTTATCCGTCGTCTTGTCGACGGCATGATCGAAATAGACGCCTGGCGAACGGACCAACTGGGAGACGACGACTCGCTCGGTGCCGTTGATGATGAACGTGCCCTTGTTCGTCATCATCGGAAAATCACCCATGAACACCGTCTGGCTCTTGATCTCGCCGGTGGTGTTGTTGGTGAATTCTGCGGTGACGAACAACGGCGCCGCATATGTCATGTCCTTGTCCTTGCACTCCTCGACAGAGGCCTTGACCTCGTCGAAGCGCGGGCTGGAGAAGGAGAGGGACATCGAGCCGGAGAAGTCCTCGATCGGGGAGATCTCGTTCAAGACCTCTTCAAGCCCACCGATTGGCAGGTCCTCGCCCGCATCAATGCGGCGTTGGAACCACGCGTCGGCACCGGTGAGCCATTCAAAGGACTGGACCTGAAGGTCCAACAGATCAGGCACCCTGAGCGGTTCACGAATCCTCGCGAACGAGACCCGCTTGGGTGCCCCAGGGATCCCCGACATGGAGTTGGTCGCAGCAGTGGCCTGGGTCGCGCGGGAGACTGCCAAGATGCGTCCTTCCAGGGACTGGTAGCTGGCTAAGCAGCGGCGCTAGCAGCCGACTAACACAGCTGTCAAGGGTGCAGTGGTGCCCAACATCCTACGCCCCGACAGAGGGCAGGCGGAAAGTGGGCAGCGCAAAGAGCCAGTCTAGCCGCAATCCCGGCGACTGTCGAGTGGCACCGGCGATGCCGCCACTCGCACGACAACAGAGTGACTCCGGTCGGCGGCGGAGTCAAGACGGCACGCGCCGATCACTCGCGTGGCCCAGCAGGCGGTCACCTCGCGTCACCATCGCCCGCCCGGAAGAGGCCACCTGCCCGTGATGCGGAAACAAAATCAGGGGGCGGACCCCAGTGGGATCCGCCCCCTGACAGAGCGTGCGTCAAAGCCTGGTCACTTGACGGTGACCTTGGCGCCCGCACCCTCGAGCTTCTCCTTGGCCGCGTCGGCGGCGTCCTTGGCGACAGCCTCGAGGACGGCCTTCGGCGCGCTCTCGACGAGCTCCTTGGCCTCCTTCAGGCCCAGGCCGCTGACGAGCTCACGGACGACCTTGATGACCTGGATCTTCTTGTCGCCTGCGGCCTCGATGACCACGTCGAACTCGGACTTCTCCTCGACGACCTCAGCAGCTGCGGCCGGGCCTGCGGCAACCACGGCGGCCGGGGCGGCGGCGGTGACGTCGAACGCCTCCTCGAACTCCTTCAGGAAGCCGGACAGCTCCAGGAGGGTCATCTCCTTGAACTGGTCGAGCAGCTCTGCGTTGGAAAGCTTCGCCATGATGGCTGTTCCTCTCTAGCTGACCCACCCGGTTGGAATATCCGTCGGGCAGGTGGATGGTGGGTGGGTGCTCAGCCTTCGGCCGGAGCGTCGGCGGCCTCGGCCTCGGGGGCCGCGCCTTCCTGCTTCTTCTCTTCCAGCGCGACCATGAGCCTGGCGGCCTTCGTCGCAGGCGCTGCGAACATGTACGCGGCCTTAGACAGGTTGGCCTTCAGCGCTCCCGCCATCTTGGCGAGCAGCACGTCGCGAGACTCGAGGTCGGCAATGCTGTTGACCTCGTCCACGGACAGCGCGCGGCCGTCCATGTAGCCGCCCTTGATGACGAGCGCCTTGTTGTCCTTCGCGAAGTCGCGCAGGGCCTTGGCTGCATCGACGGGCTCGCCCTCGACGAATGCGATGGCGGTCGGACCGGTGAACAGGTCGCTGAGACCGTCCACCCCGGCGTCCGACGCGGCGCGCTTGGCCAGCGTGTTCTTCGCGACGCGGTACGTGGCGCCCTGGCCGAGCGCATGACGCAGCTCGTTGAGCTGTGCCATGGAGAGCCCGCGGTACTCGGTGATCACCGCTGCCGAAGCAGAACGGAAACGGTCTGAGATCTCGGTAACCGCATCGACCTTGTCGGACTTGGCCATGTCGCCTCCTCTCTACGCATCGAATGTCGTTCGGGCGTGGCCGAACGACGGTGCTCGGGTCTGCTGATCCCGAAGCGAAGTCCATGCGGAGAAGACGAACGCCCCGGCGCAAGACGGCACGGGGCGTGAAAGCGACCGTCATCCAAGGATGACGTCGACGAGCCTCGTTCCTCCTGCGCGGGCCGCCCATTTCCACAACGGGCCTTCGTCGTGACGCAGTCGCCTGCGCACGAAACCAGCGGTCTTCGGTAGAACTGACGACTAGGTTAACCCATCGCGAAACGTCCCCGTGCCCGGGCTGGCACCACCACCTCGACGAGGCCGAGGTCGGACAACCTCTGCCTGCGAACCCCGATGTGTGCCGTAGCACCCGGGCTGCCGAAGACCGTGCTTCCGAGTCACTACCTGCAGCCGATCAGCCACGGCATGATGTGGAGGTGGCCGAACTCCAACGCCCTGACAATCCAGACGAGGTGCCCCCGCGACAAGCCGCGCTACCTGCCGTTCCCACCGAACCCCCGGCAGGGAACGCAGCGGACCAGCTCGACCCCGTCGCCCGGCGTGAATTCGAGGAGTTCCGTCGCTTCCAAGAGTTTCAGCGGTACAAGGCGGCCCATCCGGATGGCGCACCGCCGGAACCGCCCGCACCTCTGTGGCGCCGCATCCTGCGCAACAAGTTCGTGCGCAAGTTGCTGATGTTGCTGATCCTGCTCTTCGTCGCGCTCACCTTCGTCGAGTGCGCCTTCGGTGGCCGCGGCTCCGGGAGTGGGGCAGGTGGCGAGAGCCCCGGCTTCGGCACCGGTGGCAGCGTCCGCCCCAACAGCCCCCGGGAGACGGTCCGGACGGTCTATCACTACATCGGACATCATGAAGCAGGCGATCAACGGCCCTGTTCGTTCTTCACCACCGGCGCGGCGATCCAGTTCGCCGAGGCACACGGCACGGCCGACTGCGCTACCGCCGTGACGGAACTCGCGGGCCAGGTGACCGATGCCGAGGCCTACGCGAGTCCGGAGATCGACTCGCAGACCAACCAGGTCGACGGCGATCGAACCGAAGTGAGCTCCTGCGATTCGATCTCCGTACGGGGCGGGCCCGCGCTCGGAGACTTCCAGCTGTCCCGCCATCCAGACGGCGGCTGGGAGATCACCGGCTACGCGACGACCGAAGCCTGCGAATCCACTGCACCACCGTCCGAGGAAGCCGATCCCGGTGTGACCGCCAGGCCGTCGGAGACCGTGCGGCTCTTGCACACCTACGTTCTCTTCGGCCCCGCCTCCAACGCCTGTGCACTCTTCAGCCCGGAGGCAGGCGCCGACTTCGCCGCCAACTTCGGTGCCTCCGACTGCGCCTCGGCCGTCCAGGAACTCGGTGCCGATGCCGAGATCGGTTACCGCAACCCCGGCTTTCCCGATTCGGCGCAGCAGCGGTCCGAGCCGGTGGTGACCATCAGCTCCTGCGAGATGACGGTCGAGGACGGCCCCCGTCTCGGGCTCCTGGAGTTGACCTACCAGGAGGACAGCCAGTCGTGGTTGATCACCGGCCACGAGGCCGAGACCTGCGGGGGTTGATCCACGGCGAGCAGCTCAGTACAACGAAACGGGCCCCTGCCGCCGATGCGGCAGGGGCCCGTTTCAGGTGCGAGCTGTTGCTGGAACTCAGGCAGGCTCGTCGGAAAGCAGGTCGCGGGTGCGGTTCGGGTCGACCGGGATGCCCGGGCCCATCGTCGTGGAGAAGGTGATCTTCTTCAGGAAGCGGCCCTTGGCAGCCGACGGCTTGGCCCGCAGCACCTCGTCCAGCGCGACCGCGTAGTTCTCCACCAGCTTCTCGGTGTCGAACGAGGCCTTGCCGATGACCAGGTGTAGGTTGGCCTGCTTGTCCACGCGGAAGGTGATCTTTCCGCCCTTGATCTCGTTGACGGCCTTGGTGACGTCCGGGGTCACCGTGCCGGTCTTCGGGTTCGGCATCAGACCACGCGGGCCGAGGATACGAGCGATCCGACCGACCTTCGCCATCTGGTCGGGGGTGGCGATCGCCGCGTCGAACTCCAGCCAGCCGCCCTGGATACGCTCGATCAGCTCGTCGGTGCCCACCGCGTCGGCGCCTGCGGCCTCGGCCTCGGCGGCCTTGTCGCCGGTCGCGAAGACGATCACTCGGGCGGTCTTGCCGGTTCCGTGCGGCAGGTTCACGGTGCCGCGAACCATCTGGTCGGCCTTACGCGGGTCGACGCCCAGCCGGATCGCGACCTCGACCGTCGAGTGCTGCTTGGCCTTGGCGGTCTCCTTGGCCAGCGTCGAAGCCTCGAGCGGCGAGTAGAGCCGCGCGCGGTCGATGAGCTCTTCTGCCTGACGGTATGCCTTGCTGCGCTTGGTCATGGTCCTCTGTTCCTCTGTTCTGCGGATCAGTCGTGGTACCGGGCCAGCGCCTGGCCCTCCCACCTGCGGACGCCACGATAGCGACGCCGTAGTTCTAGGGGGTTGCCCGGCGGCGACACGCGCCGCCGGGTGATCAGATCTTGGAGACCTGGTTGAACGAGAGCTCGACCGGCGTCTCGCGACCGAAGATCGATACCAACACCTTGAGCTTCTGCTGTTCGGCGTTGACCTCGTTGATCGTCGCGGGCAGCGTGGCGAACGGTCCGTCCATGACCGTCACCGACTCGCCGACCTCGAAGTCGACCTCGATGCTCGACTTGCCCGCCGCCGCGGCCGCCTTGCCCTTCTCCGGCTTGGCCTCCTCGACCTGCGGGACAAGGAACTTCAAGACCTCGTCCAGGGTCAGCGGCGATGGCCGCGAGGTCGCGCCGACGAAGCCCGTCACGCCCGGGGTGTTGCGCACCGCGCCCCACGAAGCGTCGTTGAGCTCCATCCGAACCAGGATGTAGCCGGGCAGCACCTTGCGCTGCACCTGCTTACGCTGGCCGTTCTTGATCTCGGTGACCTCTTCGGTCGGCACCTCGACCTGGAAGATGAAGTCCTCCACGTCAAGGGTCTGCACCCGGGTCTCGAGGTTGGTCTTGACCTTGTTCTCGTAACCGGCGTAGGAGTGCACGACGTACCACTCGCCGGGCGCGCTCGCCAGGGCGGCACGCATCTCGGCCACCGGGTCGAACTCGGGTTCCTCGGCCGGCTCGGCTGCCGGAGTCGCCTCGGCCGCGCCGTTGGTGGCCTCCGTGGCAGTCTCGCCGGACTCGGTCGACTCGGCGAAGGTCGAGTCGGCATCGGCGTCCGCAGCGTGCGCCTGCACGTCGGACAGGCCGGCCAGCTCCTGGCTGTCCTCGTTGGAGGTCACTCTCGGTCCCGCTTCCTCTCGTGTGTCGCGGTCGCGGTCTGTCGACCAGCCTGCGATCCGCAACGGACCGAGGTCAGCCGAACAGCCACAACACGCCCTGGCTGAAGGCGATGTCCAGTCCCGCCACCAGCGTCACCATGAAGGAAACGAAGACCAGCACCACCAGTGTGTAGGTCACCATCTGCTTGCGCGTCGGCCAGATGACCTTCCGGAGCTCAGCAACGACCTCCCGGATGAACCGACCCAGCCTACGCGGCAACGAAGGGCGCTTGCCCTTGGTGTCGCGCGAGTCGGTCGGCCTGCCCTTCTTCGGGGTGGTACCCGCTGAACTCACGACCTCGCCCTTGGCCGACCCGGCGTCGCCGCCGCCTCGGTCCTTTCGGGCGGCCGGACGCGCGGAAGCGCGACGCTCTGCAGCGCTGCGTGGCCGGGAAGCGTCGTCGCGCTCCCCGTCCCGCTTGTGCTCGCGGTCCTCGCTCACGCTGCGCTCCTCCGCTCAGCCGTCGGCTTCGACGCAGGGGTGACAGGACTTGAACCTGCAACCTGCGGTTTTGGAGACCGCTGCTCTGCCAATTGAGCTACACCCCTTTGACGACCGACCTGGTGATCAGCCGTCATTCGGGCGACCCTGAACCACCCCGCGACCGGCGCGGGTTGGCTTTCGAGGCCGCCCGAGTGGGAAGTGTACGGTACGCCGCCCCGATTACTCCAACCCCATATGAATCGGGGCTGGCCGCCGTGCGCGTCAGGGGCAGGCTCACCGGCAGAAGGCCAGGTCTGGGACCATTCCGGCATGGCCGTTCCACAGACAGAACCCTCCGCCCCCAGCCCGCACCGCCCCCGGATCTCGGCGCGTGTGGGCGGCATCCGCGAGTCCGCGACCCTGGCAGTGGACGCCAAGGCCAAGGCGCTGAAGGCAGCAGGCAGACCAGTCATCGGTTTCGGCGCGGGTGAACCGGATTTCCCGACCCCGCAGCACATCGTGGCCGCAGCCGAGGCTGCTTGCTCCGAGCCGAAGAACCACCGCTACACCCCGGCAGGCGGGCTGCCCGAGCTCCGCGAGGCACTGGCCGCCAAGACACTGCGTGATTCCGACTACCAGGTCGAGCCGAACCAAATCCTGGTGACCAACGGCGGCAAGCAGGCCGTCTACCAGGCCTTCGCCACGCTGCTCGATCCGGGCGACGAGGTGCTGCTGCCCGCGCCCTACTGGACCACCTACCCCGAGGCCATCACCCTCGCTGGTGGCGCCGCTGTCGTCGTGCCGACCGACGAGTCCACCGGTTATCTGGTGAACGTCGAGCAGCTCGAAGCAGCCAGGACCTCGGCGACCAAGGTGCTGCTCTTCTGCTCCCCGTCCAACCCCACCGGCGCGGTGTACTCGCCGGAACAGGTCGCGGCGATCGGCCGCTGGGCGGCCGAGCACGACATCTGGGTGATCACGGACGAGATCTACGAACACCTCGTCTACGACGGCGTTCGCGCGGTGTCCCTCCCCGTTGCGGTGCCGGAGTTGGCAGACCGGTGCATCGTCATCAACGGAGTCGCCAAGACCTATGCGATGACCGGTTGGCGGGTGGGCTGGATGATCGGTCCCGCCGACGTCATCAAGGCTGCGGGCAACCTGCAATCGCACCTGACGTCGAACGTCTCCAACGTCTCCCAGCGCGCCGCACTCGCCGCGGTGTCGGGGCCGTTGGACGAGGTGGAGCAGATGCGTGCCGCCTTCGACCGCAGGCGCGGGACGATAGTGTCGATGCTCTCGAAGATTCCCGGCGTGACCTGCCCCACACCGCAGGGCGCCTTCTACGTGTATCCCTCGGTTCGCGAGCTGATCGGCAAGGAGCTCCGCGGGCAGCGGCTCTCCTCCAGCATCGATCTCGCCAGTGCCGTGCTGGAACACGCCGAGGTCGCGGTCGTGCCCGGCGAGGCATTCGGCACGCCGGGCTATCTGCGTCTGTCCTACGCCCTCGGTGACGAGAACCTCGTCGAGGGCATCGAGCGGATGGCCGCGTTGCTGGCCGAGGTGCGATAACCGCTCTACGCGTCAGGACAGCAGGGCGCCGCGAACCGGCGCCCTGCTGTCTTTCTCCGTCGCGGCGGGCCGATGGATGACGGCCCGCCGGCCGTCGTCACGCCAGTCGGACCTTGGCGATCGCCTTACCCAGCACCGTCTGCCCTTGACTGCGAGCGGTGACCGTGACCTTGAGGGTTCCGTCCTCGTTGCGTCCGGTGACCTTGCCGGACAACTCGATCAGGCCACCTTCCTCGGTGTCCGGTACGACGACCGGCCGGGTGAACCGCACACCGAACTCCACCACCGCACCCGGGTCGCCCGCCCAGTCGGCAACCAGCCTGGCGCCCTGCGCCATGGTGAACATGCCGTGGGCGATCACGTCGGGCAGCCCGACCTCGCGAGCGAAGCGCTCATTCCAGTGGATCGGATTGAAGTCTCCCGAGGCGCCCGCGTAGCGGACGAGATCGACGCGATGCACGGGAACCCGCAGTTCCGGCAGCGCCTGGCCGACCTCGACGTCCGTTGCAGCCCGCAGGCTCATGACCGTGTCCCTTCCGCTTCGTTGGCGGCCGCCGATTCGCCGCTGGGCGCAGGTGCGATGTCGGTGCCCCTGGCGACCAACATCGCTCGGGCCACGGTCACCAACTCATCGTCCGCAGCCCGGATATCGGCGCGAACGGTGATCATGTCGTTGCCCGCACGGCTGGCGACGTCCTCCACCGTCGCCGTGGTCGAGAGCAGGTCGCCCGCGTGGATCGGCCGGTGGTGCTGAAAGCTCTGATCGCCATGCACCACCCGGCTGTAATCCAGGCCGAGCTCTGGGTCCGCTGCCAACTCCGAGGTCGCCGACATCGACAGGATCACGGCGAAGGTGGTCGGCGCGATCACATCGGGATGCCCGGCTGCCACGGCCGCCTCGCGATCATGATGCACGGGGTCGGTCGCACCGACCGCATCGGCGAACTCACGGATCTTCTCGCGCGAGACCTCATACGGCTTGATGGACGGATAAACACGTCCGACGAAGGATTGGTCCAGAGCCACGCGCTTTACCGTACCGAGCGCCCCACCGGCTTCGGACCGGCAGGTTGTCGGCCTTGGCGCCGGCTACAGCGCTGTAAGCCCGTTTCAATCGCGTTCTGGGACCGGTTCCCAGGCCCGAGCGCTCCGCCATCGCACCCGGGTGCACCGGACCGATACAAGGCGCATCAGACCGGGTCGGGATCAGCCGACGACAAAGGCCCCCGCCTGTTCGGCGAGGGCCTTCGAGTCTGGTCGTTCGTGACGACGGGGGTGCGTGTGCACCGATCCGGTCAGCGGGTCTCCTTGTGCACCCGGTGGGTGTTGCAGTTCGAGCAGTACTTCTTGATGCCCAAACGGTCCGGGTCGTTCCGCCGGTTCTTCCGGGTGATGTAGTTACGGTGCTTGCACTCCTCGCACGCCAACGTGATCTTGGGGCGAACGTCGGTGGCGGCCACGGGGAGCCTCTCTCTCACTCGGTCTAGCGGGAACGAGATGGCCGACCACGGTCGTGGACGCGGACCATCTCACTTGGTAGCGGTGGCCGGACTTGAACCGGCGACGCAACGATTATGAGCCGTTTGCTCTACCAACTGAGCTACACCGCCAGAAAATGACGCAACACACACGACTCAACCGCGACATCCTACTTTCGAATGCCGCGACGAGATCGTGGAGCCCCAATACGGAATCGAACCGTAGACCTTCTCCTTACCATGGAGACGCTCTGCCGACTGAGCTATTGGGGCTTGCTCGGCTGGAGCGATGCTGACTTTACACAACCCTCGGCCAGTATCAAAAACGGGGTCCCCCGACGACCTGGGATTAGCCGACCAAGGTGAGCACCGTCTCATCGTAAAGACCACGAACCCGCACCGTACGGGCCTGCAACCAGGCTTCGAAACGGTCCAGCGGCAGTGGCCGGGAGATCAGGTAGCCCTGCGCGATATCGCAGCCCATCTCGACCAGCTGATCGCGTACGGCGTCCTCCTCCACCCCCTCCGCTACGACGACCAGACCCAGCGAGTGCCCGAGCTCGATGATCGAGCGCACCACTGCCATGTCGGAGAGATCCGACCCCATCCCGAACACGAAGCTCTTGTCGATCTTGACCTCGTCGACGGGCAACTGCCGGAGGTAGGCCAACGAGGAATACCCGGTGCCGAAGTCGTCGACGGCAAGCACGACGCCGAGCGCATGCAGTCGCCGCAACACCGGCAGCGCCCGCTCCGGATCGGACATCACCCCGGATTCGGTGAGCTCGAAGGTCAGCAACTGCGGTGGGACCTCATGCCTGCGCAGCGCCTCGCCGACCCGTTCCGGAAAGGTCTCGTCCGCGAGATTGCGCACCGACAGGTTCACCGCGGCGGAGATCCGCAGCCCCCGGTCCAGCCACCCCCGCACCTCGATGAGCGCGCGTTCCATGACGAAGGAGGTCAGTGCATCGACCAGGCCGGTGGCCTCGACGGCAGGTACGAACTCATCGGGGTCGAGCCTGCCGAACTCCGGATGCACCCAGCGGACCAACGCCTCCACCCCGACCACCGCCCGGCTGCGTAAGGCGATCTTCGGCTGGAAATGCACCTCGACCTGTCCGGTGTCCAGTGCCTGTCGGAACTGGGTGACCAACTGGAATCGGCGCAGGAAGATCTGGCCCATGCTCGGCGCGTAACGCCGGACTCCGGCATCGCCGGTCCTGGCGGCGCGCATCGCGACGTCGGCCTGCTGCAGCAGCGCGTCGGCGGGCGATCCCTCCTCGAGTGCCTCCTCGTCGAAGCACGCGTATCCGACGACGGCGGAGGCCTCCACGGTGAGCCGGTCCACGGGATAGGGCCGCGCGATCTCCACCAACAGGAGTTCGGCGAGCTCGGCGAGCTCTTCATCGGATCGATCGATCGCCAACGCCGCGAACGAACCGCTCTCCAAGCGGGCCAACGGCGCGTCGTCGCCCAGGACGTCGCGAATCCGTTTGCCTGCCGCCACCACCATCCGATCGCTCCAGGCATGGCCGAGTGCATCGCTGACGGTGGAGAGGACATCGAGGTCCAGACGCAACACCGCGACTCGGCAACCAGGATGAATCCGGGCGTCGGCCGTCTCGCGGAACCCCGGCCGGTTAAGTAGTCCGGTGAGCGGATCGTGATAAGCGTCGTGCCGTAGGCGGCCCAACAGCCTGCGGTTGTCCATCGTGGTCGCGAGGTGGCTGGCCAGAGTACGCAGCAACCGGATATCCGCGTGACCGAAGCCACGCCAACGGCTGATCCGGTCGTGCACCTCGACGGCACCGAGCAGCTGGTGGGCGCCGCGTAACGGCACGACGAGCGCCTCGTAGGCCCCGCGCTTCTGTAAAGCGCAGCGGACCTCCTCGACCGCATCGATGGCACGGAAGTAACGAACCTGGGTGCCGGGCAGCTGAAGCAGGGGGTCGTCGCGGAGCTCCCCGCAGGGCAGAGCATCCGGCGACAGCGCCTCACCGGAGACGACGGTGAGCGTGGTGACATCGGGAGCCAGCCGAAGATGCAACACGACCCTGGTGGCATTGAGCTGGTCGCGGATCCGGTCGGTGATCGACTGCCATTCCTCGCGGGACTGGCCGACCTCGAGCGCTCGCTCACCCGCTGGACGCCCGGCCTGCTGCCCGGAACGGGCCACGGTGAGGCTGACATCGCTGAGGGCCTCGAGATCGCGGCGTTCACGCAGCAATCCGGAATAGGCCCGGTAGAAGGCCGCGACGGCCAGGCAGAGGAAGACAAGCAGCGCCCAACCCCACGGCGCCTGGTCGGCCAACTCGAAACCGACCAGCCCCACCGAGGTGTTCAGCAGTCCGACGGCCAGGATGTACGCCGCCATCCGCACCGCGCCCGAGAAGCGGACCTCGCCGCCGAGCATCCGCATGGCCATCAAGGCCAACAGCATGCTGATCAGGGGCGAGAACAGCGCGCCGAGCATCACGGGCAGCCATTCGGGTCCGACATCGGCCAGCACGCGGCCGAAGACCGCCACCATCGCGAACGGCACGGCGACCTCGAGGCACATCACCCCGGCGTTGTAGATGGCGTGGCTGTAGGCCCGCCTGCTGATCAAGGTGCCCATCAGCATGCTCATGCCCGCCAGCAGATGCGCGATCAACACGATCTCGAATGGCGCGATGAGTAGTCCGATGACCAGCGGGATCTCGGTGAAGGAGACCGTCCAGCCGACTCGGTTCACGTCGACGTGGATGGTGAACCGCTCGGCCAGCAGGAATCCGATGGCCAGCAGTGGCGCGGTCCAGTACAGCTCGGTTCCGAAGTCGCTCGGAATCGCGACGCCGACGACCACAGAGGCCAGCACGCCCACGGTCAGCAGGAGGTAGGAGAAGAGCCGGAAGCTTCGTTGGTGTTCCTCGGTGCGCGGCGGCGGTGGAGAGCCAGCCGACTCCACCTCGGAGATCTGGCCAACGGTCTCGGTCATGCCATCCTCCTCATGCCCCGCCCCGGGCGCGCGGAGTCGAAACCGAGCTTCGCGCAGGCCGACCCACGAGGTCACATAAGTTTTACCATGGAATGCTTCGGTTTTTTCCTAACGCAGCGTTACATCCACCCCCTTTTTCCTGGGAGTGACCGACGGGCTACGCAGCGCTATTGACGAGGAATGGCCACTAGCGGTAAGCGATTACCTTTACCGGCGCCCCACAAAGCATCATTGATCGACTTCATCCACCAGATGAGCAGGTCAGAGCGGCACTATTTGCCTAAGGGAATCGTTTCGAATCGACCGCTAAGGCAGTAGAAGCGACCGGACACGGGGCATGCCGACCTTCGGAAAAGGACCGGTAAATCGATTACCCGAAGCCTTTTCAAGTCCGCCGGGTACACATTTTTTCTCGACAGGCGAAACGGTTAGAAGCTCGTTTCGACCGGCACGAAGATCAGCTCGGGCGGAAATGCACGGAGCCGCGCCATTGGAACCGTTCGGCCTGGCGGCCACGGAGGCAGAGAGGGTCAGCCAGTGCGGAATCAACCCGGTGAGGACACGGGTCACCCAGCCGACCCTCTCCCTGTCCGATTTCGACCGACGCGCTACTCGGAGCGACATCCGCCGACACGTGATCATGGCCGGGGGCGCGACCCCGACAACACGGGTGGTCGGAGCTCAGCGCCGGTCAGTGGCACCGTCGATCTGCGGGGTCGACGTCACCGGTAATTGGTGAACTGCAGGGCGAGATCGAAGTCGCCCTCCTTCAACAAGCTGATCACAGCCTGGAGGTCGTCCCGCTTCTTGCCGGTGACGCGCAGCTGGTCACCCTGGATCTGTGCCTGCACACCCTTGGGGCCCTCATCGCGAATCTTCTTGGCGATCTGCTTGGCCTTGTCCGTAGCGATGCCCTGCACGAGATTCCCCGTGACACGGTAGATACGGCCGGAGATCGCCGGGTCGCCGATCTCGAAGGCCTTCAGCGAGATGCCCCGCTTGATCAGCTTCTCTTTGAAGACCTCGATTGCGGCGGAGCAACGCTCCTCCGTCTCGGCCTCGATGGTGATGGCCTCCTCGCCGGACCACGACACCTTCGCTCCGGTGCCGCGGAAGTCGAAGCGGTTGGAGAGCTCCTTGCCCGCCTGGTTCAGTGCGTTGTCGACCTCCTGACGATCGACCTTGCTCACCACGTCGAATGACGCGTCAGCCACGTCCACACCTCCGAAGAAGACGACAGTTCGCCTGCTCGTTGACAGGCCAGGATGGCGCAACGCTACTCGGGTGGGTACCCGTTGCGGACTATGCCCCGCCGGTATGTATGCTGTGTCTCGCTGGTCGGCGCGCCGATCGGCTTGGCGGGTTGCCCGAGCGGCCAAAGGGAGCGGACTGTAAATCCGTCGGCTATGCCTACGAAGGTTCGAATCCTTCACCCGCCACACCAGGCATTCGGCCCCTGACCTCCATGTAAAGGTCAGGGGCCGAATGCTTTCCGGGTGCCATTTACGCCCCACTACCGAGCGGTTCCCGATTACGGTGTGGGGCAGGTCTAGTACGTTTCTGGCAGGTCACACGGCCCAATGCCACCTCGGTCATGCGGTTCGAGCATCAGTTTGTCCATCGCACAGGCCACGTAGAGCTTCAGGACTCGAACACTGCCCGTCTTCTCAACGATCGCGGTTCCAGAGAACACCGGTGTTCAACCACAGTTTCACGGCCCGGGCAACGACGGACTGACGTCATTGTGGCGTTCCGTACTGGTCAGGCAGACGTCCGACCCAGTCGGTCAGTCGTGAGAGGAAGGTCGTGGCTGTGTGGGGAGCTCTGTCCTCCGGAAGGAGCGCTCCGGCGTGGAATGCATGTGGCATCCCCTCGTAGATGTCGAGGTCGACCGCCGCTCCGGCCGCCGACGCAGCTTCGGCGAATCGGCGCGAATCACCGAGTAAGATCTCGTCCCCGCCAACGATGACGAGCAGCGGGGGCATCCTGCTGAGGTCTCCGTAGATGGGGGACTGCGGAGCCTCGTCCCGACGCGCGGAACCCAGATATCCGGCGCCAACCGCTGCGACTGTTGTGGGGTCGATCACGTCACTACCGCGGTTGGCCGTGATCGGCGCGGGATCCTCGGTGACGAAGTCGGTGACCGCCGATATCGGGATTGCCCCAGCGGGCAGTGGGTCGTCTGCGCCTGCCAACACGAGCAGCGCCGACAGCAGCAGCGTCCCCCCTGCTGACTCTCCCACCAAGAGGATTCGGGATGCAGGAACGCCGTGGGCCAGGATGGCTCGATACGCAGCTACCACGTCGTTGATTGCGGCGGGGTACGGATGGGTCGGTGCAAGTCGATAGTCGACGGCGAAGGCTGGTCGTCTGGTCGCCTGTGAGAGCCGGTGCGCCATGACCCGTTCCGCTGCCGGGTTGCTGTAGGTGAAGCCGCCCCCATGGACGTAGAGGGTCACCCCTGCTGTCAGTGGGTTGCGTTGAACGTGATCGCGTGACGCGCTGATCCATGCCCCGGGTATTCCTCTCAAGTCGGGCGCTGGGTTCAGGTCGGTTTCGGCGTCGAGTTCTGGCAGGCTGGAAAACACCACAGCCTGCGCGGCCCGCACCACAGCACTTTCGTCTGCGGCGGCCGGTATATCGGTGGCATGCACGAACGAGATTCCTTTCCGGGAGCCCGGTATCCTGCGATCGGTAGCGCTGAGCCATGCCAGGCGAGCGCAGTATTGGTAATAAACGATGAGCCCTAAGAGCCGCCGATCCTCGAACTCGCCTGAATTGAGCAAATCTAATTCGGCGTTGACCGAGACTGCTAAGCGATGGGGCGGATTGAGGATTGCGGTACAGGCCTACGGAGAACCGCGACTTCGCACAGTCGTCGACCACGACAGTTAATCGAGCGGCAGCAGCTCAGGGCGGCAACCGCAAAGTACGGTGCCGCTAGCAGCGCTATGGTGTCGACCGAGGACCGGCGCGAACGCAGTTTCGCCCGCTGAAACCTAGGTGAGGAGTGAACAGCCTGAGGTCATGGCGACATCCTCCAGAGTCCGGTGCCACCCACCCGTCACCGTCCACCTAGTGACGTCACATGGCACAGCGCCAGAATGTGCCCGATTTGGCTCGCGTTGTCAACGCACTCTCAAAATCTGCCTTCCGAGGCCCACGGAACGCCGGGGTCGGGATCGCGTCTCGGCCTGGCCGATAGGCGCAGGAGCGCTGACGCGACAGAGCCGATCAAGCAGGGACCCGGTGCCGAAACAGGAGGAAGCCCGCGCGGCCGCACATCTGTCACCTGAGAAGTTTGACCGAAAATTCGCGGTGGTACAGCATTCGGCGACCTCGGCGATCCGTTCGATGAACCAATCAACAGCCTCAAGGAGTGCGCGCGCACTGAGAACCCGTTGCCAGGATCACCCATTGCATGGGCAGCATGCCCTGATCCGCCATCCGTTGCACCGTGATCGAAGAAGGGATGCTTCCGAAACACGTTCTCGCAAGCTCACGGGCGGGCATACACCACTCAGAACCTGGGTTCTTCACCATCCGAGCACCTCAAGCGCTGTACCACACAGTTCCGCAGACCAGGCAACAAAAAGCCGCAGTAGCGATCAGCGCGCGCAGATTATTCCAGCGCACCCATTTCGTCTCGAACCGTGCTCGCAACGCAGCCAAGATCCTCGCATCGGTCGAAACGTCTGCCGCAGCCAGCGCTTCATTCATCGGAACATTAATCCGCATCGTAATCAGAATCATCAGCAGATCGAGCAGTAGGGCCGCGAGAATCCACGGAAGTACTTCCCTATTCCCCTCGTGGCTCCACTGGAGCCCTGCCGCCAGGACCATCGCCACGGGAGCGCCGCCGAAGACGATCGCGAACCAGCCGTTGAGGATGGCCGCGTTGATCCGTTGCATCACCGAGACGAACGTTCGGTCATCGGTGGCACGCAACCCAGGCATGACAGCACAGGAGAAGCCATAGAAGAGACCCGCCGCCAGTCCCAT
Organism: Actinoalloteichus hymeniacidonis; assembly: GCF_014203365.1. Lineage (NCBI taxonomy): Bacteria > Bacillati > Actinomycetota > Actinomycetes > Pseudonocardiales > Pseudonocardiaceae > Actinoalloteichus > Actinoalloteichus hymeniacidonis. The sequence goes on from NZ_JACHIS010000001.1 coordinate 5,733,833, forward strand.
AAGGATGGTTGCGCCGACCAGAACAAGATCAGGCATCGGGATCACACCTTGTCGAGCCGACGCCCTGGCCTCCGGTGTTCCAGACGCCCATCGCAGCCACGGCACGGGCATAGGAACTGAAGTCTCGTGCTTCTCTACCGAGGATCCGAAGAACGTCATCGGTTGTATGTGAGTTTCGTCCGTCAAGGACTCTGGTGAACAGGTCGGTCAGCCCGGCGATCTCCTCGGCAGGAACACCGGCTTCCTCGGCGCCCGCCGCATACTGCGCCGGTGAGACGGATCGGTAGCGGATCTCCCGGCCCGCGGCCGCCGTGATCTCAGCGGCGATGTCGGTGAAGGTGAGCAGTCTCGGTCCGGTCAGCTCGTAGGTCTGGCCGGCGTGTCCGCTCTCGGTCAAAGCGACGACCGCCACCTCGGCGATGTCATCGACGTCGATGAACGGTTCGGTGACCTCGCCTGCGGGAAGGGCGATCTCGCCGCCCAGCACGGGGGCGAGCAGGAAGTGTTCGCTGAAATTCTGGTTGAACCAGCTGGCCCGGAGGATGGTCCATTCGGCATCGGTGTCCCGGACCGCCCGCTCTGCGGGGGCGGCGCCCTCTTCGCCCCGGCCGGACAACAGCACCAGACGTCGAGCGCCGCCTCGCACCGCCAGGGTGGTCAGTGCCCGAATCCGGGCGGCTGCCTCGGGAAAGGCCACATCCGGGTAGTAGGTGATGTAGACCGCCGTGACGCCGGCGAGCGCCGCGTCCCAGGTCGATGCATCAGCCCAGTCGAATGACGGGTCGCCCGTTCGAGAGCCGATCCGCACCGACCGGCCGCGGCGGGTGAGTCGGTCGGCGACTCGACGTCCGGTCTTGCCGGTACCTCCGAGGACCAAAATCAACTCGTCACGGGAATCGTTCTGTGTCATGTCCTCAGCTAAGGACAGATTCGAGAGACTCTCCATAGCTGAAATACTCGTTCGCATCATTCATCGTCTAAGGTCTTGGCCATGGATGCCCTTGCTGGGTTACTGGATGGCCCGCGAGCCCGAGGCGCCTTCCTCCTGCGGTCTGTTCTGAACCCACCGTGGTCGCTTCGGATCGAGGACCGGGCACCGCTCACCCTCATCGCGATGGTCCGAGGCCGCGCCTGGGTACTTCCGGAGGCGGGGCGCGCGATCGAGTTGGGCCCCGGCGACGTTGCGATCGCGCGTGGACCTGCGCCCTACACGGTCGCCGATGACCCGAACACCGCTCCGCAGGCGGTGATCCTTCCCGGTCAGCACTGTGTGAGTCCCTCCGGCGAACCGCTGACCGCGTTGACCGAACTAGGGGTTCGCACCTGGGGCTCGGATCCCGATGGGCCGACCATGCTGCTGACCGGCACCTATCATCTGCACGGCGAAGTCAGTGGCCGGCTACTCACCGCCCTCCCACCGCTGCTGGTGCTCGAGGACAGTGACTGGGATTGTCCGCTGATCCCACTGCTTTGCACCGAGATCGTCAAGGACGAGCCGGGGCAGGAGGCAGTGCTGGACCGGTTGCTCGATCTCCTGCTGATCGCGGTCCTGCGGGCCTGGTTCGCCCGACCCGATTCCCAGGCGCCTGCCTGGTATCGCGCACAGGCTGATCCGGTGATCGGGCCCGCGCTGCGAATGCTGCACAACGATCCGGCCCGGCCATGGACCGTCGCCGGTCTCGCGGCCGCCTCTGGTGTCTCCAGAGCGGCGTTGGCCCGCCGCTTCCATGAGCAGGTGGGCGAGCCTCCGATGCGGTTCCTGACCGGTTGGCGCCTCGCGTTGGCCGCCGATCTGTTGCGCAGCGAGGACACCACCATCGGAGCCGTGGCCCGCCAGGTCGGCTATGGAAGTGCCTTCGCTCTCAGTACCGCGTTCAAGCGTGAGCACGGCGTCAGTCCGCAACAGCACCGACTAGCCGCGACTCCGAGTTGATCGAAACCTCCTTACAGGTGTCCCTCACTCGAGTTAAGTTTCCGCATGCTGGTACCGAGGGCACTCGCCGTACTGGGAAAGCACTACCGGTCGGGTCACGACACGCCTGCGCTGGCAACCTGCGGCGGTACCGCGCATTACGTGATGCGCTCGGTTCGAGCATGATCGATACCGGTGCGCCCGCGAACGTCTCGCCCCTCGAAGAGGGCCCTGAACCCGGTCGATGCGGGCTAGGGTTGGTCGGGCGCGCTTGGCTTACCACTACCGAGGTGCCGGTGTGATGAGACGACCACGAGGCAGCAAGGGGTTGCGGTGAAGGGAATCGTGCTCGCGGGCGGCAGCGGCACCCGACTGCATCCGATCACGCAGGCGGTGTCCAAACAGCTTCTCCCCGTCTACGACAAGCCGATGATCTACTACCCGTTGTCGGTGTTGATGCTGGCGGGCATCCGCGAGATCTTGATCATTTCGACTCCGGAGGACCTGCCGCTGTTCCGCAGGCTGCTCGGCAACGGAAGCCAGCTGGGCATCCGCTTGGAGTACGCCGTGCAGGCACAGCCCAACGGGCTGGCAGAGGCCTTCGTGATCGGCGCGGACTTCATCGGCGACGACTCCGTCGCGCTGGTCCTCGGGGACAACATCTTCTACGGACACGGCTTCCCCAAGCTGCTGTCGGCGCAGGTCGACGATCTCGATGGGTGTGTGCTCTTCGGGTACGCGGTACAGGACCCGGAGCGGTACGGCGTCGGAGAGGTCGGCACCGACGGCAAGTTGATCAGTATCGAGGAGAAACCGTCCACTCCGAAGTCGAACAAGGCCATCACCGGGCTGTACTTCTACGACAACGACGTGGTCGAGATCGCACGTGGTCTCACCCCATCGCCACGCGGCGAGTTGGAGATCACCGACGTCAATCTGGCCTACCTGCGGCAGGGCCGGGCCGCGCTCGTCGAGCTGGGCAGAGGCTTCGCCTGGTTGGACACCGGAACACACGACTCGATGCTGGCCGCCGGACAGTTCGTCCAAGTACTGGAGCAACGGCAGGGCGTGCGGATCGCCTGTCTCGAAGAGGTCGCTCTCCGGATGGGCTATATCGATGCGGCGGCCTGCTATGCCTTGGGCGCGAAGCTCGCCAAGTCGGGTTATGGCCAGTACGTGATGGCCATCGCGCACGCGGGCGACACCGGCGACGTGCTCTGAGCCGAGCGGACCGGTGTAGTCCATCAGCTCAGCCGATATGCCTTGGTGATCGTCTCCGTCACCGAGTTGCCCGCCTGGTCGGTGGCCGAGGCGCGCAGTGCTGCGAACCCGCCTGCCACCCCGCCCTCGGGAATCTCGATGGCCCAGCGACCGTCCTCGGCCGTCACGGCGACGGGCTGCCAGCTCGCCTCGTCGTCGTAGGACACCTCCAGCGTCACCTCACTGATCGACGATTCGGGGGCGCCTGCCGGGTATGCCACCTCTACCGTGCCGATCAATGGTTCGCCGGCAGCCGCCGCGTTGCGGTCGTCGAGCGGGAGTTCGTAGCGCACATCCAGCAACGGCAGCACTCGCGGTTCACCGTCGTCGCTCGGTTCCGAATGGAAATGCCAGTCGGAGCTCACCTGTGGCGAGGTAGACCACCACTCCACGGGCAGATCCCGTTCGGCGTCCACCGTGAGGTCGTACCAGCCAGAACCGTCGGGAACGGTAAACTCGGCGATCCCCGGTGTCTGGACGATGCCCAGTTCCACACCGTCACGCGACAACGTCGTCACGCCGCTGTCGCTCGAATCGGTCCGAGCGGCGTGCCGGGGATCGTCGTCGCCGAACATCGGCAATGCCAGCCGCAATGAGTTACCTGTTCTGGCGGCGGGCACCGACCAGTCCCAGAGATCGACATCGAACACCTCGTCGGACAGTGTCGGCCCGAATGGAGCACCGAACCACAGCTCGGTGTCCTCGGAACCCGCCTCGACTGAGAAGGGCAGTGACTCCAGTTGGCCCACGGGCTCCCAGACATCGGTCACGTGATGCCTCGCAGTCCATTCGAAATCCGGCAGGTAGTACTCGGTGCGAGTCTGCGGAAGCCGAACGAAACTGGAGGACCACGCAGTGGGGACGAAGCCGTCGCTGCTACCCGAGAAGGTCGAGATTCCGATGAGTGGGATGGTCGCTGGTGTGCGGTATTCCGCCGCCACCATGCCGAAGTCCTCGTCGGTCATTGCGAGCTCGATCTCGCCGGGGACACCGTCGGTCGTCCGATCGGCCAGGAAATAGGCGTAAGAACTATGGTCATGCCCTTCGGCTATGACGTGGACCGGTCCCGCAGCCAACCGGTCGTGTAGCCGCGCGACATCGAGCCGACCGGCCAGCGACAGCAGAGGCAACGCCTGTTCCCCCGGGATTCCCCAAGCTTCGAGCACCAGTTCGGCGCCCCGCTCGGCAAGAACCTCGATCAGAGCCGTGACCGCGGGTTCGTCGAGACCACTTCCGCCGGTGATCAGCGGGATGCGGTTGGTGAGATCAGGGATCTCGTCGTGGCTCAGGTGGGTCACATCGATCAGCTCGCCCTCGGCCACCCCGTCGAACCCGCCGATGGAACGGGCCCCGGCCTCGAACGGCAGCGACTCCTCACCCACGACGGTCAAAGCCGCCATCGGCTGTTCCCAGTTGGAGCCGAAGTGGAAGTCGAGGCCCGCGATCTCCGGGCTCTGAATGGTCGAGATTCCGAGGGAACCCGGCATGGACTGAATGGCGTAGTCCACCATCCCGTCACCACGATTCATGCTGAAACCCGTGGAGACCGATATCCGGCGCGCATCCGATCTCTCGACCGAGTCGTTCGCGGGGCGGGCAACGGCGGTGTCGACGGTCAAGGTCTGGTCGGCAGACATCTGCGCCTGGTCGGCGAAGTAGATCAGCGCGCCATCGTCGATCAGATCCCGCATGATCTGCACGTGGCCCCATACCTGGTAGGAGCCCGGCGGTACCCGCAGGTTCAACGAATTCTCCGGTGACTCGACGTAGTAGGCCTCGTCGGTCTCCACATTGCGGATCTCAGCAGCGAACCAGGTGCCTCGCCCGGAGGCATCGACCAGATCGAGGTTCAGCTGATGCATCTCCTCCTCGATGTGTGCCGAGACCGGAGTCACGATGCGCTGATCCGCGGACGTGGCGATGAGCCTGCCGACATGGCGGCCGAGTCCCTCGGTCGTCGGTGCGAGGACGACCGCAACCTCGGCGTTCTCCCCTGCAGGCACCTCGATCCGCTCCGCGGCCAAGGTGAAAAGCCCATCCGGCGACGGCGATCCGTCCTCGTTCGCCATGTCGAGCGACAGGTCCAGCGTCACCGGCTCGGAGCCGTCGTTGCGGTAGGAGACGCTGCTCGTCTGCGGAGCAGCGTCGTCATGCGGCCACGGCAGGACACCGAAGCCGAGGCCGGTGGTCTCGGCACGAACAGACTGGTCCACCGCGCGAGCAGCGTCGAGCCTGCCCGCGCCCTGCCCGTGGAAGTCCACGTCGGCCAACGGTGTCGCAGTGCTGGTCAGTAGTGCCTTGAGTTCTTCCCCGGTCACATTGGGGCGGGCCTGTGCTGCCAGGGCCGCTGCTCCCGCAACATGCGGCGCGGCCATCGACGTACCCGACATCGCGGTGTAGTGCTCGCCAACGGCGCCCTCTTCCGAGGTTCCTGCAGCCCGTGCCGCCACGATGTCTTCTCCGGGGCCTGCAATCTCCGGCTTGATGCCGAAGTCCCAGTTCCGAGGTCCCCGGCTGGAGAAGTAGGACAGCTCGTCGGTCTTGGTTGTACTACCGACGGCCAAAGCTCGATCGGCCGTCGCAGGACTCCCGACGGTTCCGGGGCCGCCCACGTTGCCCGCCGCAACGACGAATAGCGTCTCGGAGTCGGCCGAGAGTGTGTCGATGGCCTCCGACAGCGGGTCGTCTTCGCTCGCGAAGTCCGAACCCAGGCTCAAATTGGCGACATCGGCGCCTTGAGCGACCGCCCATTCCGCGCCCGCGATGATGTCGGTGAGGTAACCCGATCCGTAGTCGTCGAGGACCTTGGCGATCAGCAGGTCGGCGTCGGGAGCGACGCCCCGATACGCGCCGTCGGATGCGGCGCCGGTTCCCGCGATGGTGCTCGCGACATGCGTGCCGTGGCCATCACCGTCCTGGACGCTGGATTCGGTACTGAAGTTCTCCTCGGCGATAACGCGGCCCGCGAGATCCGGATGGCCTGCGTCGTATCCGGTGTCCAGGATGGCAACCGACACGCCGTCTCCGGTGAAGCCCGAATCCCATGCCGTTGGGGCGCCGATCAGCGAAACGCTCTCGTCGAGAGTGGCGTGCGCCTTCGCGTCCAACCAGAGCTTGTCGAAGCCCGCAGCGCCGAAGGTCTGTGGCTCCTCGCCCGTGAGTTCGGACCAGAATTCCTCGGCCTGGTCCCGCTCCACCGCGAGGCCGTGCATACCGATGCTCGCTGCGCTGCTGGTCGCCGTGGTGTGCGCGGGTGCGGAGAAGGTCGTGACAGCCTCGTCCGAGGTGGTCAGTACCCGGATCTCCGGTTCTTTCTCGTCGACCAGTCCCTGTTCGACCAAGCCGGTGACATCGAAGAGTCTTGGGTCGAGGCGGCCTGCTGCGATCAGCACGGCGGCATCTTCCGGGATCACACTGAGTCGGCCATCCCGGCTGGTCTGATGGACTACCAGACCCTGCCGCGACGCTGGACGTTCGATCGACCGAACCCGAAGCCTCTCGGTCGGGCCTTCGAGCGTGATGCGGTCTCCGGTGATGAGGGTCACGACCGCGCTGGTGCCCGCCACGCTCGGTGTGGTCCGCGTCGCGGGTGGTGGGGTGTCCGCGGGTTGTGCCATGGCGATCGCAGGCACGCCCAGCGAGATGGTCAGGACAGCTGCGAATAATCGAGTGCTCCGTGAGCGCACCGAGAATCTCCTCCTGAGATGTCCGGTCACGCAGACCCGCTGGTCCACGCTCCTGACCTATCGGACGTCTCGTTCTGGAGTGCGTTGGTGGATACGGAACAGTTCATCCTGATGGCGGGCAGCCGATCAACCGTGGTTCTCACTGCCGGTTGCGCTGTGATGCCAGTGGCGGTTTCCCGAGCCGTTCATGCCGGGATCAGCCGTCTCACCAGGGTTGTTGCCGCTCGGCGAGTTCTTCGAGCCGCCGGATGCGATCGTCGATCGGCGGGTGGGTGGAGAAGAATCGCGCCATCCGCTCGCCGGGGCGGAAAGGGTTCGCGATCATCAGATGGGATTCCGCGACGAGCCTGGGTTCCGGAGCCAACGGCGCAGCCTGTGTGCCCCGCTCCAGCTTGCGCAACGCCGAGGCGAGACCGAGTGGATCGCCGGTCAACTCGGCGCCGGAGGAATCGGCCTGGTATTCCCGAGACCTACTCACCGCCATCTGGATCACACCGGCGGCGACCGGACCGAGAATGGCGACCAGCAGGAGCGCCAACGGGTTGGTGCGATTGCCGTTGCCACCGCCGAAGAAGTTGAAGATCATGGCGAAGTTGGCGAGGAAGGTCACCACGCTGGCCAGTGCTCCCGCAACCGATGAGATCAGGATGTCGCGGTTGTAGACATGTGCCAGCTCGTGGCCGAGGACCGCTCGCAACTCCCGCTCGTCGAGGAGCCGCAGGATGCCTGCGGTGGCGCAGACAGCAGCGTTCCGCGGGTTGCGGCCGGTGGCGAAGGCGTTGGGCGCCTCGGTGGGACTGATGTAGAGCCGGGGCATCGGCTGTCGAGCCGCAGTGGCCAACTCCCGAACGATCCGGTACATGGCGGGTTGCTCCGCCTCGGACACCGGGCGAGCGCGCATCGCCCGCAATGCGAGCTTGTCGGAGTTGAAGTAGGCGTACCCGTTGGTGAACAACGCGATGAGCAGACCGATGATCAAACCGGTTCGGCCGCCGATGAGCCCACCGATGAGGATCACGACCGCACCGAGACCACCGAGCAGCAGAGCGGTCTTCAATCCGTTCCAATGCTTGTGCACAGTCGCTTCGCCTCCGGATCGTCCTTCTCGTTCTGGCCGTGGCCAGGCCTGTCGAACTCCCCCATCTCACCACCGCTATGCCTGGTCAACGATCCGGAGCGGCGGGTCGTTCCCTGCTGGACGGTGTGCCGAGCCACCACGAGGGTCGCGGCGGCCACCCTCCCCAGGCGGCGCGCCCAACCCTGGCGCGTGCTCGATCACGCTCGCCGGACCGCATTCCGTCGGTGCATACCCCGCACTCGATGTACGGCGGATCGCACGGACTCGATCGTGTTTCCGGCCGGGTCCGATGGTCATCAGCCGGGCAGGAACGAACCGACCTGGATTACCGTGATCTGGGCAGCAGCTTCTACGACGACGCCATCGGGCACCCCTGGCCCCACTCGCCGACGGCATCAGTAGTAATAGCTGGCGATAACAGTCGATGTTACTCACGCGTAGGACAGCTGCACCGAGGGGTCATCCACCGACGCCGGAGAACTCGCTGATGCGCTCAGTGCAGGCGTCGGTGTGCGTTCTTCTCCGCTGGATTCACATCGGGCGAATCGCGGCGAGTTCCGAGCGATATCGCGGCTCCAGCCGCTGCGTCCACAGCTCCGGCCACACCATCCCGCAGCCTGCGCCGAGCAGGCCGCCCACCACGGCCGCGAGCGAATCGGAATCGCCACCGGTGGCCACGGCGCGACGCAGTCCGTTCACCGGGTCGGCGGCGAACGTCGTGGTGATCAGCAACGAGGTGGCCAACGCCTCTTCGGCTATCCATCCGGCACCGCCGTACTCGCACGGGTCCGATCCCCACGGATCGTCGCTCAACGGATGCAAGCCGAGCCGGGCACGATCGAGTGCCTCGGCGAGTTCCGCCCAGCCGACGTCCAGGTACTCCTGGGCGCTCTGGCGTCCCTCCTTCTCCCAGATCGCGCCGAGGACCTCGGTATCGATGCCGGGCCGCGCGGCGACATGCTCGATCGCCCAGTCCAGGGCCTCGGCCGCGCCGATCCGGCCGGAGAAGAGCTCTCGAGTCGTCCTGGCCGTCACCATCGCCGAGACGGTCGCGGTGGCGTGGGCGTGGGTCAACACGGACTGCAGCGCCGCCGCATCGCCGACTTCACTGTCGCTGAGTCGCGAGTCCACCCCCAGCCACGGCGCACGCATCACCGTGCCGCAGCCCTTCGAGTTGGCCACCGACGCGGTGGACCAGAATTCGGTGCCGAGTCGTTCCACCGCATACAAGGCGGTCAGGCAGGCATTGCCGGGTGCCCTGTTGTTGTCTGGATCATGCAGCCACCCGAGAAAACGCTGCAGCAGGGCCTTTCTCAGGTCGGTGGGCCGCAGTGGTGAGAGGCCGCCGAGGCGCGCGGTGTCATCCAGAGCCTGCGCCAGCGCGATGCTCATCTGGGTGTCGTCGGTGACCGCCGCGAGGCTCGGGAACTCCGGCCCCCGGACGCCATAGACGTTGAGAATCCGTTGATAGGAGGCGAACTCGACGCCGAAACCCCAGGCATCGCCGAACGCCAAGCCGTAGATCGCGCCCGCGCGACGGTCGGCGCGGTCCAGCGGCGAGCGGTCGTCCGCCGCACTCGCCGATGATGCGGTGCCGGACGTGCAGGGGTTCTCCACGGTGCTCCTCAGGCTGACTCGTTCCGTTCTGATCGACGGCGGTAGCTTCCACACGACGATGTGACCCGCATTGTGCAGCGCCGATGCCCTTCTCCGGGCCGAGACGGCAGATCTCGAGATAGATACTTGACCCGGACCGCCGCCGCATCTCGAACAGACAGCCCCTCGTGTGAGCAGCGGCACTACGCTGGGCGCGCCGTCCGACCGTGGGCCTTTCGACCCGGACGCCCCCGCCGTGCGGAGCTGTATGGCGCGCTGAACGCGCCTGCCAATTTTGCTCTGCAAACAATTCATGACAGTTGTCATGACTTACTCATGACAACGTTCACTACCACCACCGAAGTAGCGAGTGCCATCCTTTCGCCATGGCACGTTTTTCCCGGTCACACGCCAAGAAAGCCGCCATAGTCGCGGTCATAACCTCATTGTTCACCACCACTTCGGCATGGGGATCCGGTTCTGCTCAGCCCGAGATCGCGTGGTCGCCCTGCGCCGACAACGCGGCGCTGGACTGCGCGGTGCTCACCGTGCCGATGGACCACACGAATCCAGACACCACGCCCGTCGAATTGGCGCTGACTCGCTCTCCCTCGACCGATCCGGATATGCGGACCGGATCGCTCGTCCTGCATCGCGGCGGCCCCGGCTACGGCTCGGGCGAATACCTCCGGCAGATCATCGACGGGCAGGTCCCGGCGCCGGTCACCGACGACGTGCGGGCCAGGTATGACCTGGTCACGGTCGATCAACGCGGTACCGGACAGAGCAAGCCAGCAGTCAGCTGTTTCGGGTCAAAGGAGGAGGCTGCCGAGTTCCGCGATGGCCTGCCGCTCTATCCGATCAGCGCTGCAGAACGCGCCGAACGATTCGAACACGATCGCGCTTACGCCGAGGGCTGCGCCGAGAACACCGGCGAGTTGTTGGAACACCTCGACACCGTCGACGCGGCGCGGGATCTCGATCTGGTCCGTGCGGCACTCGGCGATGAGCGCTTGAACTTCCTGGGCCAGTCCTATGGGGGTCATGTGGGCACGGTTTACGCCCATCTGTTCCCCGAGCGCGTCGGCCGCACCGTTCTGGACAGCGTCCTCGGTTCCGAAGCACAGGTGGGCGCGTTACCTGGCGAGCTCCGTTCCGCTCGAATCGGATCCGATACCGCCACGGACGCGGTATTCATGGAGTTCGCCCGGCAATGTGAAGCGAACGAATTCGCCTGTTCATTCGGTGCCGGCGACCCGGTGGCGACCTTCGACGAGCTCAGGGCGGGCTTGGCTACCGGGCCGGTGGAACTCACCACCGAAGATGGCCGAAGCGCAACGCTGACCGAGAGCTACCTGGTACGGATGACCGCAGCCTTCCTGTACCAGCCGACGGTGTGGTCCGCGGTCCTCGCACCGGCGCTGTCGGCTGTCGAGGAAGCCGTGGCCGACCCCGGCTCCGATTCGGGACAGTTGATCGCCTCGGACCTCCTCGATGGCAGCGGAGTGCTGTTCGCACCCTATGGCGAGATTCAAGCGCCCTATTTCGCGGTGACCTGCAGCGACAGCGCCAATCCCGGCTCGCCTGCGGCGTTCGTCGATGCGGTCGACGAACGCACCGCCCACACTGCACGCTTCGCCGAGACTCGCGCTTGGGAGGACAGCGCATGTGCCTCCTGGCCGGTGGATTCCGTTGACCGCTTCGACGGGCCGTGGGGCACGGAGACGGCCACCCCTGTGTTCATCGTCAACAACCGTCTCGACCCGGCCACACCGCTGTCAGGTGCCGAGCGGGCGGCCGAGCTGCTGTCCGAAAGCCATCTGCTGATCAACGAGGGGCCGGGGCACATCGCCTCGCAACAGTCGACCTGCACAGTCGAGGCCGCTAGCCGCTATTTACTCGACGGGTCGATGCCTGATGAGGGTGTGACCTGCGAATCGGATCCACTTCCGTAGCCGACGTGTCCCATGGTTCCGGGGCGCGCGGCCGAGGCGTCAAGTTGGACTCGGGGTGTTTCTGCACGGCTGGATGTACCGCGAACAGGACTTTTCCAGCAAGAACGACGCCTGATACCGTCACCGTTGAAGATCGTCGGGCTCGGTGATGACGGCGCCGCGCTACTGCCCGGAGACGATCGCAATGTGCCAGCCGCGACAGTAGCGTCACATTCCGTAGCGTTTGGTTACGGAATTAGGGAATAGCCGTCCCGAAGCATGACCGTCCGCTCTGGATGCGGCGACGCCTCCGCCCGGCCGACACCGACGTCTGCTTAACGTCCGCGCGACGATATGCGGCCGTCGAAGTTCCATTCAGCAGTCGCAGATCTGCCATGCTCAGAGCTATGCCGGATACCGACCGAGTCGTGATCGACGACATCCCCCTTGCGGGCACCTTGGTGGAATCACTCCCCCGGGTTCAGCTCGCCCTCTCGGAATGGGAGGAACACCGACGACGCCATATCGCGAGCATTCAGATGGAGGTAATAGACGCGAACAGTGAAGTACCCATGATCCGGATTACCGCGACTACCGAGGACGCCGCACCGGATGACCAGGACGTCATCTGACCGACGATCGAGGCATCGTCTGCGCCGCTCGGCGCTGCTGCGATCGGCGATGCTGAGTGGGACCGGCGCCCCTGGATCAATGATCGCCATTCGAGGCCGCTCGACCCAGGGCGGTTCGAGGCCGACCGATTCAGGGCCGATCGATTTGGGGCTGGATCGATTTGGGGCTGGATTGTTGAGGCTGGCTGGCTGAAGTTCAGCTAGCCCGGGGCGCCCGGTTGGGGCTGGATCGACCTGGCTTCGACCGATCCGGGTAACGGTCCGCCTGTGGTCCGGGACCGCCCGGGTAACGATCCGCCTGTGGTCCGGCTGGCCGGGACCTCGGCTGGCGAGTGGTTGACCAGCGATTCGATTGACCAGGTTACGGCCCGTCGACGACGGCCGGGGCCTCGACGAGCCGTCCTCGAACGGAGAGAGCAGGACTGAGTGCAGCGTGAGTCCACACGATTCATCGTCGTCACGGGCGGCCCCGGATCGGGGAAGACCACCTTGCTCGATGCATTGGCGCAAGCCGGGTTCGCTCGGTCCGAGGAGGCCGGGCGAGGAATCATCCGGGATCAGACGGCGATCGGCGGTCGCGCGTTGCCCTGGGTCGATCGAGAGTTGTTCGCCGAGTCGATGCTCTGTTGGGAAATGCGGTCTTACCGCCTGGCTGCCGAGCAACCAGGGACGGTCTGGTTCGACCGAGGCATCCCGGACATCATCGGCTACCTACGAGTGGAGGGTCTTCCGGTTTCCGACCACCTACGCCTTGCTGCGAACCGGTTTCGGTACCACGAGCGGGTATTCATTGCCCCGCCATGGCCGGAGATCTATGAGCAGGACGTGGAGCGGAAACAGAGCATCGAGGTCGCCGAGTCCACCTATTGGCGAATGGTCGAGACCTACACCGAGTTCGGGTACACCCTCGTGACGCTCCCGCGGGTCTCGCTCTCCGAGCGGCTCCGTTTCGTGACCGAGGCGCTGGCCTGACGGGATAACCGCCTGCGTCTACGAGGTAGCCGGCTGGGTCTACCTGATGACACTGGACCGACGAGATAGCACGGGTCCGCGCCGCTTGCCCCCGGGTGTGGCCGATGGGATGAGGAAGGGAATGCTCACCCGAGCTGGCTGCGGTCTACGGAGGAGGAACTGCGCATCACGCCTAAATCCGTTTGGGGACGGGAGCAAGCTGGTTAACATCCGGGAGTGCCTAGACCTGCCCAATTGATCCGTAGCCCTCAACTATCCGATGTCGCCGAATACGCCTATGCCAGCACCGTCGATGCATCAGCCCGTCTCGTTTTCGCAGCAGGCGCCTGCCCTCTGGATGCGGACGGCAATACCGTCGCGGTCGGGGATTATGCCGAGCAGGCACGGCAGGTGATGCGCAACCTGGAGGTCGCGCTGCGCGATGCTGGCGCCGAGCTGTCCGATGTGGTCAAGAGCACCGTCTACGTGGCTTCCAGCAGGCAAGCAGATTTGGTGAGTGCCTGGGAGGTCGTGCGGGAGGCGTTCGGCGATCACGATCCGCCGAGCACTCTGCTCGGTGTCACCGTGCTCGGTTACGACGATCAACTCGTCGAGGTAGAAGCGGTCGCGGCCGTGCGTTGACCGGGTAAGGCGAGGTAGTCGGTAGGGACGAGCCGGTCGGCGTGGACCGATTTCGAATTGGGTCTCATCCGGCGTCGGTTGGCTTGTCCCGTCAGGGCTTTCGGGCCCAGCGAGGCAGCCGCCATCGTCGGGTGCCGCGACGGTTCTCGGTTTCCGACGGGACGGTCGATTCGCGGACATGTTCGTGGCCGAGATCTTCGGGGTCGGCGCCTGCGGGTCTGGCCCTTTCATCGCCGGTGCGTGCAGGCCCGAGCGGTCCGTGCGCGGCAGGTTCGTGGCCCGATCGTTCGCGTTCGACCCGCTCGGTCCGCTCGTTCCGTGCGTGGTCTGTGCCGTCCAGCGCTGCCCCATGGGCTTTCGGAGCGGTATCGGTCGGCACCCGGCCGTTGGTGGCGGTCGCACCCGCCTCCTCGGGACCGGTGACACCGGTTCTCCCGTCACCGGCAAGGTTCCCGCCCTCGTCGGTAGGCAGGTTCCCGACCGCAGCGCTGAGGCGGTCCGCCGCCGCTCCGAGGATCAGCCGTCCTCCCGTCCGGTCGTTGTCGATCGGGATCGCGGGATGCGGCGCCTCTTCGGCGTCTCGGCGGTCGCCGGGCAGCACATCGGCGACCAGGCAGGTGATGTTGTCCGGTCCGCCTGCGCGATTGGCCAGGTCGATCAGTCGATGCACCGCATCAGCTGGTTCTGCCTGCGTGGCCAGAACAACGGACAGGGTCTCGTCGGCGAGCACATCGGTGAGCCCGTCGGAGCAGACCAGCAATCGGTCGCCCGGTGCGATTCGGTGGAAGAAGAGGTCCGCCTCGGGCACCGGTCCGCCGCTTTGCAGGGCTCGTACGACCATCGATCGGCGCGGGTGCTCGGCGGCCTGTGCAGGTGTCAGGTGTCCTTGGTCAACCAACGATTGAACGAAGGTGTGGTCTCGCGTGATCTGGCGTAGCACTCCTGCGGAAAGCAGGTAGGCGCGAGAGTCACCGATATGGCCGACACCGAGGCGGTCTCCGTCGAACACCAGCGCGGTGAGTGTCGTCCCCATTCCCGTCAGTTCCGGCCGGCGTAGCCCGATCTCGCATAGGCGCGTGAACACATCCGCGATGCAGGCGCCGAGCGACTCCACGGGATCAGGGCGCACCGGGTGCGCGTGGTTCATCCCAGACCGGGCCGGTTCGGCAGGCACAGAATCGAGCCGTCCTGCTTCCGGGTGCGCCAGTTCCGGCCGCACCGAACCGGACCGCGCCAACAGAGGTCGCGCCGGATCAGGCACCAACTCAGGCCGCGCCAACGGTGGCCATGCCGCCTCGGGCCGGGCCACCTCGGGCCGCTCTACATCGACGCGCTCTGCGTCGGGCCGCACTGCATCGGGCCGTCCCGGATCGAGCCGGGTGGAACCGCGCCGCTCCCACTCCTGGGGTGCCCCGTACGAGGAGGCCAGTCGGGTGTCCAGCTCGGCAAGCGCTCGCACCGCTTCGGTACAGGCGACTTCGCCGTGGACGTGTCCGCCCATCCCGTCGGCGACGGCGAGCAGGCGCGGACTGGCGAAGGCGGAGTCCTCGTTGGCGGTTCTGGCCTGTCCGGGGTGCGAATCACCGGCGTAGACGAGTCGGGCCGTCGCAACGTAATCCATGAACCCATTAAATCCCGTGTTGACGCAATTCACAATTAACAGCGCTGTGGAGTCTTCGCCGCCAGCGGGAACTAGGCTGGTCGTCGTGAACCCAGATGCCACGGTGAGCACCGGCGACATCGCGAGGCTCGTCGGGATGGGTCGGGCGGCGGTCAGCAATTGGCGCCGCAGGCACGACGACTTCCCGCCTCCGGTCGGCGGCACCGCGTCGAGTCCGCTGTTCTCGCTGTTGGCCGTGGAGAACTGGCTCACCAAGCACGGCAAGCCGGCAGTGGTATCACTCGGCGATCGGGTGTGGCAGCGCCTTCGGGCCGGGGCCGATGACCTCAGGCTCGGTGAGACGGTGGCTGCGGCAGGCGTCCTGCTGTTGCAGCTGCGCGACGGCGACGATGAGAACGTCGACAGACTGCCCAGTAGACCCACGCCCATCGAGGATCCCGAGGCCCATCGGTTGATCGGCCGATTGGCAGCCGAGGACGGCCACCTGGATGCGTTCGAGTTCCTGTGCGAGCGCTATCAGCAGGCCCATTCCCGCAGGTTGGTCACCACTCCCGCCGACGTCGCCCAGCTGTTGGCGCGGGTGGTCGCCCCCGATGACGGCACCGTGCTGGATCCCGCCTGTGGGCTGGGGAATCTGCTCTGCGCGATCCCGGCAAGTCGCGTGCTCGGTCAGGAGATCGACGCATCCTCGGCGGTCATCGCGGCGGTCCGATTGCTACTTCGCGGGGTCGACGCCAGGCTGATCGCCGAGGATTCCCTGCTCCGGGACGGGTTCGAGCACACGCAGGCCGATGCGGTGGTCTGTGATCCGCCGTTCAACGAGCGCACCTGGGGATACGACGAGCTGACCGGCGATCCGCGCTGGGAGTACGGACTTCCGCCACGCGGCGAATCGGAACTCGCCTGGGTGCAACATTGTTTGGCCCGGGTCCGACCGGGTGGAGTGGTCGCGATCCTCATGCCGCCCGCCTCGGCCAGCCGTAAGCCGGGACGCCGGATCCGCAGCAATCTCCTGCGGGCAGGCGCGCTGCGCGCCGTGGTGAGTCTCGGCATCGGCGGCAACGACCTATGGCTGCTGCGTCGTCCCGAGCCGAACGACCGCACTCCGCAACACATCCTGCTTGCGGAGGCCGAGGGCGATCTGGCGGGCGCCGAGGCCGCGTTGGCTCGGATCACGGAAGCCGCCACCCCCGACCCCGACCAAGGCCTCAGCCCCGGCCCCGGCTCCGGTCCTGCCGCCGGCCCCGGCTCTGCCCCCGGCCCCGGCCCCGGCCCCGGCCCCGACACCGTTCCCGGCCCCTCGTCCGATCACGCCACCGACGGTGTCATGGTGGCGGTCATCGACCTGCTCGACGATGAGGTCGACCTCAGCCCCGCCCGGCATCGCACCCGGCCCGCAGGCGAGGTCGGCGCCGAGTTCCAGGCCGCCCTCGAGGGTTTTCGGAATCTCTCGGCCACCCCGCCGGAGTTGGCCGTGCTGACCGAGCCACGGGCGTTCGCGATCACCACGGTCGGCGAACTGGTGAAGGCCGGGCTGATCAGTGTGTTGACCGCACCCCCTCGCATGGCGGTGGACAGCGGCGAGCTTCCGATGTTGACCGGCGAGGATCTCGCTGCAGGTGCAACGCCGTCCGGCCGGGTCACGGCCGAACCAGAGCTGGTGTCGTTGGTCCCCGGTGACGTGGTGGCCACCGCCACCGGCCTGGCCAGGGTCATCACCGAACAGGGCGCGGTGCTCGGACCCCACCTCACCCTGTACCGGGTCGACGCCGATCGAATGGACCCGGATTTCCTCGCCGGTTTCCTGCGTGGCGGTCAACGGCATCCTGTCTCGGGATCCAGTCGCATCGATGCCCGCCGGACCCGACTGCCCAGGTTGCCCCTGGCCGAACAGCAGCGTTATGGGCAGGCTTTCCGGGCCTTGATCGAACTGGAGGATGCGTTGCGTCGGACGTCCGAGCTGGGTGCAACGCTGGTGCGGTCGGGTTTCGACGGTCTCACCGACGGTCAGCTGGCACCGGACTAGCCTCATGGCGTTCGACAGCGAGAAGGGCGCTTCGCCCACCGGGGGCCGGTCGTTTTGTGGGAGGGCGCGTGCTCGTCGCAGACCGATATGAGTTGGCGGAGTTGCCGCTGGGCCGAGGTGGCATGGGCGCGGTCTACCAGGCCCACGATCGGCATCTGGACCGACGGGTCGCGGTGAAGTTCCTCAATCTGCCCGGTGGACCGGATGAGGAACTGGAGCAGCGGTTCATTCGGGAGGCCCGGATCCTGGCGCGATTGCAGCACGCGGGTGCGCCGATCCTCTTCGACTTCGGGGTGTTCGACCAGCGACTGTTCCAGGTCATGCAGTTCATCGACGGCGTGACGATCGCGGACCTGGTCGGCGAGTACGGTCCGCTCCCGGTGCCGTGGGCCGCCGCGATCGGCGCCCAAGCGTGCGCGGTGCTCGCGGCGGCGCACACGCTGTCCATCTGTCACCGCGACCTCAAACCGACGAACCTGATGCTCTGTCCCGATGGCAGCGTGATGGTCCTCGACTTCGGGCTCGCGCTGTTGCGGGATTCCGACGTCGCCCAGTTCACCAGGGCAGGGCAGATTCTCGGTACCCCCGCGTACATGTCGCCGGAGCAGATCCAGCGCGGGGTGGCGGGCCCACGCAGCGATCTCTACGCCCTCGGTTGTGTGCTGCACGAGATGCTGACCGGCAGGCAGTTGTTCACCGGCCCCACCGCCTACGCGGTGTTCGAGAAGCAGGTGAAGGAACAGCCGCAGCCGGTGCCGGGGATGCCGTCGGAACTCAACCGGCTGCTGCTCGCCCTGTTGGAGAAGCAGCCTGCGGACCGCCCTGCGGACGCGACCGTGCTGTTCGAGCAGTTGGCGCCGTTCGCGGCGGCTCCCCCGCTGTTGCCGGGCTTCCTGCGGCCTGCCTCGGAGCCCAGTCCAGGCCGGATGTATGCCCGGATTCTCGGCGAGGTGCTCGCCGACTCCTGATTCCCGAGTCGGCTGCGGGAATCGCCGAGCTCGGGCCGGGAGGGTGGGTTCAGTCCGTCGCCGCCGCCGTCTTGCGTAGGCGGGCGGCGCCGTCGGCGGTGATCGGCTCACCGTGACCGACCAGGATCACGTCCGCATCGAAGCCTGCGAGGGTGTGGAGTGAGCGGATGGCCTGGGCGCGATCGACGTTGAACACTCCGAGGGTGGTCACGTCGTCGACGTTGGCCACCGTGTCGCCGGTGAACAGCACTCGGTGCACGGGCAGGTGAATCGCGATGCTGCCCTCGGTGTGGCCGGGGACGGCGATCACCGCGGCTCCGCCCGCGAAGTCCAGCAGGTCGCCGTCGACCAGTTCGCGGTCGACCCGAACCGGCGGTGCGGCTGGCACCCCGGGGACGATCCGCTCGTAGAGCGCGCGTTCGGACTCCGGCAGCACCGGCGCCGGTCCCTGTTGATCGCCTCGGATCACGGGCGTGTCGGCGGCCGATGCGAACACTGTCACCCCGTCATGCCAGTCGGCGATCTCGGCGGCGGATCCGACATGGTCCGGATGCCAGTGCGTCAGGATGATCCGGCTGAGCTGCCCCGGATCCCGGCCGATGTGCCGGATGGCTGCGTCGATCTCGGCACCGGAGCCTCGATGGCCGGTATCGATCAGGGTCAGCGCGTCCGGATCGCTCCACAGGTAGGCCTGCCCGTGGTCGAAGGAGATCCGGTGCAGGCTCGGCAATACCTCGGTGATCTGCATGGTTCGACGCTAACGACCTGCGGGGATCTCGTCGCGACTGTTCGCAGCCAGCGCAACCGAGGCCTTTCGCGAGCACGGCGAGCGCCGGGTTCGGCTGCGGCGTCCGGGAAACCACCACGATCGAGATCGCGGGCGCCCACCGCGGGTCGGGATTGACGGTATTCGATGGGAGAATCGCAGGTACAAGGATCGAGAGGTCACCCAGCGATGGCATCGAGGTTCGCACGTGGACACGTTCCTACACCGGCGGCAGATCCAGATCGGTGACGATCTGGTCGCCGTGGCAATCATGGGCGGAGACATCGACACTCGGTTCAGCGTGCTGCTGAACGGGCGCGAGTTGGCGAAGAGCAAGACAGCTCGGCTGATCACCGAGTTCGACGCCCAGTTATCCGACAAGAGTGCTGTCAACGTGTCGATCGAGCAGAGTTGGACCCGTTCCAACCGCGTGGTGGTTCACCATGAGAATCGTCTGATCGAGGAGTTCGCGCTCGTCACCGACTAACCGGCCGCCCGGGCCGGCCCGCCGCCACACCCGGTCGCCGGCCCGGCCCGACCGATTCTCGAGAACCGCCGACCATGAGCGCCGACATCGCCTCCGATCCCCATCGACGGGGGACAACGCGAAACGGCTGGCTCCGGTGTTCTCCACCGAAGCCAGCCGAATGCCCAGCCGAATACAGCCCCCCGGCTTCGGCTACCCGCTGAGTGCGGTCGTCGGCGGGGTCCGCGCCGCTCGCACCGCCGGGTACAGACCGGCCAGGCCGCCGAGCACCACCGTCGCCCCGACTCCTGCCGCGAGCACCTCGATCGGGACGACCATCGGCCAGTCCTGCGAGACGGCGAATCCCGTGGTCACGCCGACGCCGATGGCTACTCCGGCCAGGCCACCCAGCGCCGAGAGGACCAGCGCCTCGGTCAGGAACTGGACTCGGACGTGTCCCCTGGTCGCGCCGAGCGCGCGCCGCAGGCCGATCTCGCGCCGTCGCTCCAGCACCGAGATGATCATGGTGTTCGCCACGCCGATGCCACCGACCAGCAGAGCAACCGAACCGAGGCCCAACAGCAGTCCGGTGAAGGCGTCATCGGCGGCCTGCCGGGCGGCAAGCGCATCCGAGGGCCTGCTCACCGCGACATCCTCGGGGGTCTCGGGGTTGACCGTCGACGGGAGTAGCTCCCGAACCGAGGCCACCGCGTCATCCGAGGACCGCTCGTAGATCGTCGTCGGATGCTCGTCGAAACCGTATTCCTCAACGGCGATCTCCGGCCCGATCAAGGCCGTGGTGTCGAGTTCCGGGGCCAGTGGCACCGGTTGCAGGATGCCGATCACGGTGAAATAGCGCCCGCCCAGCCACACCTGCCTGCCCTCGGCGATGATGCCCAGTCGTTCGGCCGCCTTCGATCCGAGCACCACGGCCGGGAACTCACCGACCGAGGGGTTCAGCCAGCTCCCGGTGGCCAGTTCCGCGCCGGTGACCTTCAACAGATCGGGGTGCGCGGCGTTGATGTCGATGCCGCCGGACTCGTTCTCGTCCACCAGATGGCTGCGGTAGACCTTGAGGTTCTCCAACAGTCCGACCGAACCGACCTGTTCGACCCCGTCGATGCGGCCGACCATGTCGGCGGACTCGATGGGCAGCACCGCCTGCGCGTTGAAGCCCTTGACGTTCGGCGTGACCGTCAGCAGGTTCGTTCCCAGGGCCTCCAGCTGCGCGTCCAAGCGGGCCTGGCTCGATGTGGAGATGCCGACCACGGCGACCATTGCCGCGATACCGATGGCGATACCGAGCGCGGAGAGGATCGCCCGTGCGGGCCGGGCCCGCAATCCGGTGGTGCCGAGGCGGACCACGTCCGCACCGCGCACGCGCGATCGGCCCCACGGCGCCTTCACGAACCCGCTCCGACCATCGCGGCCGAGTCGGCCATCAGCGTGCCGTCGCGCAGGGTGATCCGACGCGGCAGCATCTCGGCCAGCTCGACGTCGTGGGTGATCACGACGACCGTGGTCCCACTCGCATTGAGGTCGCGCAGCAGCCGGACCACCTCGGCGCCCGAGGTGGAGTCCAGGTTGCCGGTGGGCTCGTCGGCCAACAGCAGGGGCGGTTCGCCCACGACGGCCCTGGCGACGGCGACCCGCTGACGCTCCCCGCCGGAGAGTTGGTTGGGCAGGTGATCGAACCGGTGGTCGAGTCCCACTCGACGCAAGGCCTCGATCGCGCGCTTTCGCCGTTGCCTGCGGGGAACCCCCGTGTAGAGCAGTCCGTCGGCGACGTTGTCGACGGCGGTCACGCCCTCGGCGAGGTGGAACTGTTGGAAGACGAAACCGATCCGGTAGGCCCGCACGGCCGACAGATCGGAATCCGACAGTTCGGCGACGTCCTGACCATCGATGATCACCGTGCCCCGACTCGGCCGGTCGAGGGTACCGATCAGGTTGAGCATGGTCGATTTACCGGAACCGCTGGGCCCGACGATGGCGGTGAGTTCCCCCCGATCGATGCGCAGCGACACGTCCTTGAGCGCCTGGACCGGGGGGTGCCCGTGATCACGGCAGACCCCGCGTAGTTCGATGATGGGATTCACAGCGAGGGCACCACGACTTCCTGACCTTCGGCCAGCCCTTCGCCGGAGATCTCGACCCGTCCATCGGTGAACAGCCCGGTCTCGATGGTGATCTCCTCGACCGCGCCATCCGCGCCGAGGATCTCCACCCCGAACTCGCCCTCGGGCAGGGCCAGAAGCGCGGAGACCGGAACCGAGAAGACGTCTTCGCGGGTCTCGCTGGCGAAGTCGACGCTCACGTCGGCCTGTTGAAGGCCGTCCGCGTCTGCGGCGTCGTCCAGCGTGACGGTCACCGGAATGCGCACCTTCGGACCCATGTCGCCCTCGGTCTCGACGGGCGCGCCCACCGAGGTGACCGTGCCCGCAGCTTGGGTACCGCCGGGCAGGCTGACGGTCACGGCCTTGTCCAGGACCCCGAGTGACTGATCCTTGAGGTCCAGCTCGGCCGAGACGATCTTGTCGATTCCGGTGACCCCCAGGACGTCGGCGCCAGGTCCGACCTGGTCGCCCACGGCGGCGCCGAGCGATCCGACCCGAACGTCTCCCGAGGTGAAGACGATCTCGCCCATCTCGATCTCGCCGGTCTTGTCCAGTCCGTGCTCGCCCTGCCAGTTCTGGATCGCGGTCGCAGTCGGCCAGCCGAAGGTGTCGTCCGGTTCGTCGGTGAAGAAACCCAGTGCTGCGAGCGATTCCTCCAGCTGGCGGACGTCGGGTCCGTCGTCCATTCCGTATTCGAAGGACCGCCACGCGGGCAGTTGACCGTGCATCAGGATGACCGGCCGGTTGTCGACCCGGAATGCCACCGAACCCAGCTTCAGTTCCTGGCCGGTTTCGGGCAGTTCCGTGATCGTGCCCGACATCGCCGAGGGGATACCGGACCCGCCGGAGTACTCCAGCGTGCCCAGTACCCGGGTGCTTCCGGTGAGGTCACCACGCACGATCGTCTCGGTGGTGATGTCCGCCTTCGGCATGCTGCTCTCGTCGGCTTGGGCAGCCTGTGATCGGTCGTAGGCGTACACCCCGGCCGCACCGCCGACGGCGAGGAGGGCCACTACGGCGCCGATGATCAGCGAACGCCGTCGCTTCTTGCGCGGTCGAGCGACATCATCCTGTTTCGCCGCTGGCCGGGCGTGCTCTGATCGGTTCACTTTCTCTTCCTGCACCGATGACGTGGTCTCCCGGGCGCCCCCGACGGCATCGACCGGGTCCTGCTGCACATCCGACTCCGACGACCGGTCGGCCCGTTCGTCACTGAGCTCCCTGCTCACGCCCGCCCGTCCCCTCAGGATCCGGCGCCGGTGGGCAGCCCCTGGACGTCGCATGCCTCGAAGACGTCCTCGGGGATCTCCAGGTCGATCGTGAGCATCTCGCCGGGCGCCGGGTCGGGCACGTCGACGCCGTTCTCTCGGAAACAGCTCGCGATGCGCAGGTTCTCCTCGTGGCGTTCCTCGGGATCGAGCCCGCCCTCGGCCATCGGGGGTTCGCCGAACTCCTCCCGGCAGGCCTCGTCCGCCTCGATGAAGGCGTCAGACGAGATGATGTCGGCGCTGGGGGCCTCCATCATCCCGCCCTCGGGCTCCGGCATGTCGATGCCCGCGTCCCGCATACAGCTACGGAAGTTGAGACCCCACTCCTCCAGTTCGTCATCGGTGCCCGCCTGCTCCGTGCCACCGCTGGCAGCATCGTTGCCCGCATCCGGCGCCGGGCTGCTCTCCTCTTCCCCGCCGCCGCAGGCCCCGGTCAGCAGCACTGCCAACGGCAGCACGAGCAAGGCGTTTCGCAACGACCGGCGTGCACTGATCTTCATCTTCGGCTCCTTCTCGCCCCAGCGATTCGAAAGGACCGACGACGCTCGTCGGCCCCGGCTGTGGGGCGGGATCAGTTCACCGAATGAAGGGTTACGAGATGATCTGCGAAATCGCTTATCTTCTGCATAGGCGCTGGATGGTGTACTCGACGCTCCCCGGCCGTTGGAATGTCTGCGGCGGATAAGACAGGAGTTTCGATGCGGGTGTTGGTCGTCGAGGACGAGGTGTATCTCGCGGATGCCATTGCCGCGGGGTTACGCCGCGAGGCGATGACCCCGGACATCGTGCACGACGGCGACAGCGCATTGGAGGCGCTCGCCGTCGACGAATACGACGTGGTGGTGCTCGACCGGGACATCCCCGGCACCCATGGCGACGATGTCTGCAGACAGATCGTCGCCTCCCCATGGAAGTGCCGAGTGCTCATGTTGACGGCGGCCCGCAGGCTCGAACAGAAGGTGACCGGTTTCGAGATCGGCGCCGACGACTACCTCGCCAAGCCGTTCGAATTTCCCGAGCTGGTGGTGCGCTTGCGCGCGCTGAACCGCCGGACGGGTCGGGACAGTCCCCCGCTGTTGGAGCTGGCCGGAGTGCGGCTGGATCCGTTTCGCCGGGAGGTCTACCGCGAGGGTCGGCTGGTGCGGCTCAGTCGCAAGGAGTTCGCGGTGTTGGAGATCCTGCTCTCGGCGGGCGGCGGCGTGGTCAGCGCCGAGGCCCTGTTGGAGAAGGCGTGGGATCGCAATGCCGATCCGTTCACCAATGCCATCCGGGTGACCATCTCGACGCTGCGTAAACGGCTCGGCCAGCCGTGGGTGATCCAGACCGTCCCGGGCGTCGGTTACCGAGTTCAGGATCCCGCGCGCCATGTTTGAGGCCACCGCGCCCATGACGCGACTCCCCACCGCTGCTGACGAGCAGGGCGGCTCAGATCAGGAGGGCGCGCAGCGGAGACAACCGCGCAGGCCCCGGTTCACCGTGCGGGTCCGGCTCACCATCACCTACACGGGTTTCCTGCTGTTGCTGGGCGTGGCGATGGTCATCGGTATCTACAGCTTCATGCGGTTCGTGCCGAACTATGCGATCGCCAGGGCCGACCACGCCTCGGAATCCGGAGATTGGGCGGAGATTTCCCCCGAGGGGTTTCCCCAGCGGGTGACCGAGCCGATCGAGGAGACGAGTGGACCGACCAGCCCGGCCGAGACGATGGACGCGGTCAACCTGACGATCTACGACCGCGATGACGTGCTGAACACCCTGTTGGCCGTCTCGATCGGGACGCTGTTGGTTCTGGGGATCGCGGGCGCCTGGGTGAGTTGGGTGGTCGCGGGCCGGGTCCTGCGACCGTTGCAGCAGATCAACGCCGCGGCACAGCGGGCAGGTGCGGGCAGTCTTGATCACCGAGTAGGTCTGCGCGGCCCCGACGACGAGTTCAAGGACCTCTCCGACACCTTCGATTCGATGTTGGAACGACTCGATCGATCGTTTCGGGCGCAGCAACGCTTCGCCGCCGATGCCTCGCACGAATTACGCACCCCACTGGCCACCAGTAAGGCGATGCTCGATGTCGCGGCGGGCGGCATCGACGACCACGACGTCCCCGGTCTCATCGCTCGATTGCAGTTCACCAACCGGCGCAGTATCGAGACGGTCGAGTCCCTGCTGGACCTCGCCGAGATCGGCGGCAACCCGCTCGCCACCGCGCAGGTCGACTTCGATGACGTGCTGCACAAGGCGCTCGCCGATGCCGGTGGCGAGGCGGCGGAGTCGGGCGTCACCGTGATCAGCCGGATTGAGAAGTCCTCGGCGGCAGGCGACGCGGTCCTCCTCCGCCAGCTCGCGGTGAACCTGCTGTACAACGCGGTGCGTCACAACAAGGCGAACGGCTCGATCACCGTCGAGAGCGGCCCGGCCGGAGGCGGCAGCGCGGGCGCATGGCTGCGGGTCTCCAATACCGGCGCGGTGATTGCGCCCGAGACCCTGACGATGCTCACCGAGCCGTTCTTCCGGGGTGCTGGGCGCTCCGCCGATCGTTCGGGCCGCCGAGGGCACGGGCTCGGCCTCGCGCTGATCACCGCCATCGTCGAGGCGCACCGGGGAAGCCTGGAGTTGACCGCCAATTCCGGCGGCGGGCTGACGGCGATGGTGCGGATTCCCGGCTATGGAACCGAGAAGGAACGTTCCTGACAACGCACCACCGCCGCGGGCATCCGCGCAGGCTCAGCCCCGCAACTCCATCGTGCAGCACTTCGGTCCGCCACCGGACTTGCGCAGTTCGCCGATGTCGACGAAGTGCGGTTCGAAACCCCGCTGGGCGACCTGTTCGGCCAGGCCGACGGCCTCGATGGGCAGCACCACGTTTCGGCCGTCGGAGACCGCGTTGAGCCCGAGGCAGGCCGCGTCGTGCTCGGTGGCGATGACCGCGTCCGGGAACAAGCGACGCAGCACCCGCAGGCTGCCCGGCGAGAACGCCTCCGGGTAGTAGGCGACCAGGGGTGCGACCGTGGCGCTGCCCTCGGAGAGCACGAACAGTGCGACGTCGAGGTGGTAGTACCTCGGGTCGATCAACCGCAGCGACACCACCGGCACGCCCAGGGTCTCCTGGGCCTCGCTGTGTGCGCCGGGGTCGGTGCGGAACCCGGTGCCAGCAAGCAGTAGCGACCCCGTCCAGGTGAAGTCGCCCTCCGCCTCGTTCGTGCAGCTGGGCATGACCACGTCGCGGAAGCCGTTGCGCACGAACCAACGTCGGTAGTGCTCGGCCTCGGCGGCCCGCTCGGGGGCGCGGAATCGCGCGCCGAGGACCCGGCCGTCCACCACGGTGCCCGAGTTCGCGGCGAACACCATGTCGGGCAGGCCCGGCTCTGCGTCGATCACCTCGACGGTGTGGCCGAGCCGCTCATAGGTTCGGCGTAGCGCGTCCCATTGCCGGATGGCCTCGGCGGTATCGACGGCCACCTCGGGGTTCATCCACGGGTTGATCGCATAGGAGACGGTGAAGTGCTCCGGCGGGCACATCAGGTAACGCCTCGGGGTGGCCAGTCTTGGTTCGACCACGGCGGGATGGTCCACGGCGACCGTGGCACCACCTCCCAGACCGGAGGGGCCGATTCCCTGCACATCCGCGACCGTCATGTATCGAAATGTAAGTGCTCGGAGACACCCGAACAACGCCGCTGTATTGCGTTTTAAAGGGCAGAATGTTTCGTATGGATAAGACTGACCATCGAATCATTTCGTGCATGGTGGCCGATGCCCGTTCGAGCTTCGCCGACATCGGCGCGAAGGTCGGGTTGTCCGCCCCCGCAGTGAAGCGTCGGGTGGATCGACTGCTGGATCTCGGGGTGCTGCGCGGCTTCACCGCGGTGGTCGATCCGGAGGCCCTGGGTTGGGGCACCGAGGCCTTCGTCGAGGTCTACTGCCACGGGAATGTGACGCCGGGTCAGATCCGGGTCGGGCTGGAACCGTTGGCCGAGGTGGTGGGTGCGTACACCGTGTCGGGTGCCGCCGACGCCATCGTGCATCTGCGGGCCGCGAGCATCCAGCATCTGGAGACCGCGTTGGAACGGCTACGGGCGGTGGATTTCATCGACCGCACGGTCTCCACGGTGGTGCTCTCCAAACTGTTGGAACGTCCAGCCATGCCCGAGGGCGGCACTGGGCTGGATCGCGGCCCGTCCCAGGGTGCGATCGGCCCCATTTGACACAAGCATTCGCACCAGTCTCCTCGGTAGTGTTGGACGCGCAGCGTGCACATCGCCGAGACCGGCCATGAGCCCGAGGGGGAGCCGCCACGACCTGACTGTCCGGCCCGAATCGATGGCGAGCGCCGATATCCCGCGTTCACGCCTCTGCCGGGCCCACTGGTGGCGGCACACCTCGCGCCCTCGGTGGAGCCATCATGCGGGCCACACCCCCAGCGGACTGGGAAACAGCCGACCGACACCCGCGGGCTGGCGTCCTCCACGTTCTGTTCTTGTTTGCCTGCCCACGCCGTTGTCCCCGACAGCCGTGAGGAAACGAGCAATGACGGTGACCAAACACGACGATCCAGGCTCGGACGGGAGCGGAGGCGGTCCCTCCCCCGATGCCGCGAGCCGCCGACTCGACCGAGTCGTCATCCGCTTCGCCGGTGATTCGGGCGACGGGATGCAGCTGACCGGAGACCGTTTCACCTCCGAGGCCGCCGCGTTCGGCAACGACCTCGCGACGCTGCCGAACTTCCCGGCCGAGATCCGGGCCCCAGCCGGAACGCTGCCCGGGGTGTCGAGCTTCCAGTTGCACTTCGCCGACTACGACATCCTCACCCCGGGCGATCGACCCGACGTGCTGGTGGCGATGAACCCCGCCGCGCTCAAGGCCAACATCGACGATCTGCCCGCAGGCGGGATCCTGATCGTCAACACCGACGAGTTCACCAAGCGCAACCTGGCCAAGGTGGGTTACGACGCCAGCCCGTTGGGCGGGGAGTCACTGGCTGCCTTCCAGGTGCACGAGGTGGCGATGGCCACGCTGACCAGAAGCGCGCTCAGCGAGACCGGGCTGTCCAAGAAGGACGCCGAGCGGGCGAAGAACATGTTCGCGCTCGGATTGTTGTCGTGGATGTACAACCGACCCACCGAGGGCACCGAGCGGTTCCTGCGGGAGAAGTTCGGCCGTAAGCCGGACATCGCCGAGGCCAACGTGCTGGCCTTCCGCACCGGGTGGAACTACGGCGAGACCACGGAGGCCTTCGCCATCACCTACGAGGTGGCGCCCGCCAAGCTCGCGCCGGGCACCTATCGCCAGATCACCGGCAACGCCGCGTTGGCCTACGGCATCGTCACGGCGGGCACTCTCGCCGAGCTACCGGTGTTCCTGGGCACCTATCCGATCACTCCGGCGTCGGACATCCTGCATGAGCTGAGCAAGCAGAAGAACTTCAACGTCACGACCTTCCAGGCCGAGGACGAGATCGCCGGCGTCGGCGCCGCATTGGGCGCCGCCTACGGCGGGGCGCTCGGCGTGACGTCGACCTCCGGCCCCGGCATCGCGCTCAAGGCCGAGACGGTCGGCCTGGCGGTGATGACCGAACTGCCGCTGCTGATCTGCGATATCCAGCGTGGCGGGCCGTCGACGGGTCTGCCGACCAAGACCGAGCAGGCCGACCTGTTGCAGGCCATGTTCGGCCGAAACGGCGAGGCGCCGGTGCCGGTGCTCGCGCCCGCCTCCCCCGCCGACTGTTTCCAGGTCACGCTGGACGCGGTGCGGATCGCACTGACCTATCGAACCCCGGTGCTGCTGTTGTCCGACGGCTACATCGCCAACGGGTCGGAGCCGTGGCGGATTCCGGAGGTCGACGACCTTCCCGACCTGCGGGTCGCCTTCGCCACGGAACCCAACGCGCCGGACGGCTCCGGCGAGTTCTGGCCATACCTGCGTGATCCCGAGACGCTGGCCAGGCCGTGGGCGATCCCGGGAACCGCAGGGCTGCAACATCGCATCGGCGGCTTGGAGAAGTCCGACGGTCGGGGTGACATCTCCTACTCCCCCGAGAACCACGACCGCATGGTTCGCCTGCGACAGGCCAAGATCGATGGCATCACCGTGCCCGATCTGTCGGTAGACGATCCGGACGGGCAGGCGAGAGTGCTCGTACTCGGGTGGGGTTCGACCTTCGGTCCGATCGGTGCGGCCTGCCGTCGGGTGCGGGCGGCGGGTCTGTCGATCGCCTCGGCTCATCTGCGTCATCTCAACCCGATGCCGGGCAATCTCGGCGAGGTGCTGGCCCGCTACGACCGGGTGGTCGTTCCCGAGATGAACCTGGGTCAACTGGCCATGTTGATCCGGGCCCGCCATCTGGTGGACGTGATCAGTCACACGAAGGTCGCCGGGCTGCCGTTCAAGGCAGAGGAGCTGCAAGACGTGCTGACCGATGTCATCGGCCGGGTCGACACATGACCTCCGGCCTCGCCCGTGGCGACGCCGAGGGCACGGCGACCGCCTCGATCCGATGGACGACACGGCATCGCGCCGGACACCTGCTTTCGAGGAGGACGACAGATGACGGCTGTTGAGCTAGGGCTGCCGCTGATCGGCGGGACCGCAGGGGTTCCGCGAACCGAGGAGAAGCAGACGGCGAAGGGCTTCACCTCCGACCAGGAGGTGCGGTGGTGTCCCGGCTGCGGCGACTACGCCGTGTTGGCGGCCGTGCGGTCCTTCCTGCCCGAATTGGGGCTGCGCCAGGAGAACATCGTCTTCGTGTCGGGGATCGGGTGTTCCTCGCGGTTCCCGTACTACCTGAACACCTACGGCATGCACTCGATTCACGGTCGCGCACCGGCGATCGCCACCGGTCTGGCCACATCGCGGCCCGACCTCTCCGTGTGGGTGGTCACCGGGGACGGCGATGCCCTGTCCATCGGCGGCAACCACCTGGTGCACACGCTGCGGCGCAACGTGAACCTGAAGATCCTGCTGTTCAACAACCGGATCTACGGGCTCACCAAGGGCCAGTACTCGCCGACCTCGGAGGTCGGCAAGGTCACCAAATCGACGCCTGCCGGTTCGCTGGACAACCCGTTCAACCCGGTGTCGCTGGCTCTCGGCGCCGAGGCCACCTTCGTGGCCAGGGCGCTGGACTCGGACCGCAAGCAGCTCACCGAGGTGCTGCGCGCGGCGGCGGAGCATCGCGGCACGGCACTGGTGGAGATCTACCAGAACTGCCCGATCTTCAACGACGACGCCTTCGACGTGCTCAAGCAACCGGGCGAGCGGGAACGGCGAATCATCGGACTCCGACACGGCGAACCCATCGTGTTCGGCGCCGAAGGCGAATACGCGGTGGTGACCGACGGTTTCGGGCTCCGGGTGGCCGCGACCTCGGAGGTGGACCGGGACGCGATCGTGGTGCATGACGCGACCCGGTCCGATCCCGGTTATGCCTTCGCCCTGTCCCGGTTGGGCGGCCAGGATCTCGATCCGACCGTGACGGGGGTCTTCCGCGCGGTGGCCAGGCCGACCTACGACGATCTGGCCCGCGAGCAGGTCGCCGAGGCGACCGCCAAGCGGACCCCCGATCTGGGGAACCTGCTGCGCGGGAACGAGACCTGGACCGTCGTGGGTTGACGCTGCTTCGTTGAAGGCCGCAGCGGGGTCAGTGCCCGGTGGAACCGGATCTGCGGGTGTGCCAGGGCGCGAACCCGGCCCGCTGGGCATCGGCCTCGCTGCGGAACCACACCTGGGCCTTCGCCGTGGCGAACTGCGGCGACTGCTCGGTGTAGTAGGTACGGCTCTTGGCGTTGGCCTTGATCTGGTAGTCGGCGGTCGGCGCCGAACCGTCCGGCGCGGCGGGCGCGGACCCCGGACCGAATGGCTGGGCACCCTTCGGGGTCAGGGTCGCCGCGTCGAGCCGGTTGCCCTCCAGGTCCTGGATCGGGATCCATGGTTCCCGGCCGGGAGAGCTGGACGGGGTCGGCATGACCGGCTGGGCGATGGCGGGTATCGACCCGGCCGGGAGGGCCGGTCGCGGCGGCGGACCAGCCTGGCTGCCTGCCTGGCCTCGGCCCGCGAACCACACGAACTCGGCCGCTCCGCCGCTGGGTGCCGGGCCGGGGGCGACGTTGTCCGCCTCCAGCACCGGTTCGAACAGCGACCTGGACCGTTCGCCGCCGGTGTCCTCGGCGTCGGCCGCGTCGGCCGCCGACGGGGTGGCGTCGCCGAGTTCCAGATCGTCGAGCGGATCGGTGCGCCGGGCGAGGGCGGCAGAGGCAGGCCGGGCCGTTGCCCGATCGGCGACGTGCGGGATACCGCCTGCGGTCCGACGCCGGTCCGCCTGGTCCTCGGCGGGCTGCGCCGGTTCCGCCGGAGTCCGGCCCTGGTCGGCCGAGCCGGCAGGCCCTTCGTCGTCGGAGATCGACACAATCGGGATCATCGCGGTCTGTTCACCCTGTTCGGTTGTGGACTGGACTGCATCGACGCGCCCGTGATCGGTGCCGACGGACGATTCCTCGGCGGCTTCCTCGACGTGCTCTTCGACCGGATCGATGGCGGGCTCGAACATCGACACCGGTTGCTGGGTCGGCGTCGCAGCACCCGAGGCGGCGGTATCACGCACCGGCCAACCCGAGGCCAGGTTCGATCGCTCGACCGGCGCGGCAGGCAGGCCGCCATCCTGAACTGCGGCGGCATCCTGGTCGGCGTCGGGAAGCGATTCGGGCCGCGCGGAGATGGCGAGCGGCCCAGGGGTCCGATCGCCGCGCTTCGCCGTCGAGGGCTTGCGCTTGGGCAACTCGGAGGCCGCCCCCGGCTCCGGCTCCGGTGGGGTGACGACCTGCTGGTCCGGCCACTCGTGTTCCCCGACGGGATGCTCGTCGCCTGCCTGATCCTCGGCCGGGGTGTCCTCGGTGGGGAACTCGGCGGCCGCTACCTGGTCGGCGGGCTCCTCGGTGGCGGACAGGTCGGATCGGCGGAAGAAATCGGTGCGTGGCTCGGCCACATCGCCGACCCAGGAGGTCGCATCGGATCCCGGCGTGGGCTGGGCCATCGGATGCTGGTCGGCGTCGACGTCCTCCAGGCTCGAACCGCTGCGCTGCTCGCTCTGCGGCCAGGCGCCGTCGAGGCCGTCGGCCTGCGCCGGGTCGTCCGCGACGTCGGCGGCCGGCAGGTTGCGGCGCGGATGCTGTTCCGGTCGAGCCAGTCCCTCGGGTTCGCTGCCACGCCAGGTATCCGGGTCGGACTCCGACAACAGGTCGGCGACCGACGCGTCCTGCGGCCGGGAATCCGCCGCAGGTTCGGCGTCGCCCATCTCATCCGGCCAGCCGATCGTCTCGTCACGTCGTCCCGGCCCGGCCTTGGTGCTGCTCGGTCCGTCGAAGCCACGTTCGGGGCGGGCGGGTTTCGCCGTCGGGTCGGCACGCCGGGCATCGGCCTGCGGGAAGAAGGAGCCGGTGTCGATGACCGCGGTCTGGTCGGCCTGCGCCTCGGGCCGTTGCTCACGGCGTTGCGCCGTCGGTCCCTGGTACTGGTCGAGTGGCCCGGGGCCCCGGTCGCGGCGGGAGTCGTCGAGGTTGCCGCGCTGCTGCGCATCGGGCCGTGCGGGGGTTCGATCGGCGTGTTGATCGGCGAAGAAGTCGGATCTGGTCGGTTCGGGTCGACGCGGGGGTTCGGCGGGGCGGGACGGCAGGTGTCGGGTCTGAGGCGACGGCGCGGGACTGTTGTCCCACAGCTCCTCGTACGTCTCCGGCATCGGCTGTCTGCTCGTCGGGTTCGGCGTCGTGCCCCGAATACCGGCGAGCAGGTCCTCGCCGTCGAAGTCACGTTGCACGGAGGCGGCACGCTGCGGCGACCGCCCGGCGAACTCGTCGGGTTGATCGGTGTCGACCGCATGGTCGAGTTCCGGGCCCGACTCGCGGTCGGTCTCCAATCGGGAAAGCCGTTGTTGCGCAGGGCGAACCAACAACGCCCAGGTGATGAGTACCCCTAGGACGAAGGCGAGCAGGCTCCACAGCCATACCTGCCCGAAGATCGAGGTCACAGGAAGTCCCTCCTAGCCGCACGCCCGCATCCCTGGCCGTGCCTGGCCTTGAACGCGGTGCCATGACCACGCCGATAGCGCATCGTCTCGTCGGTCTTCACCGGTTGGGGTCGTTCGTCCCACGCAGTAGCGCCTCATCGAAGCAGACTCGAGCGCCACGTCAAGCCCGCAGTGTTGCCGACCCGACCCCGCGTCTGCCACCACGCCTGCGAGGTCTCGGCAGAGAATCACCGAGAGTCCACTCCCCGCGCGCCCGCGATACCGGCTTCGTCCAACGCCGGCCCAAGCCTTCCAGGAATGGCGCTCGAATGTGCAAGCGGGGTAGCCGAATGCGGTAGTACGACCGTACGGAAAGCGCGAAGCATATCGCCGGTCTGCGGCGTAGGCTCACCCCGTGTCCGTCCCTCCGTTAGCCGCCCCAACAGGCCACTCGGGTTCGCAGTCGACGGCAGAAGGCGCAGGCAGCAGGCTCGGCCTGTTGTCCGGCGCGAGTGCCTATGTGTTGTGGGGCGTCACTCCCGGATTCTGGATCCTGCTGGAGCAGTCGGGCGCGGTCGAGGTGTTAGCCCATCGGTTGGCATGGACGCTGATTCTCATGATCGGCGTTTCTTTGGTGTTGGGCAGATTGTCCGCCTTACGCGGGCTCGGACTACGCGCCTGGACGATGATCTCGGTTGCCTCGGTATTGATCGCGACCAACTGGGGTGTCTACATTTTCGCCGTTCACACCGAGCGGGTCATCGAGGTCTCCCTCGGCTACTACATCAACCCGCTTCTCAGCGTGCTGCTCGGCGTTCTCGTGCTCCGCGAGCGGCTTCGGCCGCCGCAATGGATAGCGCTGGGTGTGGCCGTCGTCGCCGTGGTCATCGTGACGGTGGACTACGGACGGGTGCCGGTCATCGCCTTGGTCGTCGCGGGCAGCTTCGCGGTGTACGGCCTGTTGAAGAAGACGGTGCCGCTGGATTCGCTCAACAGTCTCACCGCCGAGAGCCTGGTGCTGGCGCCGGTGGCGATCGGCTACCTCGGCTGGTTGCAGGTCACCGGTGCCGCGACCTTCGTCACCGAGGGCGCCTGGTACAGCTTCCTGCTGTTCCTGGCCGGTCCGATGACCGCTCTGCCCCTGTTGCTGTTCGGCTTCGCGGCCCGGCGGATCCCGCTGACCGTGATGGGAATGCTGCAATACCTGGCGCCGACCCTGCAGCTGCTCTGGGCGGTGCTCATCGCAGGCGAGCCGATGCCCGCCTCCCGCTGGTTCGGCTTCGCACTGGTGTGGGTGGCGCTGGCGATCTTCACCGTCGACGCGGTGCACCGCGCCCGGCGGGCAGGCAGGGCCGCCGGTGTCGAGCAACGACGACAGGCGGCGACCGTGGTCGAGCCGGATCGGCTCTGAATCGGCCGTGCCACGCCCCGGCAGACTTCGTGACGCCCGCTCCGGCAGAGCCGCCGAACGCCCCGCCATGACCCGCACAACGGCCGAGGACGTGCACTGGACCGGCGTGGCAACGACCTATCCGAGGTAAGGCGGACGGCGAAGGGGTCACCCCACGGCCGACCCCGTGCGGCACCCGGGGAACGGGGTGGGTCAGCTGCTCCGCTCGACGACGTACTCGATCACACTGCCCAGCGCATCCCTGGCCGGGTGCGGCGGCAGCACGGCCAACTCGGCGCGAGCCCGCTCGGCATAGTCGGCCAGCGTCCGCCGGGCCTCGGCGACCCCGGAGGAGGCCCGTAGCAGGCTCAACGCCTCCTCGACCAGGACGTCCTCGACCACCGGTCCGGACAGCAACTCCCGAAGCCGGGCCGCGTGCGGCGACTGCTCGCCCATCGCGTAGAGCATCGGCAGGGTCAGAACGCCTTCCCGCAGGTCGGTACCGGGCACCTTGCCGGACTCCTGCATGGGCGAATCGATGTCGATGATGTCGTCGGAGATCTGGAAGGCGATCCCGATCAACCTGCCGAGCTGCCGGAGCGCCTTGACCTGTGCCTCCGGCGCGCCGGACAACATCGCACCGTACTGACCGGCCGTCGCGATGAGCGATCCCGTCTTACCGGTGATCACCTGGATGTAGTGCTCGACCGGGTCGACACCCGCCGAGGGGCCCACGGTCTCGCGCATCTGACCGGTGACCAACTCGCCGAAGGTCTCGGCGATGATCCTGGCGACCTCGGTGCCCAGATCCGCCACCAGATACGAGGCCCTGGCGAACAGATAGTCGCCGGTCAGGATCGCTACCGCGTTGTCCCAGCGGACGTTGGCACTCTGCGTGCCCCGTCGCATGGTGGCCTCGTCCATGACGTCGTCGTGGTAGAGCGAGGCCAGATGCACCAGCTCGACCGCGACAGCGGCCTTGATCACATCGTCTTTGCCATGTACACCGAACTGCGCCGCCAGGAGCGTGAACATCGGTCTGAACCGCTTGCCGCCCGCCTCCACGAGGTGCGACGACGTCTCGGTGACGAAGTCCGAATCACTGCGCAACATGGCGTACAGCAGGTCTTCGACCTCGGTCAGACTCGCAGCGAGGTCGTCAGCCAGTCCCTCGTCCGCGATTTCCAGAGGTGAGGTCCGACCTCCACCGACCTGAGTCCGACTCGTGCCTGCCACGTCACCGCCGCCTTCTCGCCAAGGGCTCATGCGTCATGAGCCTGTCGCCAATCCCCGCCCGAAACACGGGCGGGGATCGCGCTGACAGGCCCTACGACGTGAACCCACCAATGCCTGCCCAGTCCAGGGCCAACGTCGGCAGCACGCCGAGCAGCAGCGTGACAACCACACCGAGCGTAATCGCAGCCGTGGTGAAGGCTCCGGGCACACTCACTGTGGGCCCGTCGGGAGCAGGCTCGCTGAAGTACATCAACACGATGACACGCAGGTAGAAGAACGCGGCGATGGCACTGGCTATGACGGCCACCACCACCAGCGGAGCCATTCCATCCGCGACCGCGGCCGAGAACACCGCGAGCTTGCCCATGAATCCACTGGTCAGCGGAATGCCCGCCAGCGCAAGCAACAGGAACGCGAACACGCCTGCTACCAAGGGTGACCGCTTCGCCAGACCGGCCCACTTCGACAGGTGAGTCGCCTCACCGTCGGAGTCGCGGACCAGGGTGATGACACCGAACACCGCGACGGTGGTGAAACCGTATGCGAGCAGGTAGAACATCGTGCCCGCCAGACCCTCGTCGGTCAGCGCGATCGCACCGACCAACAGGAAGCCAGCGTGGGCGATGGACGAGTAGGCCACCATCCGCTTGATGTCGGTCTGGGTCAGACCCAGCACCGCGCCGATCACCATCGAGGCGATGGCCACGGCCCAGAGCACGCCCTCCCACTCCCAGCTCGACGCCTCGAAGGCGACGGTGAGCACCCGCAGGATCGCACCGAACGCGGCGACCTTGGTACAGGCCGCCATGAAGGCGGTGATCGGCGTGGGAGCGCCCTGGTAGACGTCGGGGGTCCAGGAGTGGAACGGACCAACGGACGCCTTGAACATCAGGCCGACGACCAGCAGACCCAGGCCTGCGAAGAGCAGCGTCTCCGACCGGTCGGTACCCGCGGTGGCCTGCGCGATGGCCGACAGCTGCACGGAACCCGCGAAGCCGTAGAGCAGCGCGATGCCATAGAGGAAGAACGCCGAGGCGAACGCGCCCAACAGGAAGTACTTGACCGCCGCTTCCTGCGAGATGAGCCTGCGCCTACGGGCCAGACCACACATCAGGTAGAGCGGCAGGCTGAGGACCTCCAGCGCGACGAACATCGTCAGCAGGTCGTTGGACGCCAGGAAGGCCATCATGCCGCCGAGCGCGAACAACGCCAGCGGGAAGACCTCGGTCTGCATGCCCGGAGTGGCACCCGGCTGCGTCCGCTCCTGCGTCCCGTGCAGGGCCGCCTGCGCGACGAAGGCGCCGCCGCGCTCCACGGAGCGGTCCGCGATCATCAGCAGCGAGGGCAACGCCAAGGCCAGCAAGGTGCCCCACAGGAAGATGGTGGGGTCGTCGACGGCGATCGCGCCGTTGAACGTCGTCACCGGTTGCACCTGATGCTGCGCATCGGCGAACGCCGGATCCATCGGCACCTGCTCGGTAAGGCCGAGTCCGACCCGCAGGTCCTCGTTGATGTAGAGGACCATCATCAGCGCCGCCAGCACCAGCGTCACCATCGACAGGCCGACCTGCGCGGCCCAGCGCTTGGGCCTCGACAGGAACGCCTCGAACAGGACGCTGACGAAGGCAGCGATGAAGACGACGAGCAGTGGGCTGATCGCCCACCAGTCGATCGAGTAGCTCTCCACGCTCTCGCTCTGCGCGAGAACGGACACGCTTGTCAACACCTCAGTCGCCTTCCTGACCGGTTGCCTCAGGTCCGACCCCGGAATCCGTTCCGGTCACGGGATCGCTGAGGCCGACCTCGGTCATCGTCGCCTCGACCGAGGGAGTGATCACCTCGAGCACCGGAGCCGGGTAGAACCCGAGCACCACGATCAACACCACCAGGGGTGCCAGCACGCCGACCTCACGCGCGCTGAGATCGGGCACCTTGCTCTTGATCTTCGTCAGCAGCGACTCCGACGTGGGGTCGACCGCCGCGCCGGGCCCGCCTGCGAGCCCGGTCAACGCGTCGCCCCGCAACGGCCCCTGCATGATGCGCTGGTAGACCCAGAGCACGTAGAGGGCCGCCAGGATCATGCCGATCGCGGCGAGCACCGTGTAGACGGGCTCACGCGGGAACGATCCGATCAGCACGAGGAACTCGCTGACGAAGGAGTTCGTGCCCGGCAGAGCCAACGAGGACAGTCCGGCCACCAGGAACAGACCGGCCAACACCGGGGTGACCCGCGACATGCCGCCGTAGTCCTGGATGAGCCGCGATCCGCCCCTGGCGATCACCATGCCCACCACGAGGAACAGCATTCCCGTGGAGATGCCGTGGTTGACCATGTAGAGCACCGCGCCGCTCTGCGCCTGGCTGCTGAACGCGAAGATGCCCAGCGCGATGAAGCCGAAGTGGGCCACCGATGTGTAGGCGACGAACCGCTTCATGTCGCTCTGGCCGACCGCGAGCAGCGAGCCGTAGAGCACTCCGGCGACCGCCAGCACCAGGATCACCGGCGCCAGTTCCACGCTGGCGAGCGGGAACAGCGGGAGGCAGTACCGCAGGAAGCCGAACGTACCGATCTTGTCGAGAACACCGACCAGCAGAACGCCTGCTCCGACCGGCGCCTCGGCACCGGCGTCCGGCAGCCAGGTGTGCAGCGGTACCAACGGCGCCTTGATCGCGAAGGCGATGAAGAAGCCGAGGAACAGCCAGATCTGGGTGCTCAACGGAGCATCGGAGATCGTTGCCTGCAGCGTCGCCCAGTCGAAGGTGCCCTGGCCCAGCTCGTCCGCGCTGACGACGTAGACGCCGATCACGGATGCGAGCATGATCAGCCCGCCGAGCAGGGAGTACAGGAAGAACTTGACGGCGGCGTACTGCCGACGCGGCCCACCGAAGCGGCCGATGATGAAGTACATCGGCACCAGAACGGCCTCGAAGAAGACGTAGAACAGCAGCACGTCGGTGGCGGCGAAGACGCCCACCATCAGCGACTGCATCACCAGCAGCAGGGCGAAGTAGCCCGCCTTGGTGCGTCCCTCGGGAAGCCGTTCCTCCCAGGAGGCGCCGAGCACGATCGGCACCAGGATCGCGATCAGGGCGATCATCACCAGCGCGATGCCGTCGACCCCGAGCGAGAAGTGCACGCCGAACGCGGGAATCCAGTCGACCGAGCTGGTCAGCTGCATCCTCGGCCCGCTCGGGTCGAACGCCGTCCAAGCCAGGACGGCCAGCACCAGTTCTCCCAGGGAGAAGCCCAGTGCGGCGATCTTCGCGGTTCGCTCGTTCCCTCGCAGGAAGGCGACGACCAGCGCGCCGACGAGCGGCAGGATCAGCAGCGCCAAAAGCACCATGGAACCGCTCACCTTTCCTCCCTCATGCTCACGGTCAGCGTGTTACCGACGTCCTTCGACCCCGTGGTCACGAGAACCTCACTATCAACAGAGCCGCGATCACGAGGACCGAGCCTCCCAACATGCTCAACGCATAGGAGCGGACGAAACCGGTCTGAGTCCGGCGGAGCCGCCCGGAGGAACCGCCGAGCAGCGCGGCGGTGCCGTTCACGACCCCGTCGACGCCCTTGTTGTCGACGTAGACCAGGGCCCGGGTCAGCCACGTGCCCGGCCGGGCGAACAGCGCCTCGTTCAGCACGTTCCCGTAGAGATCGGCGCGGGCGGCGCGCACCGGCAGCGAGACCCTGGTGGGTCGCTGGGCGGGCACCCGGCGCACTCCGAAGAGCAGCCAGGCCGCGAGCACACCGAGCGCGGAGAGTCCCACCACGATGAAGGGGATCACCGAGTGCGGCAGGACGCCGTGGTGTTCCACCAGGCTGCCCAGCGAGGGCTGCAACCAGTTGACCAGCCAGTCGCCGGACTGGAGCAGGAAGCCACCGGCCACCGAGCCCACCGCGAGCACGATCATCGGGGCCGTCATCGACACCGGGGACTCGTGCGGGTGGAAGTCGCGACCGTCGGCGGACTTCTGGTCCTTCCACCGTTCCGGACCGAAGAAGGTCATGATCATCAGACGCGTCATGTAGAAGGCCGTCAACGCGGCACCCAGAGCGGCGGCACCGCCGAAGACCCAGCCGCGCCAACCCGGCTCGGCGAAGGCGGCGGCCACGATGGCGTCCTTCGAGTAGTACCCGGAGAAGAACGGGAAACCGATCAACGCCAGGTAGCCGAGCGCGAAGGTGATGAAGGTGACCGGCATGTACTTGCGGAGGTTGCCGTACTTCCGCATGTCGACCTCGTCGTTCATGCCGTGCATGACCGAGCCCGCACCCAGGAACAGTCCGGCCTTGAAGAAGCCGTGGGTCAGCAGGTGGAAGATACCCAGTGCGTAACCCGCCGGGCCGAGGCCGACCGCCAGGATCATGTAGCCGATCTGGCTGACCGTCGAGTAGGCGAGGACCTTCTTGATGTCGTCGTAGGCACAACCGATGATGCAACCGATCAGCAGCGTCAGCGCACCGATGATGGTGACGATCAGCCTGCCGTCCTCGGTCAGCGTGTAGATCGGGTTGGACCGCGCGATCAGGTAGACGCCCGCGGTGACCATGGTCGCCGCGTGGATGAGGGCCGAGACCGGGGTCGGGCCCTCCATCGCGTCGGGCAACCAGGCCTGCAGCGGGAACTGACCGGACTTACCGCAGGCACCGAGCAGCAACAGCAGCGCGATGGCCAGCAGCACGCCGGGCGACAGCTCGCCCGCCCTGGCGAAGACCTCGGTGTACTGGGTGGTGCCCAGCTCGCGGAACATCAGGAAGATGGCAACCGCGAGACCGACGTCGCCGACCCGGTTCATCAGGAAGGCCTTCTTGGCCGCGCTGGCCGCTGCGGGCCTGCGCTGCCAGAAGGAGATCAGCAGGTAGGAGGCGAGACCGACGCCCTCCCAACCCAGGTACAGCGTCACGAAGCTGTTGCCGAGAACCAGGATCAGCATCGCGGCGACGAACAGGTTGAGGTAGGCGAAGAATCGCCGTCGCTCACTGTTGGACTTGCCGGTCAGACCATCGCTGTCATGGCTCATGTAGCCGATCGAGTAGATGTGGATCAGGGATCCGACACCGGTGATCAGCAGTACGAACACCATCGACAGCGGATCGATGCGCAGCCCGAACTCGACGTTGAGCGCACCTGCGGGGATCCAGTCATAGATGTGCAGCTCCTGAACCCGCTCGGAGCCGGACCGACCTGCCATCGAAAGAAACACCGCGAGCCCGTAGGCGAAGGCGGCGATCACCGTGGCAGTGCCGAGCAGGTGACCCCAGGCGTTGGTGCGCTTCCCACCGATCAGCAGCACCACCGCACCGATCAACGGCAACGCAATCAGCAGCCACGCGTATTGAGCCACGCCCTCGGCGATGCTCGGTTCGGCGAGCGAGCCTTGGGCGGCCAGGAACGTCTCCACGCTCGACCCCTCAGTACTTCAACAGGTTGGCATCGTCGACCGAAGCCGAACGACGCGTCTTGAAGATCGACATGATGATGGCCAAGCCGACCACCACCTCGGCCGCCGCGACGACCATGACGAAGAAGGCCATGATCTGGCCGTCCAATGTTCCGTTGATCCTGGCGAAGGTCACCAACGTCAGGTTCACGGCGTTGAGCA
This sequence comes from Actinoalloteichus hymeniacidonis, assembly GCF_014203365.1. NCBI lineage: Bacteria > Bacillati > Actinomycetota > Actinomycetes > Pseudonocardiales > Pseudonocardiaceae > Actinoalloteichus > Actinoalloteichus hymeniacidonis. The sequence continues at coordinate 5,774,974 of NZ_JACHIS010000001.1, forward strand.
TCAGCTCGACGCACATGAAGACCACGATGGCGTTGCGTCGCACCAGCACGCCCACCGCGCCGATGGTGAACAACAGCGCCGAGAGCAGCAGGTAGTAGGTCGGTGTCACGCCCTACCCTCCTCACTACTGGTGTCGGTCGCCTCGGCGGCATCCGAAGCCGCCGAGCGCTTGCTCTCAACCGAGTCGGCATCGGATGCCTTCTCGGACGTGGTTGTCGCGTCCGAATCCTCTTGCGCCGCAACCGAACCGTCGTCGCCGGTCAACTCCCGGGCGCCCGGCCCGGGAACGCTACCCGAGACGCTTGCGGTCTCCGCGTCGAGCCGCTCGAGCGCGGTCGACTCGATCAGATCGGACAGCGATTCCGGGGCCACCGAGCCGTCCGGCAGCAACGCGGGCGTCGCAACGGAGTTGGCGGTGGCGAAGACACCGGGGCCGGGCAGCGGCGACGGACGCGAGAGCTCGCCCCGGAACCGGGCCTCGACCCGCTCCCGCTGGGTGAGCTTCACCTTGTCGCGCTTGTCGACCAGCACGAAGACCAGCGCGCCGACGGTGGCCACGACCAGCAGCGCGCCGGTCAGCTCGAACGGCCACAGGTAGTCGGTGAACAGCGACTCGCCGATCGCGCCCACGTTTCCGCCCGGCGCGCCGTTCACCTGGTCGAGACCGACCGAGTCCACCGCGTCGAGCGAGCGAACCAGCGCGCCGACGGCCAGGATGCCGAAGCCGATTCCGAAGAGCGCCGCCAACAGGCGTTGGCCGCGCAACACTTCGACCACCGAGTCGGCACTATCTCGGCCGACCAGCATCAGCACGAACAGGAACAGCATCATGATCGCGCCGGTGTAGACGATGATCTGCACGATGCCCAGGAACGGCGCCTGCTGGACCATGTACATCACACCGAGCGACAGCATCGTCATGACCAGCCACAACGCCGAGTGCACGGCGTTGCGCGCGAAGATCATGCCGAGGGCGCCGAGCAGCGCGGCCGGACCCAGGATCCAGAACGCGATGGCCTCGCCCGTACCGATCACATCGGCGACGGGCTCCGAGCCGGGCTGCGGCGCCGGAACGGCGGCGAGCACCGAGGACCGCAAGGTGGTGAGGACGTCGATACTCACCGGCGTGCCTCCTCGGAACCGGTCTCCACCGTCGCGCCCGTGGGAACGCCCGCCTTCCTGGCGAGCTCCGGTCCGTTGACGTAGTAGTCCTGCTCGTCCTTGCCGAGCCGCATCGGGTGCGGGGGCTGCTCCATGCCTTCGAGCAGCGGAGCGAGCAGGTCCTCCTTGGTGAAGATGAGGTCCTGTCGGTTGTCGTTGGCCAACTCGTACTCGGTCGTCATCGTGAGCGACCGGGTCGGGCAGGCCTCGACGCACAACCCGCAGCCGATGCAGCGCAGGTAGTTGATCTGGTAGTCGGCGCCATAGCGCTCACCCGGCGAGAAGCGGGCCTCCTCGGTGTTGTCCCCACCCTCGACGAAGATCGCGTCGGCGGGACACGCCCAGGCGCACAGTTCGCAACCGACGCACTTCTCCAAGCCGTCGGGGTGCCGGTTGAGCTGGTGGCGGCCGTGGAAACGCTCCGCCGGAATCTTCTTGACCTCGGGGTACTCCTCCGTGGCCACCTTCTTGAACATCGTCGAGAAGGTGACACCGAAGCCCTTGAGGGGATCAAACAGTCCCATCGCCGCCCTCCTTCGGGGAGCTGGCCGGTGCGGAGCGGGTGGCACCGTCCGCGTTGCCTTCGGTGCGCGCAGAATCGCCGGACTTGCCCCGCCGACCGGACACGGCCGCCGGTTCCCGGCCGCCCTTCGCGGTCAGGCTGCGTCGCTTCGGGGTCTCGGGCACCTTGAGGTCCAGCGGCGGCAGCGGATAGCCACCGCCGGACACCGGCGGGCCCTCCGGCGGCGGCACCGCCCGGTCCGGGATCAGGAAGCTGGCCGCCACCACGATGATGAGCAGCACGCCGAGGGCGATCATGATGTGCACGGAGCTGACGCCCTCCGAGGTGCGCAGCACCCGGATGGCCGCCACCAGCACGAACCAGCCCAGCGCGACCGGAACCAGAATCTTCCAGCCCAGGTGCATGAACTGGTCGTAGCGGAACCGAGGCAGTGCGGCCCGAACCCAGATGAACAGGAACAGACAGGCCGCGAGCTTCAGCGCGAACCACAACAGCGGCCACCAGCCGGTGTTGAGGACGCCGTCACCGATCTGGGACAGCGGCCAGGGAGCCGCCCAACCACCGAGGAACATCGTGGTGGCCAACGCCGAGACGGTGACCATGTTGACGTACTCGGCGAGGAAGAACATCGCGAACTTCAGCGAGGAGTACTCGGTGTGGAAACCACCGACCAGCTCCGATTCGGCCTCGGGGAGGTCGAAGGGCGCGCGGTTGGTCTCACCGATCATCGAGATGATGTAGATCACGAAGCTGACCGGCAGCAGGAAGATGAACCAACCCTGATCCATCTGCGCGGAGACGATCTCGGAGGTCGACAGCGATCCGGCGAAGAACACCACGCTGGCGATCGCCAGGCCCATCGCGATCTCGTAGGAGATCACCTGTGCTGCGGAACGCAGCGCACCGAGCAGCGGGTAGGGCGAACCGGAGGACCAACCGGCCAGCAGGATGCCGTACACACCGATCGAGGCGCAGGCCAGCACCACGAGCACGCCTGCCGGAACCTCGGCGAGCTGTAGCACCGTGCGCTCACCGAAGATCGTCACCTCACCGCCGAGCGGGATGACGCCAAGGGCGAGCAGCGCGGGGATCGCCGACAGGATCGGGGCGAGGAAGTACACCCACTTGTCGGCCATCGCCGGGCGGATGTCCTCCTTGAACGCGAGCTTCAAGGCGTCGGCGAGTGACTGAAGAATGCCGAACGGTCCGGCCCGATTGGGGCCGGGGCGCTGCTGCATGCGGCCGATGATCCGACGCTCGGCCCAGATCATCAGAATCGTGATGACGACCGGGATGGCGAAGATCGCGACGACCTTGATCAGGATCAACCAGATCGGGTCATCGGCCAGCAACTCGGCTGCGGGGTTCATCGGTCTCCTCCGTTCTGGACCCCGTCGAGGTAGACCAGCGAACCGTGCCCGGCGGCGAGACTGCGTCGCACCGTCGAGTCACCGGAGTTGCCGGGCAGCCAGACCACGTCATCGGGCAGGTCAGCCGGGCTCAGCGGCAACGCCACCGAACCACGATCGGTGCGCACCGTGAGCAGATCGCCCTCGGCGAGCCCGAGGCGGGCGCTGGTCACCGGCGAGAGCCGGGCGACCGGTGTCCGCGCGGTGCCCGCCAGACTCGGCTCCTCCTCCTGGAGGGAGCCGTTGTCCAACATCTGCCGCCAGGTCGCGAGGTGCAGCTGCTCCGAGGTCGGTGCGCGTCGGGTCGGCGGTGCCACGGTCGGCGCGGGAATCCGCGTGCCGTCGTAGCCGCCGAGCCGGGCCAGGTCGCCCGCCGAGGCAGCAGCGGTCTGGGTGAACAGGTCGACGTCCATCTCCACGGCCAGCGTGTCGAGCACCCGGCAGTCGGGCAGGACGCCGGTGCCGTCGATCGTCGTGACGAATGGGCGGTGCCTGCCCTCCCAGTTCAGGTAGCTGCCTGCCTTCTCGACCGAGGGGGCGATCGGCAGCACCACGTCGGCGCGCTCGGTGACCGCGCTGGACCGCAGTTCCAGGCTGACCAGGAAGCCGACCTTGTCCAGGGCTCGCTCGGCGAGCTCCGGGTCGGGCAGGTCGCCCGGGTCGACTCCGCCGACCACCAGCGCGTCCAACTCGCCCGCCGCAGCCGCGGCCAGCACACCCGAGGTGTCCCGTCCCGGCGTCGCGGGCAGGGTGCCCGCCTGCAGACCCCAGGCCGATTCGACCTCGTTGCGGGCCGCCTCGTCGGTGACCGGCCTACCGCCGGGCAGCAGCGTCGGGACGGCGCCTGCCTCCAGGGCGCCCCGCTCACCGGCCCGACGCGGGATCCACGCCGCCTTGGCACCGGTGCGCTCCGCGAGCCGGTGCACGGCCGAGAACAGTCCGGGGACCTCCGCAGCGCGCTCGCCGACCAGGATGACCGCGTTCGACGCGCTCAGCGCCTCCTCGACGTCCTTGCCGTGGGTGGACAGGGCGTCCAGCGCCGCAGCCTCGCCACCGGGAACGCAGGCGAGCAACGCACCGCCCGGGTCCGGCAGACCCGGGTTGACCCGCTTCGTGGTCTTGCGCACGCCGGGCGAGGTCCACTGTCCGAGGTGGAAGACCTTGGTGCCCTTCTTCCTGGCGGCCTTGCGCAGCCGGAGGAAGACGATGGGAGCCTCGTCCTCCGGTTCGAAGGCCACACAGAGCACGCTCGGTGCCGCTTCCAGCGCGGCGAAGGTGACGCCGCCCGACTCCGGCGAGGTGCCGACGACTCGCGAGCCGAGGAACTCCAGTTCCTCCGCCGAGTGCGGCCGGGCTCGGAAGTCGATGTCGTTGGTGCCCAGGGCGATCCGGGCGAACTTGCTGTAGGCGTAGGCGTCCTCGACGGTGAGCCTGCCACCGGTGAGCACTGCGGCGCCCTTGCCGTCCCTGGCCGCCGCCAGGCCGTCGGCCGCGACGCGTAGCGCCTCGGTCCAGGAGGCGTCACGCAGCTCGCCGGTCTCGGCGTCGCGCACCTGCGGGCGGCGCAACCGGTTGGGAGCCGTCGTGTAGCGGAACGCGAAACGGCCCTTGTCGCACAGCCATTCCTCGTTGACCTCGGGATCGTCGCCCGCGAGCTTTCTGGTGACCTTGCCCCGCCGCCAGTCGCTGCGCTCGGCGCAACCGGAGGAGCAGTGCTCACAGACGCCCGGGGTGGACACCAGGTCGAAGGGACGCGCGCGGAACCGGTAGGCGGCGCTGGTCAGCGCGCCCACCGGGCAGATCTGGATGGTGTTACCGGAGAAGTAGCTCTGGTCGCCGCCTGCGACGGCAGACGACTCGCCACCCTCCAGCAGGTCCAGGCCGATGCTCGAGGTGATACCGCCCTCGGTGACCGCCGTGGAGGCGGTGCCGATCTGCTGCTGCGCACCGCGTTCGAGCAGGTCGAGGAAGTTGTCTCCCGCGATCTCCTTGGAGAACCGGGTGCACCGCTGGCAGAGCACGCAGCGCTCGCGGTCGAGAAGCACCTGGCTGGAGACCGCCAGCGGCTTGGCGAAGGTCCGCTTGTGCTCGTGGAACCGGGAGTCGGTCCGCCCGTGCTTGAGCGCCTGGTTCTGCAGCGGGCACTCGCCGCCCTTGTCGCAGATCGGGCAGTCCAGCGGGTGGTTGATGAGCAGCAGCTCCATCACACCCTGCTGTGCCTTGTCCGCCACCGGGGAGGTGCGCTGGGTGTTGACGACCATGCCGTCGGCGACCGTCATCGTGCAGGACGCCTGCGGCTTGGGCATCTTGCGCCCACCCATCTCGACGTCGACCAGGCACTGACGACAGGCGCCTGCGGGGTCGAGCAGCGGATGGTCGCAGAACCGGGGAACCACGATGCCCAGGCGCTCGGCGGTACGGATCAGCAGCTCGCCCTTGGGCGCGTCGACCTCGATGCCGTCGATGGTGAGCCGGACATGCCCTTCCGGCACCGGCGCCGTGTCGGTCTTCTTCTCAACAGAGGTCATCAGCGGGCTCCTGCCAGAGCGGGACTCGCGGGGTCGGCCGCGGTGCCATTCCTGTTCTTCTCGCAGAGGTCCAGGAACTCCTGCTTGAAGTACTTGATCGCGCTGGTGATGGGGCTCACCGCGCCGTCGCCCAGCGCGCAGAACGAACGGCCGAGGATGTTGTCGCAGACGTCGAGCAACGTCTCGATGTCGGACTCCAGGCCTTCGCCTCGGACCATCCGCTGCAGGATCTGCACCAACCAGTAGGTGCCTTCCCGGCAGGGGGTGCACTTGCCGCAGGACTCGTGCTTGTAGAACTCGGTCCACTTCATGACGGCCCACGGAACCGAGACCGTCTCGTTGAAGATCTGCAGCGCGGTGGTGCCCAGCATCGAGCCCGCTTCGGACGCGCCCTCGAAGTCCAGCGGGACGTCGAGGTGTTCTGCGGTGAACAGCGGGGTGGACGAGCCACCCGGAGTCCAGAACTTCAGCGGGATGCCGTCCTTCATGCCCCCGGCGAGCTCCAGCAGCTCCCGAAGGGTGGTGCCCATCGGCGCCTCGTACTGACCGGGCCGCTCGACGTGGCCGGACAGCGAGTAGATCTTCGGACCGGGCGAACGCTCGCGGCCCATCCGCCGGAACCAGTCCGACCCGCCGTTGACGATGTAGGGAACACTGGCGATCGTCTCGACGTTGTTCACCACAGTGGGCGAGGAGTAGAGGCCTGCGGTCGCTGGGAACGGCGGCTTCAACCGAGGCTGACCGCGCTTGCCCTCCAGCGAGTCCAGCAGCGCCGTCTCCTCACCGCAGATGTAGGCGCCCGCGCCTGCGTGCACCACCACGTCGAGGTCGAAGCCGGAACCGAGGATGTTCTTGCCCAGGTATCCCGCGCGATAGGCCTCCTGCACCGCCGCGTTGAGCCTGCGGATGCAGTGCAGTGCCTCGCCACGGACGTAGATCGCGGCGAAGTTCGCCCGGATCGCGAAGGAGGTGATGATGATGCCCTCGACCAACGAGTGCGGGTCCGCCATCATCAGCGGGATGTCCTTGCAGGTACCTGGTTCCCCCTCGTCGGCGTTGATCACCAGGTAGTGCGGCTTGCCGTCGCCCTGCGGAATGAATCCCCACTTCATACCGGTGGGGAAGCCCGCGCCGCCACGACCACGCAGCCCGGAATCCTTGACCAGGGTGATGAGCTGATCGGGGTTCGCGGCCAGCGCCTTGCGCAGCGCCGAGTAGCCCTCCAACTGCTCGTAGGTACGCAGTCCCCACGATTCCGGGGACAGCCACCGACGGGTCAGCACCGGGGTGAGCGGTGCCACCCCGTTCGAGTTCGGTTCACTCATCGCCGTTCTACTCCCTGCTTGCCCACCCGGCGCCTGTTGCCTCGCGGTACTCGGAGTCCCGAGGGTCTCGAAGCGCGCATCACTTCTTCTCCGGAACCGGAGGAAGATCCACGTCCTCTGGCATCGGCGGGGCGGTCCAACTCCGCTCGGCAGCCAGCCGGGCGCCGCGCACGGTCTCCGGGGCCGCCGACGGGCCCGCGAGATCGCCATCGCGCCCGTCGAAGAATCCGGCGAGCTGAAGTTCCGCCTGCTTGAAATCGGTGAGCGGCGCGCCCCTGGTCGGAGCGGGACGCTCGCCACGCTGCAGTGCTTCGACGAGTTCCGTCGCCGACTCCGGCGTCTGGTTGTCGAAGTACTCGTAGTTCACCTGGAGTACCGGGCCGAGGTCGCAGGCCGCCAGACACTCGGCGTGCTCCAGGGTGATCGAGCCGGGGGCACCCGGCTCGCCCGAGGTCTCCTCGTGGCCGACACCCAGCCGCTCCTTGAGCCGCGCGTAGATGTCGTCGCCGCCCAAGGTGGCGCACAACGCGTTGGTGCACACGCTGACCAGGTGCTCACCGCAGGGACGACGCTTGTACATCGTGTAGAAGGTCGCCACCGCGCTGACCTCGGCGGTGCTCAGTTCGAGTTGCTCAGCGCAGAAGGCGATCCCGCCCTGGGTGACGCAACCCTCGACGGACTGCACCAGGTGCAGCAAGGGCAGCAACGCCGAACGGGACTGCGGGTAGCGGGCGACGACCTGCGCGGCCTTCTCCCGGATCCCGTCGAACACCGAGGCATCGGGCTTGGCGATCGGCGCGCTCGTCGATGGCGTCGAGGCCACCGCGTCGGCGTTCACCGCTGCCGCGTTCGGGTCCGCCGAGGCGGTTGCACCCTCTGCGGCTGGTTGTTCGGAATGACTCGTCACCGGTCCACACCACCCATCACCGGGTCGATCGAAGCCACCGACACGATGGCGTCCGCGATCAAGCCGCCTTCGGACATCGCCGGGAATGACTGCAGGTTCACAAAACTGGGTTCCCGGACGTGCGCCCGCATCGGCCGGGTTCCACCGTCGGAGACCAGGTGGACGCCCAGCTCGCCGCGCGGCGACTCGACCGGAACGTAGACCTGGCCCGCAGGCACGTCGAAGCCCTCGGTCACCAGCTTGAAGTGATGGATCAACGACTCCATCGACTGGCCCATGATCTTGCGGACGTGCTCAAGCGAGTTACCGAGACCGTCCGGTCCGATGGTGAGCTTCGCAGGCCAGGCGACCTTGCCGTCGGCGACCATGACCGGGTCACCCTCGGTCTCACGCAGCTTGGGCAGCGTCTGCTCGATGATGCGCATCGACTGCTGGATCTCCTCGATCCGCAGGAGATACCGGGCGAAGGCGTCACCGTCGTTGAGCGTGGGGACGTCGAAGTCGTATTCCTCGTACCCGCAGTAGGGCTGCGTCTTGCGCAGGTCCCAGCCCAGCCCGGCGGAGCGCAGGATCGGGCCGGTGATGCCGAGTTGCAGGCAGCCGTCCAACGGGAGGTAGCCGACGTCGCCGAGCCTGCGCCGCCAGATCGGCTGGCCGGTGAACAGCGAGTCGTAGTCCTTCATCCGCTTGGTCATCAGCGTCAGGAACTCGCGGATCTTCTGCTCGTAGCCCTTGGGCAGGTCCTGTGCGAGCCCGCCCGGCCGGATGAACGCGTGGTTCATCCGCAGACCGGTCAGGAACTCCAGCAGGTGCAGGACTTCCTCCCGCTCCCGGAAGCCGAACACCATGCCGGTGGTGGAGCCGAGCTCCATGCCGCCGGTGGCCAGGTAGACCAGGTGCGAGCTCATCCGGTTCAACTCCATCAGGAGGACCCGGACGATGTCGGCGCGACGCGGGGCGGTGATGCCGAGCAGTTTCTCGACACCGAGGCAGTAGGCGGTCTCGGTGTGCAGCGGCGCGAGGTAGTCCATCCGCGTCACGAAGGTCACGCCCTGCGTCCACGTCCGGTACTCGATGTTCTTCTCGATACCGGTGTGCAGGTAGCCGACGACCACTCGGGACTGGGTGACCGTCTCACCTTCGAGTTCGAGCACCAGTCGCAGCACGCCGTGCGTGGACGGGTGCTGCGGACCCATGTTGATGACGATGCGCTCGTCTTTGTCGGCCGAGGTCTGGATCTCGTCCCAGTCCCCGCCGCTGACGTTGTAGACCTTGCCCTCGGTGGTGTCCCGAGCGGTGGCCTCGTACGGGTCGGCGGTCGTCGAACCGCTCGCTCCCGACGGGCTGGTGTCGGTTCCCGTGGTGACGTCGGCGATGGTCTCGCCTGCCTCCGCCGTCGGGTTCGCGTTGTCGCTTCTACTCATGAGTAGGACCTCCGCTGGTCCGGCGGCGGAATCTCCGCGCCCTTGTACTCCACCGGGATTCCGCCGAGCGGGTAGTCCTTGCGCTGCGGGTGGCCGTCCCAGTCATCGGGCATCAGGATCCGGGTCAACGCCGGGTGTCCGTCGTAGACGATGCCGAACATGTCCCACGCCTCGCGCTCCTGCCAGTCCGCCGTGGGGTAGACCTCCACGACGCTGGGGATGTGGGCGTCCTCGACGTCGACCGCGACCTCCAGGCGAATGCGCCGCCGGTAGGTCATCGAGGTCAGGTGGTAGACCGAGTGCAGGCGCTGCGGCACATCCACGCCGTAGTCCACACCGGATACCGAGCTGCACAGCTCGAAGCGCAGCGCCGGGTCGTCCCGCAGGGTCCGGCAGGTCTCCAGCAGGTGCTCACGACGGAGGTAGAAGGTGATCTCGCCTCGGTCGATGGTGATCTGTTGGATCGCATCGGCGGGGATGCCGCGTTCGGCGTAGGCCGCCAACAGCTCGTCGGTCATCTCGTCGAACCAGCCGCCGAACGGCCGCTGCGCGGCGGGCGGGCTGTAGGCGGGCAGCCGAAGGCCGCCGTAACCGGTGGTGTCACCGCTGCCCCGGACGCCGAACATGCCCTGTCGGGCGCGTCCTGCGACGACGCCGCCCCGGGCCTCGTGCTCGGCCTCGTCCTTGGACGTCAGGTCCGCGGAGCTGGTCGAACCGTCGCCCGCGAGAGGGCCGCGATCCGGCAGCTTCTTATCGATCTCGTCACTCACGAGTGCCTCACCCGCTCACTTCTTCTTCGCGTAACGAACCGAGGAGGGCACCAACTCGGTGCGGTGGCCTGCTTCGGCGAGCGCGGCGGCGCGCTTCGGGCCGAGCGGCTCGTCCATCACCTTGGCGTGCAGCTTGAGGATCGAGTCCAGCAGCATCTCGGGCCTGGGCGGGCAACCGGGCAGGTACATGTCGACCGGCACGACGTGGTCGACGCCCTGTACCACCGCGTAGTTGTTGAACATGCCACCGGTGGAGGCGCAGACGCCCATCGCCAGCACCCAACGCGGTTCCGGCATCTGGTCGTAGATCTGCCGGAGCACCGGGGCCATCTTGTTGGTGACGCGGCCCGCGACGATCATCAGGTCGGCCTGGCGCGGCGTGGCACTGAAGCGCTCCATGCCGAAGCGCGCGATGTCGTAGCGCGATCCGCCCGCGGTCATCATCTCGATCGCGCAGCAGGCCAACCCGAAGGTGGCAGGCCACATCGATGTCTTCCTCGTCCAGTTGACCAGCTTCTCCACGCTGGTCAGCAGGATGCCGTTCGGCAGTTTCTCTTCAAGTCCCATGGTCTTCTCGCGTTCCTCCCCGACGACCGTCTGTTTGTCGAACGACCTAGTCCCAGTCCAGGCCGCCGAGCCGCCACTCGTAAACGAAGGCGATCGTGACGGCGAACAGGAAGGTTCCGACCGCGACCAGTCCGAACACACCCAGTGCGTCATGGGCCACGGCGTAGGGGTAGAGGAAGACGACCTCGACGTCGAACAGGATGAACAGCATCCCGGTCAGATAGAACTTGACCGGCACTCGGCCACCGCCGACGACCGGCTGAGGCGAGGGTTCGATCCCGCATTCGTACGCGTCGAGCTTCGCCCTGTTGTAGCGGCGGGGCCCGATATAGGGAGCCGCCGTCACTGAGAACAGAGCGAATACGGCTGCCAACGCGAACAGCAACACGAGCGGGAGGTAAGACTCCAACACGTCGTCCGCCGTCCTTTCATCCTTGCCATCCAGGGTGGCTGAGCCGCCATCCGCTGGAACCCTAAGGGGTGGGTTTCGGTCTTGTTCTTGTTAGGCAGCCCTAAGTCCGGGCTGTGGTTCGCGGGCCGAACCGCGTCCGGCCTGGGCGATCAGGCGCTAGGGGCCAACCGGGTCGCGGCGGTGATCAACCGGTCCATCGCGTCCCCGTCCTTCTGGTCGTAGAGACCGGCGAGCAGCTTCAGCACGAACCGCCGCATCAGCGGTTCGATCGGCATCCCGTACTTGGTCGCGGTGCGCATCACCAGCGGGTTCCCGATCAGCTTCGAGAAGATGTTGCCCATCCGGTAGTAGCCGCCCAGGGCCTGCTTGACCGCGACCGGATAGTGCGCGAGCGCGCGCTCCCTGGAGGCGGCGGTGGGCCGGGCAGCGGCGTGGATCACGCAATCGGCGGCCAGCTTGGCCGACTCCATCGCATAAGCGATCCCCTCGCCGTTGAACGGGTTGACCATCCCACCGGCATCGCCGACCAACAGCAGACCGGCCTGGTAGTGCGGGGTGCGGTTGAAGCCCATCGGCAGGGCCGCGCCCTGGATCTTGCCGACGGCGTTCTCCTCGCGGAAGCCCCACTCCTCCGGCGTGCCCGCCAGCCAGGTCTTCATCAGCGCCCGGTAGTCGGTCTTGCCGTAGGCCTTGGAGGTCGAGAGGATGCCCAGCCCGGCGTTCACCGTGCCGTCGCCGACCGGGAAGAGCCAGCCGTAGCCGGGCAGCAGCTTGGGATTGGCGGAATCGGTCCGGTCCCACAGCTCCAGGTGGGATTCCAGGTAGTCGTCGTTGGTGCGGGGGCTCTCGTAGTAGCGGCGGACGGCCACACCCATCGGGCGGCCCTCTCGCTTGTCGATGCCCACCGACAGCGCCAATCGCGAGGACACTCCGTCGCAGGCGATCACCAGGGGCGCGTGGTAGCTGACCGGGGTCCGATCCGGACCGGTCTTGGCCCGGACACCGGTCACCCGGCCGGTCCGCTCCTCGACGATGGCGCCGGTGACGGTGGTGTCCTGCTGCATCCGTGCGCCGAAGCCGACGGCGTGCTTGGCGAGCAGGTCGTCGAAGTCCTGGCGCGGCCGAACGACGCCGTAGGGCGGGAAAGTGGCCAGCTGCGGCCAGTCCAGCTCCATCGTGACGCCGCCACCGAGGACCCGCAGGCCCTTGTTGTGCAGCCAGCCCGCTTCTTCCCTGGTGTCGATGCCGAGGTCGATGAGCTGCTTGACGCCCCGGGGGGTCAGTCCGTCACCGCACACCTTCTCCCTGGGGAAGGTGGACTTCTCGAGCATCAACACGTCGACGCCCGCCCTGGCCAGGTAGGCGGCCATGGTCGCACCCGCCGGACCTGCTCCAACCACGATGACCTCGGCGTCGTCACCGTCTCGCCGCCGACTGACCGGCACCGACGTGGTCACGTCATCGCCCCCGCTCATACCACTCCTTGTGAACGAGTTCACTAAGTCAGGGCCGAGTCTAGGTCACGCCTTAACCGGAGTTTCAGCCCGCCACCGGTACCCCGACGGCCGCATCCGGGCACCGACATTCGGCCGAGCGCCGATCCGCGGGAACGGACCGCGCGGGATGGACCGGGCAATGTGGACGAGACGAACGAATCCGACGTTGCACCGAGAACGGTCGAAGCCGATTTCTCGACGCAGGGCGATCAACCGATCACAACTCGGCCGGGTAGATCACCCCGGCCAAGATCATTTGAGGCTCAGGCGGGCCGGACAGCCCGATGCAGCGCCACGGCACCGAAAGTGAGATCCCGCCAGGCGGCCCTCTCCCAGCCGGCCTTGCCGATCAGCCGCGCCAGGTTCTCCTGATCCGGCCATGAGCGGATCGACTCGGTGAGGTACGCGTAGGCCTCCGGATTCGAGGACACCACCTTGGCCACCGCAGGCAGCGCATTGAGCACCAGGCCGTAGTAGGCCTCCCGGATCAGGGCCGGTCGCGGGGTGGAGAACTCGCAGATCACCAGGCGTCCGCCCGGCCGCACGACACGGAACATCTCGCGGAGAGCGGCCTCGGTGTCGACCATGTTCCGCAGGGCGAACATGATGGTCAACCCGTCGAAGGAGGCATCGGCGAAGGGCAGGGCGAGACCGTCGGCGGCCACCATCGGAACGTTTCGGTCACGGCCGCGCCGCAGCATGCCGAGGGAGAAATCGGCGGCGACGCACCAGGCTCCGGAGCGGCCGATCTCCACCGTCGAGACGCCGGTGCCCGCCGCGAGATCGAGAATCCGTTCACCCGGCACGGCGGCCAGGGCCTGCAGGGCGGCTCGACGCCAGTACCGATCCAGCCCGGCGGTCAGCACGGTGTTCGTGCGGTCGTAACCCTCCGCGACCCCGTCGAACATGTCGGCGACTTCCCGAGGATCCTTGTCCAGATCAGCCCTCACCACGTGGTCAGCCTACGCGGCGGCCTGCGAGGATCGCCCGGGTACTCACCGGGATTCGGCGCGGGTCCGACCGATCGGATCGGGCTCGCCGGCACCCGATACGGGACGTGTCGTCCGGCCGAGGTCTCGGTCCGGAAACGATCTCCGATACCCGGAACCACCGGGACGTGAACACCGATGATCCGAAGTCTTGGCTCAGTGATCCAGCGCACGTCATCTACTGGTCGCATCGGAGACACCGGAAGGCGTCACGATAAGGCGGCATGACCCTCATGCCGTCCGTCTCCGGGCAGCCGATCGACCCGGGAACGCTCTCTCGAGCACTGGAGATCGCGGGCCGCCTCGCGGGCGACGCCGCCGACGTCATCATCGCCAAGGCGGGTCGTGGTGCCCGTCCTGCCGCGCGTGATTCGCCGTTCGACTGGGTGACCGACACGCATCGCACGTTGGAGAGACACACCCGCCGGGTGCTGGCCGAGCACTTCCCGGATATCCCGGTGTTCGGCGCGGAGACCGCCCGGGTGTTCGGTTCCGTCGAGGCCGCCGAACCCACCGGTCCGAGGTGGGTGGTCAGCGCGGTCGACGGCAACGCCAACTTCGTCGCGGGCGTCCCGTGGTGTGCGTTCAGCCTGGCGATGCTCGATGGGGATGTTCCATTGGTCGGCGTGGTGGCCGACCCGTTCCGGGGGCAGATCTACGCGGCCGCGCAAGGCCGAGGCATGCGCGCCAACGGCATCGGGGTGGTGCTCGCCGAGGCGAGTTCCTCGGCGGGCGCGGTGGTGTGCACCGAGTTCACCCGGACCGGGATGTGGCCGGGGATGGCGGAGTTCATCGGCATCGCCGCCGCCGCCCATGCAGGCGTCCGGGTGTTGGGCTGCTCCGCGTTGGCCATCACCCAGGTGGCGTTGGGACATGCGAGCGCCGCGGTGTTGCACGGCTGCCCGGAGCGCGACGTAGCGGGGGCGGTGACCCTGGCGGCGGAGGCCGGGGCGACGGTGTCCCGACTGCGATCACCCGCCGACGCCGCGTCCTCCGACGGCCTCTTGGTGGCCTCCCCCGGGATCGCCTCGGAGGTGACCCGCTGGTGGCAGGCCACCCATTCCTGACGGTGCGCTAGTCGAGCCCTGTTCGCGAGAACCGCCCCTGCCGATGATATTTATATGATATCTCTTTTATGTCGACGGCGATCATGCCGCGACGGACACCGGCGAACAGGGAGGGGTCGACGATGCGAACTCATCGACCGGGGTCGGCACACCGCGATCCGCAGGACAACCCGAAAGCGTCCAACCGAGGGACCCGCGCGATCGGCGTGCTGATGGCCGCGATGCTCGTCCTGACCAGCACCGCAACAGCAAGCGCCGCCTCCGATTCCCCGGCGGCCGCCGGCGGCCACGGCACCGACAAGGACGTGACCTTCACCGCCGCCGACGGCACCGAACTCCACGGCAGCCTGCGGCTGCCCGCCCACCAGACCCGGTCGATGCCCGCCGCACTGCTCATCGCGGGCAGCGGACCGACCGACCGCGATGGCAACAGCGCCACGATGCCCGGCGACATCGGCACGCTGCGATTCCTGGCCGACACCCTGGCCGCCAACGGGATCGCCACGCTGCGCTACGACAAACTCGGCAGCGGCGAGACCGGCATGGGCCCGTACGCCGACGACCCGAGCCGCGTCGACTTCGATGTGTTCGTCCAACACGCCGCCACCGGCCTGAACTTCCTCGCCGACCAGCCCGGCATCGACCGCGACCGGTTGATGGTCACCGGGCACAGCGAGGGCGGGCTGATCGGCTCGGTGCTGGCGACCGACGAGACCGGCGAGGTGCCACCGATCGCCGCGTTGGGTCTGCTCACTCCCGCGAGCCTGCGCTACCTGACCATCATTGAGAACCAACTCACCGCCCAGCTGAACGCGCAGGTCGAAGCCGGTCTGCTCCCCCGAGAACTGGCCGACTCGCTCCTCGCCTCGGCCGCGGAGATCACCGTGTCCCTCCGGGAGCACGGCAGGCTGCCCGACTCGGTCCCGCCGGAGCTCGCCGCCCTGTTCAATCCGGGGGTCGAGAAGTTCCTGCACACGGTCGATCAGCACGATCCCAAGGAACTGGCCGCCCGACTGCCCGAGCACACCTCGGTGTTCCTGGCCTGCGCCACCGCCGATATCCAGGTCTCCTGCACCGATGTCGAGCACGTGCGGGACGGCTTAGCGCAGCGCCCGGCCGGTCATGCGACCGATTCCACCCTGTTCGAGGTGAACCACGTGCTCAAGGAGGTCGGCGACGCCGGTTCCGACGGCAGCGAATACGGCGAGCCGCTGCCGTTCTCCCGGCAGTTGAAGGCCGAGCTGTCGTGGTTCCTGCTCACTCAGCTGTGGTTCCGCTAACCCGCTCGGCACCGAAGGGGGTGTCGAAGTCGACCACGAGTTCGGCACCCACCGGTTCCGCCTGGCACGTGAGCACGAATCCCGCCTCGACCTCCGCCGGTTCCAGTGCGTAGTTCCGCCGCATCCGGGCCTCGCCGGTGGCCACGTATGCCCGGCAGGTTCCGCAGACCCCGCCCCGACAGGCGAAGGGCAGATCGGCGCGGTTGCGCTGTGCCGAATCCAGAATCGGCCGGTCCCGGGGCAGGGTCATGGTGGTGCTGCGACCGTCGAGGATCACCGTGACCCGACTCATCTGGTCGGCCGTGGCCGAGGATTGGCCGTCGCCCGTGTCCCCTCGCCGGGGTGCGGGCGGCGGTTCGGCCACATAGAACAACTCGCGGTGCACCCGCTGTCCGGGAACCCCGAGTTCACCGAGAACCGTCTGCGCGTCGGAGACCAGGCCGACCGGGCCGCACAACCACCAGTGATCGATGTCGACGGTGGGCACCAAAGAGGTGAGCAGCCTGCGCAGTCGATCCTGATCCAAGCGGCCGGAGAACAACTCGACCGAGCTTGGCTCCCGGCTGAACAGGTGGATCACCTGGAGCCGATCGGGATAACGATCCTTCAGGTCGGCCAGCTCCTCGGCGAACATCACCGTGTCGCCACTGCGATTGCCGTACAGCAGGGTGGCGCGCCTGCCGGGCCGGGCCAGCAGGCTGGACAGGATCGACAACACCGGTGTGATCCCCGAACCGGCCGCGATGAAGCCGTGCTGCGCCACCTGCTCCAGATCAGGAGTGAACCGACCCTCCGGCGGCAGCACCGAGACCCGGTCCCCCACCTTGGCGACATCGACCAACCAGGCCGAACAGGCACCGCCGTCGACCCGACGCACCCCGATACGGGGCGCCTCGCCCTGCGCAGCACAGATCGAGTACGAGCGACGTTCCTCGCCGCCGGTCGACGACCCCGAGCCGAGTTCCGTCTGTCGATCGAGAACCCGGACCTCGGCACCGGACCAGCGGATCGTGAGGTACTGGCCCGGCTGGAACGCGAAGTCCTCGGCGTCCGCCGGTTCGACGTCGAAGGAGACGGCGACCGCATCGGCACACAGTCGTTCGATTCGGCTGATGGTCAGGGTGCTCGGCGTCGGGCGGCGAACCGATCGGGCAGGCTGCGCCGAGCCCGACGACTCGGCCCGCATAGTCCCGTCCGGTCCACCCGACACCGCTTCGGCTGCCACTAGATCTCCTTGACCTGTTCGAAGGGCTCCCGACAGTCGAGGCAACGCCGCAACGCACGGCAGGCCGTCGCCCCGAATCGGGACAGCTCCTCGGTGTTCGTCGATGCGCACTGCGGACAGCGGACCAGCGCGGGCGGCGGCGTCAATTGCAGCGGCACCGGACCGCCTCGGGCGGCCTCCCGCGCCGCCGGGCCCACGGCTCGCGGCGGCGCGATGCCGTTGGTAAGCAGGGCCTGTCGCCCCCGATCGCTGATCCAGTCGGTGGTCCACGCCGGGCTGAGCACCGTCCGGATCTCCACCGAGACACAACCCGCGTCGGCCAGGGCGTCTCGCAGGGCCGCGCGCATCTCCACCAGCGCCGGGCAACCCGAGTAGGTGGGCGTGATCGTCACCGACACCCGCCCCGCCGTGTCGACGGCGACCTCGCGTAAGACTCCGAGATCGGCCAGGGTGAGGAAGGGGAGTTCCGGGTCGACGACCTCGGCGGCGACCTCGCGAATCCGTTGCGGCGTCGGCACGATCATCACCACACCGCCGCCGGATCGGCCCTGGCGAGCTCTTGCATCTCGGCGAGCAGCTCGGTCAACGCCGGGGTGTGCTCGCCCCAGCGGCCTCGGTTCTCGATCGGGCCCGTCTCGATCGCCGCTGTGACCGGCGCGATCCACTCATCCAGGTCCCCGGCGGCCAACACCTGACTCAAGGCGTCGACGACCTCCCCGCGCAACCGCTCGGGTTCCACCGCGACTCCCACCGAGGCAAGCGACCGCTCCACCGGATGCGAGGTGAACAGCTCTCCCAACCAGGGCAGCAGCCGTTCGATCCCGCGTGCGGTCCGCTCGGCCGACTCGCGCGTACCGTCGCCGAGCCGAACGACCCATTGCGCGGCGTGATCCCGGTGATAGCCGAGTTCCTTGACGCCTTTGGCGGCCACGGCGGCCAACACCGGGTCCGAGGAGTCGATCAGCGAGCGCAGACACGCCAGCCGCCAGCTGGAGAAGACCAGCAGCCGCACCATCGTCACGGCGAAGTCGCCGCCCGGGCCGGGACCGCAGTCGATCTCCACCAGGCCGACGTTGCGGAACTGGGCCGCGTCCCGCAGGTAGGCCAGGGTGTCCTCGGTACGCCCGGCGCCCTCCGCCTCCCCCGCCCTGGTCAACAACAGGCGCGCCTGGCCGAGCAGGTCGAGCGCGATGTTGGCGATCGCGACGTCCTCCTCCAGCTCGGGCCCCCGCGAACACCATTCGGCGAGCCGCTGGGCCAGGATGAGGGCGTCGTCGCCCAGCATCAGGCAGTACCGGGCGAGGTCGGCCGCGTCCACCTCGGTGGGCAGCGCGCGATCGACCCTGGCGTGTGGGTCGTCGAAGCCGGTTCCGAAGGCCCAGCGTTGGTCGTCGTGCTCCTCGGCCAGCGCCTCGTAGGCATTGTCGAAAGACATCGGCACCTCCCTCTCCTGGCCACCGGCCCGCGTCACAGGTGGGGAACGTCACCCGGGATCGCATAGAAGGTGGGGTGTCGGTAGATCTTGTCGCCGCTGGGCTCGAAGAACGAGTCCTTCTCGTCCGGGCTGGAGGCGGTGACAGCGGCGGCGGGCACCACCCAGATGCTCACGCCCTCGTTGCGCCGGGTGTAGAGATCCCGGGCATTGCGCAGGGCCAGATCGGCATCCGGGGCATGCAGCGAACCGACGTGCACGTGGTTGAGACCCCGCTTGCCCCGTAGGAAGACCTCGAAGAGCGGCCAGTGCGCCCGGGGTTGCTGCGGGGCGGCGGCGGTTGCCTCATTCGACCTGTCGGGCTCGGTCATCACGGCGCCCCTCGAACGACCTTGGCGGTACCGGACGCGCGTTTGGCCGCGTGCGCGGTGGCCGCCTCCCGAACCCAATCGCCTTCTCGATGGGCACGGCGTCGGTGGGCGATCCGTTCCGCGTTGCACGGCCCGCGACCACGCACCACCTCGTACAGCTCGTCCCAGTTCGGGGTGCCGAAATCGTGGGCGCCCCGGTCGGCGTTCCACCGCAGTTCTGGGTCCGGCAGCTCGACGCCGAGCCGGTCGGCCTGCGGCACGGTCATATCGACGAAACGCTGGCGGAGTTCGTCATTGGTGTGCCGTTTGATGCGCCAGGCCATCGAACGCGCGGTATTGGGCGAGGCGCCCTCCGGCGGGCCGAACATCATCAGCGACGGCCACCACCAGCGATTCACCGCGTCCTGCACGGAATCCCGCTGCATCCGGCTGCCGCCCATCATGGTCATCAGCAGTTCGTAGCCCTGCCGCTGATGGAAGGACTCCTCCTTGCAGATGCGGATCATCGCCCGGGCATAGGGCCCGTAGGAGGCGCGACACAGCGGCACCTGGTTGCAGATCGCCGCGCCGTCGACCAGCCAGCCGATCACGCCGACATCGGCGAAGGACAGCGTCGGGTAGTTGAAGATCGAGGAGTACTTCTGCCTGCCCTCGATGAGGTTCTCGGTGAGTTCCGCGCGGTCGACTCCGAGCGTCTCGGCGGCGGCGTAGAGGTACAGCCCGTGGCCCGCCTCGTCCTGAACCTTGGCCAGCAGCACCGATTTCCGGCGCAGTGTGGGCGCCTTCGAGATCCACACGCCCTCCGGCTGCATGCCGATGATCTCGGAGTGGGCGTGTTGGGCGATCTGTCTGATCAGGGTGGCGCGATAGGCATCCGGCATCCAGTCGCGTGGCTCGACACGGCTCTCGGATTCGACCAGGGACTGGAAATCCTGTTCGAGAGCCGCTGTGTCGGCGGGTTGGGCGAGCGTCACCGCGCACCTCCTCGGACGTGATCCTTGCCACTGATGTTACACCTGAGTGCCGCCTTGGGGTCTTTGCTGTCACATCGATTCGACTTCGATGGTCACAACCCGGCCGCCCTTTCGACCGTCTCTAGATCGTGACTGAAACGACGATCGACGCCCCGCCCGCAGACCTCGATCTTCTGGCCACGGTGGCGGAACTGGCCCAGCACGCAGGCCTGCTCGTCGCGGAGTTGTTCCACGGCGACCGTCGTCGGGCCTCGGCGATCGCCGAGGATGGCAGGTCCACTGTGGACCATGTCGTCGAGGATGCGGTTCGCGGCCGAATCCGAGCGCTGGCCCCACAGGACGGCATCCTCGGCGCGCGCGATCGAGCCGATGTGGCTGCGCCGGGTCGCCGCTGGCTCATCGATCCGCTGGACGGCATGCCGTTCTTCTCCGGCGGAATCCCCCTGTTCACCAGCGCGTTGACCTGCCGAGACGAGCACGGAATCCTCGCGGCGGCCCTGGTGATGCCGATGCAGCAGGAGTTGCTCTACGCCGGCCGGGGCAGAGGCGCCCTACTGCTGGCGGGCGAACGGTTCACCCCCGAGACGGCGGTGCCCGCCCGCATCACGCGGAACTCCACCGCGACCCAGCAGCGGGTGCTGTGGCCGGAGGACATCGGGGGCGTGCCGTACAAGACGGCCCTGCTGGCCACCGGCCGAGCCGATGCGGTGGTCATCGCCGCGCCGCCCTCGGCGCACTGGTGGGCGCCGCTGCCGATGCTCGTCCGCGAAGCCGGTGGGTGCATCGCGGATGCCGAGGGCCGGGAGACCGGCCGGGGGACCCTGCTGGCCTGCGCCTCGGATCGGCATCCCGAGCTGCGGGCGAGCCTGCTCGGCGCTCACGCAGGGTGAGTGTCGCCCTCGCTGACCCGACCGCGCCGACTTAGCCGTAGCCACGCCGACGCGAGCCGGACGGCGGCCTGCGGAAGCCCGCCGAGGTCAGTCGGCGGACGAGCGTTGCTCATCGGTCGAGGAAGGGTCGCGAACCGGACGGTGGACCGAGTGTGCCGAGGTCGCCCTGCCCCGGCGGCAGATCAACCAGATGACGGTGAGCAGCACCGCCCAGGTCGACACGAGGACCATCGCGGTCGGCAGCAACGTGAGTTCGAATCCCCGACCCGCCACCCGCACCAGGTCGGGTTCCTCGCGGTCGTACTCGACACGCACGAGGTCTTCCTCTTCGAGGCCCGCCGGATAGAGCACGCCGGTCTGCGGGCTGTGCACCGCACCTTCCGGGGTGTTGTACCTGATCAGCGTCCTGGGGAAGGTGACAGAGAGCACTTCGGCGGTGGTCTCGCCGAGGTCGCCCTCGATTCGGGCATCGCTCACCCGAGCACCGGACACCAACAGCGCGCTCATGATGGTGACCAATAATCCGACACCGAACAGCGCGATCGTGGTCCACCGACGGGGCCGGGAGAGTCGAGACCAACCAGCCCAACGACCACCGCGCCCGGATCTCCTCGACTCCGACACGACAGCGCACTCTAGCCGTCGCCGGAGTTCGCCGGGGCGATCCAGAGAAGGTGTCGAGCCGGGGTTCGCTCATCCATGTGATGTGTCCGTGCCGACTAGCAGCCCGCCTACCGCCCCTCTTACCCTCAACGAGTGAATACCGCCTCCCGTCAGACTCTTGTGGGCAGGCTGCGGGCACGCACAGTGGCAGCGTCTCCGGACGTAGATCTGCTGTCGTTGCTCCCCACCCCCGAACCGGTGTTCTCCTGGATGCACGATGGAGAAGGCGTGGTCGGCTGGGGGGAGGCCGTCCGACTCGATCTCGGCGGTGCCGATCGGTTCGCCGAGGCGGAGCAGTGGTGGCGTGATCTGGTCGCCAACACCGAGGTCGCCGACGACATCGGGCTGCCCGGCACCGGTCTGGTCGCCTTCGTCAGCATGGCCTTCGCCGATCAACCGGGCGCCTCGGTACTGGTGGTGCCCAAGGTCGTGGTCGGCAAGCGCGACGGTGTCGTCTGGCGCACCGAGCTGTATCGGGCCGGCGACGAACCAGAGGGTTCGATCGTCGAACCGGTGCGCCGGGTGCGGGTCACGCGCTATTCGGAAGGGCACCTCCCGGTCACCGGTTATCGCAAGGCGGTGACCGAGGCGGTCCGGCGGATGCGGGCTGGCGAGCTGGAGAAGGTCGTGCTCGCCCACGACCTGATCGCCGAGACCGACACCGCCCTGGACCAGCGTTTCCTGCTGCGCAATCTCGCCGCCCGCTACCCGAATTGCTGGACCTTCGCGGTGGACGGGCTGGTCGGGGCGACCCCGGAACTGTTGTTGCGCAAGACCGGCGCGACCGTGCAATCCCGGGTGTTGGCGGGTACCGCGTGGCCCGGTTCCGGCGGCGCGGATTCGGCCGGATCGAGCCTGGACTCCGCCAAGAACCTCAGCGAGCACGGCTTCGCGGTGCTCTCGCTGGCCGACACGCTGCGGCCCTTCTGCACCACGCTCGACGTCCCGACCCAGCCGAGGGTCCTGCAGTTGCCGAACGTGACCCATCTCGCCAGCGATGTCACCGGCAGGCTCGACCCGGCCGAGGCGACCGGCCCCGGCGCGCTGTTGCGGCTCATCCACGCCGTGCACCCCACCGCGGCGGTCGGTGGCACCCCGACGCCCGACGCGGTCGCCGTCATCGCCGAGTTGGAGGCGATGGATCGGGGACGCTACTCCGGGCCGGTCGGTTGGATCGATGCCGACGGCGACGGCGAACTGGGCATCGCGCTGCGCTGCGCCCAGGTCGAGGGCTCGCGGGTCCGACTGTTCGCAGGCTGCGGCATCGTCGTGGACTCCGATCCCGACGCCGAGGTGCGGGAGGCCGCCGCGAAGATGCTGCCGATCCGCGACGCCCTGGAAACGCCCTGAGATCCGGGGTGGCGGCGTTATCTACCTGTCGATCAGGTTGCTGATCTGACGGCGTGGGATGGCCAGTATCAGGCAACCTATGATCCGTTCGGTTCTGGTGGGTTGGAGTCCGGTTTCTTTTCGCCTGAGGCAGAGGAGCCGTAGCTTGAGCGGGGCAAGGTGTTGGCGGCGCGAATCAAGGCGGAGTCTCCGGTAGTCGCGAGCGTGGATTATCGGGCTGCGGGGATCATTCCCACGGGAAGCTGCATATTTTAAACCAACCTGCTGCCCACTCCCTGCATCGCGGCAAGGCGATCCCATCGCTATGGGTGCGACTAACACCGGAGGCGATGGGCGAAACGCAGGCAATCCCCAACCTCCTAAACCGACCAATTATATTCTTCCGGATCATCGCCATAAAACGGATATTCCTGCCAGCCCGCCAACAATGACACCACAATTCGACCCCTGAGAATAAAGTCAGCCTTCACCCAGGATCATTCACATAAAAACTTAGAAGACGCAACTACCTTCTTCTATCACTCCGTTCGCCTGATAGTCCACGCTGGCGACCACCGTAGACTCCGCCTTGATACGCGCGGCCAGCACCTTTCCCCGCTCACGCCACGCCTCCTCCACCTCAGGAGAAGAAAAACCGGACTCCAAGCCGCGATTGCCCGAGGGATCGTAGGTCGCCTGGTACTCGTCATCCCACGCCGTCAGATCAGCAACCAATCCGGCTGGCAACTGAAGATCCTCCCCAGCCTCCTCGATCGAATGATTATACCAACGCTCCCCCTGCTCGGGATAGTAAAAGAACGGATCCTCCCGCCAGCCAGCCAACAAATACACCACAATAGAACGAGACAATTTCAACTCCTATAACGATGGGTACGAAGCTTCCTCTTCAGCGAGATCGGATGAGCACCGACAATCAGACCAGTATCCGTGACCGTGATGGCCACGCGGCGCCTTTCGCCCTCAAATACCACCTCGTATACCGGACGATCGATACCACTGTATCCAACTACGGTGCCGCGTTCGAGTGCAGCAAAAACCAGATCGAGCATTCGATCTTTCGGAACGCCGACGTTGGCGAAGTCCTCGATACGACGCTTGCTGAGAATGTGTTCCACTCCGCCATTCGAACTTCCGCGCTCCGCCCAGACAGTTCGTCCGTCCGGCAGCCGACTTATACGGTCGACGCTCCCGGGCCTGATGACTACGCCCGCTTGTACTCGCTCTGCGATCAACTCCGCATCTGGAGTCCGACCTGCCCGCTCCCCCGCCGGTCCACTCGACGCCCCCTCGACCTGATCGGCCCCCGTCACCACCCCCGCGATGCCGTGACCCGCGATCGAGCGGCAATAGCCGTCGATGATGTCTAAAGCCTCGCCCAAGGCCGCATTCGCCAACCGGACGTCATCGCCCGCGTCGTGGCTCAGCCTGCGCATCTGGACTACCTGCGGCCAGATCGACCCCCGAGTAGCACCGTCGAAGATCTCGCCGCCCTCACCGATGGCGATCTCCGCCCGGACCGCGGCAGCCCGCGCC
Source organism: Actinoalloteichus hymeniacidonis (assembly GCF_014203365.1). Classification (NCBI taxonomy): domain Bacteria; kingdom Bacillati; phylum Actinomycetota; class Actinomycetes; order Pseudonocardiales; family Pseudonocardiaceae; genus Actinoalloteichus; species Actinoalloteichus hymeniacidonis. The sequence continues at coordinate 5,799,270 of NZ_JACHIS010000001.1, forward strand.
TCGGCTACCAGGGCATGCGCCCGGCGCAACTGTTCGACCACGTTCGTCACTGTCAATATTCGACCCCGCACCCTCCGTGTCCGCCATTCATGATGCGGCACGGCGGTGCGGGGTCTAGCGCCAATCCACCGAACGGAGCAACACGCCGGTTCCCACCGCCCGGAACCTCAGGTCAGTTCGCGCAGTGCGGTCCGCACCCGGTCTCGCAGTCGCGCGTGCACCGCGCGCAGGTCGGCCCGTTCGGTCCAGACCTCGACGACCCGCAGCCCCGGACGCGGCAGTAGCGCCTGCCGCAGCTCGGCGCCGGACGCCGCGAGGGTGTACTCGACGCCATAGCCCGCGCACAACGACTCCAGCGCGGCGCCATGCGGGGTGCCGAAGACCCGCTCGAAGGAGTCGCGGTGTTCCGGCGCGCCCTGTTCCAGCAGCTCGAAGATGCCGCCGCCATCGTCGTTGCACACCACGATGGTCAGGTCGGGCCTGCGTTCCGGCGGGCCGATGAGCAGCCCGTTGAGGTCGTGCAGGAAGGTCAGATCGCCGAGCAGGGCGTAACCGGGTCGCGTGGACGCGGCTTCGCCGTCGCCGGGTGAGGCCACCGCGTTCGACACCGCAAGGGCCGCGCCGACGGCCGTCGAGACGGTGCCGTCGATCCCCGCGGCCCCCCTGTTGCGCAGCACCCGCACATCGGGCCTGGTCCTGGCGCTGAGCGCGATATCCCGGGTGGGATTCGATGAGCCAACCACGAGCAAGGTCTCGGGCGGCAGGCCGTCGATCACCTCGGCGGCCACGGCCAGCCCGGTCGGCCCGGCCTGCTGGGCGAGCACCTCGGCCACCGCGCCGGTCACCGCGTGATCGGCGGCCTGCCAGGCCGCCAGCCACTCCGGGTCGGCGGGTGCGGCGCAATCCTGCACCGCCGTGCCCACCGCGCGGACGTTGTTGGCCGGGGTCGTCGAGTCGGGTGCCCCGATCAACAGCACCTCGATCGCCGGATCGGCCAATAGTGCCTGTACCTGGCGGAACACCGTGGGACGTCCCACGCAGAGCACCTGCTCCGGCCGATGCGCGGCGAGGAAGTCCCGGTCGGCGAGCAGGTGCATCCCGCCGGTCAACCCGGCGGCACCGATCGGTCCGACCCCGCCGGTCTCGGCGAGCAGTGGCCAACCGTTGCGGTGCGCCCACGCCGCGATGCGGTCGATGTCCACCGAGGCATCCGGCTCGGCCAGCAGAACCAGACCACGTGCCGTGTCCGGCCGCAGCGGCCGACCCGCTGCTGCGGGCTCCCTGCTCAGCCAGCCGCCGCCGTCGGGCCTGCCGTCCAGGGACTCGCACCAGTCGGTCTCGCCATCGGGCAGCAGGGGTTCCCGCAGACCGATGTTGAGCTGCACCGGCCCGGCCCCCGCTGCCATGCCCTCGGCTGCCTGCCAGGCACGACTCACCCGACTACGCCAATAGGCCTGCTGCCCCGGCCTGTTCTCGGCGACGGCCACCTCGTCGAACCAACGCAGCGCCGAGCCGAACAGTCGATGCTGATCGATCACCTGGTTGGCGCCCGAGGCCCGCAGCTCCGGCGGCCGGTCCGAGGTGAGGACCAGCAGGCCCACCCCGGATCGATCCGCCTCGGCCACCGCCGGGTGCAGATTCGCCGCAGCCGTCCCCGAGGTGCAGAACACCGCGACCGGCAGGCCTGCCGCCTTCGCGGCGCCGAGTGCCAGGAAACCGGCGCCCCGCTCGTCGATCCGAACGTGCAGCTCAAGGCTGCCCTGCTGCGCCGCCTCGAACAGCGCCAGCGAGAACGGGGCGTTGCGCGAGCCGGGACACAGCACGGCGATCCGCAGCCCGTGTCGGATCAGCTCGTCGACGATCACCCGCGCCTGCGCGGTGGCGGGGTTCACGGCCGTTTCGGGAACTGGCCGAAGTCGGGGGTGCGCTTCTCCCGGTAGGCGTTGCGGCCTTCCTGGGCTTCCTCGGTCATGTAGAACAACATGGTCGAATCGCCCGCGAGCTGCTGGACACCCGCCAGGCCGTCGTCGACGGCGTTGTGCGAGGCCTTGAGCATCCGCAGCGCCAGCGGCGAGTGCTGCAGCATCTGCCGTGCCCAGCTCACCGTCTCCCGCTCCAGCTGCGCCAACGGCACGACCGTGTTGACCAGGCCCATCTCCTCGGCCTCCGCAGCGTCGTACTGCTTGCAGAGGTACCAGATCTCCCTGGACTTCTTCTGGCCCACGATCCTGGCCAGCAGGCCGGAACCGTAACCGCCGTCGAAGGAACCGACCTTCGGACCGGTCTGGCCGAAGCGGGCGTTGTCGGCGGCGATGGTCAGGTCGCAGACGATGTGCAGGACGTGCCCGCCGCCGACCGCGTACCCGGCGACCATGGCGATGACCGGCTTGGGAGTGCGGCGGATCTGCACCTGCAGGTCGAGGACGTTGAGCCTGCCGATACCCCGGTTGGCCACGTCGTCGTCGCCGATGTAGCCGTCATCGCCCCGGATGCGCTGATCGCCGCCGGAGCAGAAGGCGAGATCCCCCTGTCCGGTGAGCACGATGACGCCGATCTCGTCGTCATCCCTGGCGCGGTTGAACGCATCGGAGAGCTCGAAGAGGGTCTGCGGGCGGAACGCGTTGCGTACCTCGGGTCGGTTGATGGTGATCTTCGCGATGCCCTCGGCGACCTCATACCGGATATCCCGGTAATCGCCGACGGAACGCCAGTCACAGGCGAGTTCGATGGAGGAGTGCGCGGGATCGGTCACCCGCCTAGGCTAGCCAGCGGTGAGGCGAAAACGGCTTGTGACCCTGGATACCGACCACACCGCGCAGACATCCGACCTGGTGACCCGGGCACTCGCGCGGGCATTGGACGACGGTCCCGCACTGCTGCCGCTGCCCGCCGAGCCCGAAGCCGAGCGGGCGCGGCTCGTGGCCGCCCTGCGTCCGGAAGAACCGTTGGAAGACGATTCGGTGGCGCTGATCGTCCCCACCTCCGGCTCGACCGGAACCCCCAAGGGCGTGCTGCTCAGCGCGGCTTCCCTGCGTGCCTCCGCCACCGCGACCCACCAGCGGCTCGGCGGGCCGGGTCGGTGGCTGTTGGCCCTGCCCGCGCGGCATATCGCCGGTCTGCAGGTGCTGACCCGATCACTGTTGGCGGGCAGACAACCGGTGTTGTTGGACTCTGCGGCGGGCTTTCGAACCGATCTGTTCGCGGCGGCGGCCCGCGAGACCCTCGCCGACGGTGATCGGTGCTACACCTCGCTGGTGCCGACCCAGCTGTCCCGGCTCGTCGCCGAGAACGGTCCTGGCCTGGCGGAACTGTGTCGCTTCGATGCGGTGCTCTGCGGCGGTGCCGCCACCCCGCCATCGCTGCTTGCCGCGGCCCGCGCGGCCGGGGTCAACGTCCGCACCACCTACGGCATGAGCGAGACCGCCGGGGGTTGTGTGTACGACGGTCACCCGCTGGACGGGGTGCGGTTCCGCCCGGATCGGGTCGGGGTCGCGGCGCCCGTCGGCTTGTCCGGGCCGATGCTGGCCCTGGGATACCGACTCGATCCCGAGCAGAGCGAGGCGTCGTTCGCCCACGGCTGGTTCCAGACCGGCGACTTCGGCGAGATGGACGAACAGGGTGTGCTGCACATCATCGGGCGAACCGATGAGCTGATCAACACCGGTGGCGCCAAGGTCGCCCCGCAGCTGGTGGAGCAGGTGCTCACCGCTCAGCCGGGCGTCGCGGAGGCCTGCGTGGTGGGGCTGCCGGACCCGGAATGGGGCGCGGTGGTCGCAGCACTCGTGGTCCCCACCGATCCCGCCCGTCCGCCTGCGGAGGAGGGGTTGCGGGCGGCCGTGCGCGAGAAGCTCGGGGCCGTGGCGGCGCCCAAGAGCTATCGACTCGCCTCGGAACTGCCGTTGCGCGGACCCGGCAAGGTGGATCGGCGGGCCGTCCGCAGCCTGCTGTCGGCCGAGCAACAAGGTTGATCGCGGCACACCCGCCCGGCCACGGTCGGAATCGATCTCACGGCGAGGTGTGGCGAACGCCTCGGCTACCGAACCGAGACCCGGCGAAGCGGCCCTTGCTCTAGGACCGGCCCGGCCGATGGCAGAGGATGAGGCCATGGCGACAGTCGCACAGTGGATTGAGGGAGCCCGGCCGAAGACCCTGCCCAACGCCGTGTCTCCGGTATTGGTGGGCACCGGGGCAGCCATCGGGCTCGGCGAGTTCGTATGGTGGATGGCGCTCGGCGCGCTGTGCCTGTCGATCTCGCTGATCGTCGGGGTCAACTACGCCAACGACTACTCGGACGGAATCCGAGGGACTGACGCCGTTCGAACCGGTCCGCTGCGGCTGGTGGGCTCCGGAGTGGCGAAGCCGAAGCAGGTGTTGATCGCTGCCATCGTGAGTCTGAGCATCGCCGTGGCGATCGGGGTGGCGCTGACCGTGCTGTCCCAGCAATGGTGGCTGGCACCGGTCGGACTGGTGTGTGTGGCCGCGGCCTGGTTCTACACCGGCGGCAAGCGGCCCTACGGCTACGCGGGCTTCGGCGAGGTCGCCGTCTTCGTCTTCTTCGGGCTGGTCGCCGTGTTGGGCACCGTCTTCCTCCAAGCAGGCCGGGTCAGCGGTGTGGACATCGGCGCGGCGGTGGCGGTGGGTGCGTTCTCCAGCGCCGTGTTGGTGACCAACAACCTGCGTGACATCAAGGAGGACGCGGTCACCGGGAAGCGGACCCTCGCGGTGCTTTTAGGAGACCGCGACACCAGAAACCTCTACCTGGCACTGATGACGGTCCCGTTCCTGATCACGGCCCTGATCGGTTTCCGCAACAGCTGGGCGCTGTTGGGCTTCCTCGCGGTCCCGCTCGCGGTGCCCGCGCTGCGGACCGTGCTCGGCGGGGCCACGGGCAAGCGATTGATCACCGCACTCCAACAGACCGGGTTGACCATGTTGATCTGGTCGGCCGCGACCGGAGTGGCCCTGGCCCTGGCCTGATCGGTTCCGACGCCGGGCAGGCGGCGCGGGTGCCCAAGCCCGCACCGCCTGCCCCGAAGTCGTGAGAAGCCGGCGAGTACCCGCCCTGCGAGGTCAGCGCAGGAACGTGGTTCCGCTGCCGTCCTCGTCCTGGCTCTCCTCGGCTGCCCGACGCGCCTCGATCACGTCGTCGAGGGTGTAGCCCTCTTCGAACTGTTGGAACAACTCGCGGGCCTCACCGAGCTGCGCGGTCAAGGCCCTGCGGACGTCCGGGTCGTCGTAGGCCTTGCCCTCCAGCACGTCGCGCCAGCTCAGCGCGCCGCCGTCCACCTTCTTGGCCAATTCCCGCAGTTCGGCGGGAGCATCGGCCTTCTTCGCCGCCTCGGCCAACTGAGCGACGTCGGCCTCGGAGATGCCCACCGGCGGTGGTGGCTTGAGCTTCTCCAACTCCTTCAGCAATTCCTTCGCCTGGCTCATCGAGCTGGCCATCTTGGCCTCGGCGGCTCTGACCTGGGGTGTCTTCCACGCCTCCGGGTCGAACTGGGATGTCACGACTGATCACCTTCCCTCAAACGAACGGTGCACCGACCCGACTGCCTACCGGCCGCGAATGGTGTTCCAGGTGTCTCGCACGTTGGAACCCGCCTCGCTCAGGTTCTCCCGGTGGTCGTTGACTCCGGCCCACTCACCTGCCGCGTTGGTACCGGAGTTCCAGGCCTGCGAGGCCGCCCCGCCCGGGTTGCTCGCCGCGTTGGAGGCCGCGTCCCAGCCGGAGGAGGCCGCGTTGGTGGCGTTCTGGTAGCCGTCGCGGATGGCACCGGGTGCGTCGCGGGCCGCGTCGATGTGCTGACCGACCCGCTCCTGGTACTGGTCCTGCGCGTAGTTGGTCACCCCGTCGCGGGTGGCGTTCCAGGCGTTCTGCGCGGCCGAGCCGTCCCGAACCGAGTTCCAGGCGTCCTGCGCACCGTCCCGCGTCGAGTTCCACGCGTTCTGGGCGCCGTCGCGCACCCCGTCGCGGGTCGCGTTCCAGGCGTCGCCCGGGGCGTCCCGCAAGCGCTGCTGCTGTTCCGGCCAGTTGTCCCGTGTCTCGTTCCAACCGTCGCGCAGGTTGCCGGGCAGATCCCTGGTGCCCTGGGCGACATCGGCGGCATGACCGGTCGCGGCGTTGACGTCGCTGCTGATCTGCGAGGCGTTGTCCCGGATCGAGTTGCCCTGCTCGGCGATGTTCTGCACGTCGCCCGCGATGCCGGTGGCCAGGGCGATCGCGTCGTCGACGCTGCGGACGTCCTTGATCTGGGCCAACTGCGAGCCGACGCTCTGCACCGAGTCCATGATCGACTGAGCGGACTCGATGATCGCCTTGACGGCCTCGATGATGCCCATGATCTTGGTGTAGAGCTGATAGGCGTCCCAGACCAGCTGCGCGGCCTTCACCCAGCCGTAAGCCGGGATCCAGATCTTGGAGATCGCGTCGATCAGCTTGTCGACGAGCCACTTGAGCAGGTCGAGGGCCTTGCCGCACAGCATCTGCGAGCCCTCGGCGACCTTGTCGAAGGCCATCGCGACCAGGTTCGCCAGCTGTGCTTCGACGAACAACCCACCGGCCCACACGGTGCGGATGAACGCCTCGTGTTGGACGGCCGCGTTGCCGTTCCAGGATTCGCGAATCGAGCCGACGTTGTTCTGCATGGTGTCGCCGAGGGTCCCGATGGCGCTGCCCACGGTGCGCCAGGCCTCGCCGTTCATGGCGATCCGGTTGAAGTCACCGGTGATCGGCATGATCACCTTCTCGACGATGCTCTCGCCGGTGACCTGGGTGAACACCCAGTCGACGGCCTGAACCTGCCAGCCCGCCTCCTGAACCATCGCCTCGATGGACTCGCCGCCCGGCTGCTCCGGCGGCTGGAGAGCCTCGATGACCGCGCCCGCATCCTCGTACGACATCAGGCCGCCCCTCCGTTGCGCCTAGCGGCACTGTTCTCGACGTGCGAGTTCCAGGCTTGGCCGCCTGCCTCCATCACCGGTTGCGGAACAGCGGCGACACCGCTTTCCACGCCATCTCTGACATTGGAGATCGTGCTCAGGATCTGGCTGAACAGTCCCTCGATCTTCGCTTCCGCCTCGCTATAGGTCTCCGCATTGCGCTGGATTCCCTCTGCGGTGCCGGATAAGCGATCCTGACCGAAATTAAGCGTCTCGTTAAACAGATCGCCGACCAGGTCGACGGCCGGGTGCAGCAAGGTCAACAGGCCGGTGAATCCGTCCTTGTTGCAGCCCTGTTCGTACATGTAATTCCGAATTGCGTCGATCCCACCCTGGAGTCCTTCCAGGCTCCCGGCATAATTGTGTAGCTCGTCGACGGCTACTTCGACCTCGTCACTCATTCTTCCCCACCATTCACCTCTTGAAGGCTCCTCAACGCCCCCGAATGCGCGTGTGTCCCTCCTGCTCGGACGCAACCGGGATAGGACCGGTTCCACCCATATCGATTTCGGTCCATGAGGGTGCGCAAACCGTGTTCCGACCAGGTGACCCAAGCCTGCGGCCTGCAGCGATCATGGATCGCCGCAGGCCTGACGCATGGTCTGGACAGAGCTTGATCAGCTCTTACTGATTGGACCGGCCCCTGGCCCGGCCGATCAAGGCGCCGACGGCGAATACGAGGATCGCCGCGCCGAACGACTGCAAGACAACCATGGGCGTCCACCACCGGTCATGCACGGCGGCGGCCCGATCCATGTCGGCACCGGTGTAGATGAATACGTTCTCGCGATTATCATTGACACAACTCACCTGGGCTGGCGCGGACACACTCGGCGTTCCCCGGTAGACGAGCGTGCCGCGGTGCTCCGGCTGATATTCCAGGCTGATCCATTCCGAATCGGATTCGTCCTCGGGCCGGACCATGCAGTTGAGGCTGCGCTTCCCGGCGCCGTCCTCGTCCGCCGACAGGTAGAATTCGCCGCCTGCCCAGTGATAGATCGGGACGATGACGCCCTCAGTCGTGATCCGCACCGAGGTATAGCGCTCATGGGTTGCCTGATCCGAGGTGCGCAGCGTCGTGCTGCTGAATACCGTGGGCATAAACGTGGCGAATATGTGGAAACCCGCCACTAATGCGGCCGCCGCGAGCGCGGCGATCACCGTGATTGCCATGCCACGATTGCCCGTGGAATTGCCGCTCATCGTTCCCCCGAATTCTGCACGCCGTCCCGGGACACCGGATGTCCGCCGGGCTCTCTCCATTCGCCGGACCGGTGGAACCCGGCCAGCGTCTCGGTGTAGGGCCCGAGATCCATGCCCTGCTCCGCAACCCAGTCGTCGGCGAAATAGGTGTGGGCGTAGCGCTCCCCGCCGTCACACAGCAGGGTCACCACGCTGCCGGTGCGCCCCCGCGCACGCAGTTGCCCGATGAGTTGGAAGGCACCCCAGAGATTCGTTCCCGTCGAGCCGCCGACCCTTCTGCCCAGGATGTCGGCGACGTACCGGATCGTCGCGATCGACGCCGCATCGGGGACCTTGATCATCCGGTCGATGACCTGGCCGACGAAGGACGGTTCGACCCTGGGCCGCCCGATGCCCTCGATCATCGAACCGCGATTGCCGACCAGCGCCGGATTCCCGGTCCGCCAGGCGTCGAAGAAGACGGAGTGCTCCGGGTCGACCACGGCCAGCCGGGTGTCGTGCCTGCGGTAGCGGATATAGCGTCCGATGGTCGCGCTGGTACCGCCGGTGCCCGCCCCGACCACGATCCAGGCGGGTTCGGGATGGGACTCCAGGGCCATCTGCTCGAACACCGATTCGGCGATGTTGTTGTTGCCCCGCCAGTCCGTGGCGCGCTCTGCGTGCGTGAACTGGTCCAGGTAGTGCCCATCGAGTTCGGTGGCGAGCCGTCTGGCCTCGCGGTAGATCGCATCCGGCGAGTCGACGAAATGACAGCGGCCGCCCTCGCGTTCGATCAGCGCGATCTTCTGTCTGCTCGTCGATCTCGGCATCACCGCGATGAAACGCAGGCCGAGCAGACGAGCGAAATACGCCTCCGATACGGCGGTGGAACCCGAGGACGCCTCGATGATGACGGTGTCCGCGTTGATCCACCCGTTGCAGAGCGCATAGAGGAACAGCGAACGGGCCAGCCGGTGTTTGAGTGAGCCGGTCGGATGGGTCGACTCGTCCTTGAGATAGAGGTCGATTCCCCAGTCCATCGGCAGCGGGTACCGCAGTAGATGGGTGTCCGCGCTGCGATTGGCATCCGCCTCGATGATGCGCACCGCCTCGCTGGCCCAGCTTCGGTTCACCGGGCTACAGCGATCGACAACGGTCACGGCGGCACTGTACTACCCGGTCCGGTGCCGCCGGGGCCGATCGGCCGACATCCCTACCCCATCTCGGCGCGGGTCCGGCGACCAGACCCGGAGCGCTCGGGGGCCGACTTCAGGGCGCGCTTGAGCCGCGTGGCCGATCCTCGCCGCGCAGCTGAGCCTCCAGCTCCTGCCGGGCGGCACGTCGACGCGCGGTGTACTCGTCGATGCCCACCGCGACCTTGGCCCGCAACGGTCGAAGCAGAACCAGCGACAACCCGAGGCCGAGCACCAGCGCGACCGCGAAGGCCACCAGCACGGGGGTGTCGATCATGATCAACAGGCCCGCCGGAACGGCCACCGCCAACAATCTGGCCGCCGTGTAGATCGTCAGATCGACGGCGAGTCTGCTCTTGCGGGCGGGCGCGGCGTCCTGCGGCGTTTCGGCCTCATCGGTGACCCTGCCGGCCACAGCATCATTCGAGCTCACGTCGTCGAGACTACGGATCGAGTCGAGCGGGTGTGGCGGCCCATTGCTCGTCGGGATCGTTCGGTCGGCCCTCGAAGCGAGTCGAGAGCACCACGGTGGTCCTGGTGCGGGCCACCCCCTCGATCCGCCGGAGTCGTCCCAGGGCGCGCTCCAGGTCGTCCATGGTCGCCACCCTGATCTTGACGACGAAGGCCTCGTCTCCCGCGACCGCGTAACAGGATTCGACCTCGGCGAGCCGCCCCAGCGCGTCGGCGATCTGCTCGTCGTCGCCCACATCACTGGGCTGGATGCCCACCAGCGCGGTCACCCCGAGTCCGACGGTCCTGGGGTCGACCACGGCGTGGTAGCCCGTGATCACGCCCGCGGATTCCAGTTTTCCCACCCGCTCATGGACTGCGGACGCGGACAATCCCACCTGTCTGCCCAGGTCCGCGTAGGTTGCGCGCCCGTTAACCCGTAGCGCCGCGATGATCCGCCGGTCCACACTGTCCATGCTTTGGGATTCTCCCGTACCGGTGACCGCTATCGACTCGCCCCTATGGGTGGCCGCGCAACGAGACGAACGCACGAGATCCGACGTCCGAACCGAGCAGTTCGTCCCTTACCTTCCCTTTACCTACGCACAAGCGTTCGAGTACCTGGGGGGCGAGCTGTCAGGATTGTTCCGGTAACGCCGGATTCATCAAGCGCCCACCGCCGGGTACCCGAACCGACCCGATGCCTCGGTTGGCGCTGCATTCTGGGGAGGTCACCTGTGACTGGGTCCGTCCAACACGTCGAGCAGTATTCCGCCGACCGGCTGCTGACCCCTGGCGAAGTCGCCTCGATGTTCCGCGTTGACCCGAAGACGGTGACCCGCTGGGCCACCGCCGGTCGGATCGGATCGATTCGGACGCCCGGCGGTCATCGCCGGTTTCGCGAATCCGAGGTGAAGGCCCTGTTGTCGAATCTCACGCGCGAAGCCAGCTCGCCGGTCACGCTGCACTGAGACGGATCGATAGACCGCCGCCGAACGCCGCCGAATAGCACGGTCGAGCAGGCAGCGGCGCGAACCCACACCTTCTCCTCCACCCCCACTGCCGGTGGGGGCCGACCGCGACTGTGCGGAGACGGGTTAACCTCGCAGGAGGAGAAGGAGGTGGCGCCCGTGCTGTACCTGCTCGCGGCGATCGGCGTGCTCAGTGTCGCCGTACTGCTGTGGCGTGCGTTCGCATCGGAACGGGTGGGAGCGACCAGGCCTCGTCAGCCTGGACCCCTCGCGCCCGATGATGATCCCGAGTTCCTCCGCAAGCTGGCGCAACAGCAGTGGGAGGACCGCATGCGCAAGCAACGCGGAACCGATCAGGACGAGGGAAACCCGCCCGCCTGACCAGGGCCGATCAGCCCGTGGTCGGCGGGCCCACCGTGGCCGGTCAGCTGGTACGTGCCCGGCTGACCGCCTGCGGGAAGTCGTCTGCCACCGTGGCGGCGAGTTCCAGCAGTCCCAGCCGGGTGTCCGGCGCGAGACGGTCCAATTCGATCTCCGCGCCCTCTTCGAGATGCGCGTCGAACGGAACCCGGCAGACCGCGCGGCAGCGGGCCGCGAAGTGCTGGGTGAGCTTGTCCAAGTCGACCTTGCCGGACCCCGGCCGCACCGAGTTGATCACCGCGACCGAGCGGGAGACCAGGTTGCGGTAGCCGTGCGCGTCCAGCCAGTCCAGCGTCGCCGAAGCGCTACGCGCCCCGTCGATGGAACCGGACGACACGATGATCAGCGAATCGGCGACGTCCAGCACGCCACGCATCGCCGAGTGCATCAGGCCGGTTCCGCAGTCGGTGAGGACCACGTTGTAGAAGTGTTCGAGCAGGGTCACCGAACGTCGGTAGTCGTCCTCGCTGAACGCCTCGGAGACCGCCGGATCCTGTTCGCTGGCCAGCACCTCGAGCCTGCTGGGGCCCTGCGAGGTGTAGGCACGCACATCGCTGTACTTGCGAATGCGCTGCGCGTCCCGCAACAGATGGCGGACCGTGGCGGTGGTCTCCAGCGGGATCTTCTGGCTCAGCGTTCCCCGGTCGGGGTTGGCGTCCACCGCGATCACCCGGTCACCCCGCAGCGAGGCGAAGGTCGATCCGAGCGTGGCCGTGGTGGTCGTCTTGCCGACGCCACCCTTGAGGCTCAACATCGCGATCTTGTAACAACCCTGCAGGGGCTGGTTGATCCGGGCGATCAGCTCGCGGCGCTTGCGCTCGGCGGGGCTCTCCCCGAGGTTCACGGTGTGGCCGCTGGCCTTGTAGAGCATCCGGCGCCAGCCGCCCTGCGGCGGTCGCTTGGCCTGCCGGAGCAATCGTGCCGAGGACAGGTCCTGGGTCGGGCCCTTGCCCTGCGCACCGGGTGCCTGCTGTTGTTGCTGCTGTGGGTAGCCGCCGTAGGCCTGACCCTGGTGTGGCCCGGGAGCTGCGGCGCCGTAACCGGCTGCCTGCTGGTGCGGTCCCGAGACCGACGGGTCGCCGTAATAGCCGCCCGAGTTCACCGGGTAGGGACCGGATGCCGGGTCGACGGGGTACGGCCCGGAAGGCGGCTCGACCGGGTAGGGACCGGATGCCGCGTCGACCGGGTAAGGACCGGATGGTGCCTCCACCGGATAGGGACCCGACCCCTGTTCGACGTAGTAGGGCCCGGATTGCGCGCCCTCCACCGGGTAGGGACCGGACCCCGATGGATCCGCCTGCGCCCCGGCAGGATTCTGCTCCCCGTAGTAGCCGTGCCCCTCGGCCTGCTGCTGCCCCCCGATTGGCGGCTGCCACATCGACTCCGTGGGCGACTCGGGCTCGTCTTGCCGTCCGGTCACCGTTCGGTCCCTCCATACCCAGCTAATCGGGCGTTTCTGATCCGTACCGACGGTAGCCCCACGGGTGTCGCGCCGTCGACACTGGGTTGTCAAGTATGGATATCAACCAACTGAGGCGTAGGAATGCAAGCCTGCGATCACCAGGTTGATGAAGAACAGATTGAAGATGTTCACCGAGAACGCGAGCACGTTGATCCAGGCTGCGGGAACGCCGCGCCATCCGGTGGTCGCCCTGGCATGCAGGTAGCCCGCGTAGATGACCCAGCAGATGAAGGCGACCGTCTCCTTCGGGTCCCAGCCCCAGAAGCGGCCCCACGCGGCCTCGGCCCAGATCGCGCCGCAGATGATGCCGAAGGTGAGCACCGGGAACGCGAAGACGGCGCTGCGGTAGGCGACCCGGTCCAGGGTGCTCGCGGCGGGCAGTCTGGCGCCGACGAACGCGAAGCGTCTGGGCTTCGAATCGTGCGCCGTCTTGATCAGATAGGCGACGCTCATGGCGCCGGAGACCAGGAAGATCCCGCTGCCGATGATGGCGGCCGACACGTGGATGACGATCCAGATCGACTGCAACGACGGCACCAGCGGCGCGGCGTCGGCATAGAGCACGGTGCCCGCGAGGAAGTACAGGATGAACACCGGCAGCAGGACGAAGACGCCGAGCACCCGGACCGGGTGCTTGCGCAGCACGATCAGCCAGGCCACCACGGCGGCCAACGACAAAGCCGAGGTGTACTCGTACATGTTGCCCCACGGCACCCGGCCGGTGGACAGGCCGCGCAGCACCAGCGAGGAGAGCTGCACGAGGGCGCCGAGAACGGTCAGGGAGACGCCCATCCGGCCCAGGCGCTCCGGCAACGGCCTGCGCTGCGGGGTCGCCGGGCTTGCGGTGTCCGCGCCTGCATCGGCCGTCGAGGAGCCGCCGCCCGCGCCGACGAGCGCGGCACGCTTGTTGTCCGCCGCGGTCTTGCGGGTGAAGCCGTATTCGGCGGCCTGCAACAACAGCGCGAACACATAGATGATCAGCGCGCTGGCCAGACACAGGTCGCTGTAGGTGGACAGGGTCTCGTCGACCGGCATCAGGTGTCCTTCCCCCGAGCCGAATCCGGCTCGTCCTCGGGCGGCACCGCAACCGCCCCCATCCCGTCGGACACGGCCGTGTCCGACGTCTTCGCGTCATCGGGCGGCTGCGCCGCCTCGGTCGGTGACGACGGCGGATCCGACTCCTCGGAGCCTGCCGAGGTCGTGTTCGACACCGCGTTCCCGGACTGCGAGGTACTCGGCGACGGCACGCCCGCGTCACCGAGCCTGTCCAGCAGTTCGGTGGTCAGCTGGTGGAATTCCTCGCCGTATCCGGCCTGGTCGGTCCGGGCGAGTCCACCGAATTCGACAACGGTACGACCGGCGTCGGGGCCATCGGTCTGCGGGGTGAGCCGCACCCACAGGCGGCGCCGCTTCACACCCAGCGACAAGCCGAGACCGCCGAGGATGACCACGCTGGCGACCAACACCCAGAACTGCGCGGGGTCGTAGGAGACCTGCAAGGAGACCCAACGCTGCACGCCGTCGAACCGCACCGAGGTGCCGTCCGGCAGGTCGATCTGCTCGCCGACGGCCAGGTTCTCCCTGGCCACCCGCTCCAGCTCGCCGTCCTCGACCATCTGCGCATCGATCTCGAAGATCGACTGCCCGCGCCCGGAGTTGTTCCCGAGATCGCCGCGCATGACGTCGACGGCGACCATGGGCTCGTTCAGGTCGGGGAAGCCGGAGGTCAGCAGGCCTTCCTCGGTGAGCACGGGTGTCGGAGCCAGCAGACCGGTCACCGCGATCTGGTTCTCCCGACGCTCCTGCTCATCGAAGGTGTCCGGCGGGTCGAACTTGGTCGCGCCCTCCGAGAGCATCGTGGTCAGGTCCACCGGTCGCCACTGCACGTTGCCGACCCGTTCCTGCCCATCCGGGAAGGTCACGGTGAACTCGGGGGCGTATCCGTTGCCCAGCAGGTAGACGCGGTCGGTGCCCAGGCGCAGCGGGTGGTTGACCTCCAGCAGGTAGTCCCGCCAGGTGCCGTCGGCCAGGTCCTCGCCCTCCTGGTAGGAGATCTCCGACTCGAAGGCCACGGCCTGCCCGGTGTGCAGGTACTCGGCGTCGAAGCTGTGCACCTGCAGGCAGAACGGGTTCAGCTGGGTGCCGTCCACCGTGATGCCCGGTGTGAACGAGTCGTAGGCGTAGATGCCGGAATTGCAGAACTCGCTGTCGGTCTTGACGATGACCTGGCCCTCGTAGCCGAGCAGTCTGCCTGCGGCCACCGAGACCAACAGGCCCAGCAGCGCGAAGTGGAAGGCGAGGTTGCCGACCTCGCGGAGGTAGCCGCGCTCGGCGCTGATGGTGGTGGCACCGTCGGATTCGGTGCGGGTGATCCGTCGCCAACCGCGAAGCCGCTCGTCGACGCCCGCCTGCACGGCCTCGACATCCGAGGTCACGACCGCAACGCGGTGATGTGGCATTCGGGTCAGACGCCTCGGCACCAGGACCGGCGCAGCGCGCAGCGTCTTGGCATGTTCGAGGGTGCGCGGCAGCAGGCAGCCGATCAGCGAGATGAACAGCAGCACGTAGATCGCGGCGAACCAGACGCTGGCGAACACGTCGAACATCCCGAGCGCGTTCAACAGCGGCGCGATCGACGGATAGTCGGCGTAGAAGTCGTCGACGAGCGCCGGATTGACCGATTCCTGTGGCAGCAGGGCCCCTGGGACCGAGGCAAGCGCCAACAGGAACAGCAGGGTCAGCGCGGTGCGCATGGTCGTGAGACCACGCCAGGTGTTGCGCAGGAATGCCAAGACCGACCTGAGCCGCGACGGCCGTCCCGTCGTCATAGCGGTACCTCGAAGCTCGCGATCGGCCCCTGGATCAGGCTGATCAGCACATTCCACAACCCGGTGACGAGCATGACCCCCACCACGATCAGCAACACGCCACCCACAATCTGGATCTTCCTGCTGTTTCGGCGTAGCCAGTCACCGCCGCGCAACGCCCAGCCTGCGCCGAGCGCGAGCAGCACGAACGGCAGTCCGAGGCCGAGGCAGTAGGCGATGACCAGGCTGATGCCCCGGGCCATCATGCCGCCGTCGGTGTCGGTGGACGCGGTCACGGCGATCACGCCTGCCAGTGTCGGGCCGATGCAGGGCGTCCAGCCCAAGCCGAAGACCCCGCCGAGCAGCGGTGCTCCCCACACGCCTGCGCCGAGTCTGCGGTGCACCCGCACGTCGCGTTGCAGCGCCGGGACGAAACCGAGGAAGACCAGGCCCATCGCGATGGTGATCACGCCGCCGACCCGTTGCAACACCGGCTGGTTGGCGAAGATCAGGTCGGTCAGACCGAGCAGTACGACGGTGCTGAACAGGAAGACGACGGTGAACCCAAGGACGAACAATCCGGCGGCGCCCGCGACCCGGAGTCTGCCCGAGCGGGAAGGCCGTCCGTCGCTGTCGGGTGCGGCCGGTGTGGCCGTCGCCGAGCCCGCCTCGACGACGCCGCCCGCTGGCACGGGTCTGGTCTCCGGGGCCTCGGCACCGACCAGGCCTGCGAGATAGGCGAGGTAGCCGGGAACGAGGGGGACCACACACGGCGAGGCGAAGCTCACCAGACCCGCAAGCGCGGCGACTCCCATGGCCAGTACCAACGGCCCTGAGATGACGAACTCGAAGGGGTCCACGGCTAGCAAGCGTAGGCACCCTACTCAGCTGCCCTTGCGTCGGCTCCTCTCCGAGGAGACGCGTGTTACGTCCAACGGGTACGCCCACCGGCGCAGGCCTAGATCAGTCTGTTTGCACCGGATTCGCCTGTTTGCGACCACGTCGGGCGATCGTGAAACGCGGCGAAGCACCGGCGTCGGGAAGTCACACTGGTAGCCTGGCTTGCAAGTCGAGTCGTCTGTCAAATCGTCTAGTCGGGGTGGGTAATAGGTCGATGGAACCACTTTCTGCGACCGATCCGCGACAGATCGGGCGTTATCGTACGCTCGGGCTACTCGGCTCCGGAGGAATGGGGCGGGTGTATCTGGGTCGATCTCCGGGTGGCCGCCCGGTGGCGATCAAGGTAATTCGCGAGGAACACGCCGAAGACGAACAATTCCGAATGCGCTTTGCGCGCGAGATCGACGCCGCAGCCGCCGTGAGCGGCGCTTTCACCGCTGCCGTCATCGAAGCGGCGCCCAATGCGCGACCGCCCTGGTTGGTCACCTCCTATATCGAGGGACCATCGCTACTCAAGGCGGTCAGTGATTTCGGACCGTTCCCCGAGTCCTCACTCCGAGTATTGACCGCAGGCTTGGCGGAGGCACTCCGCGAGATTCACCAGAGCGGCCTCATTCATCGCGATGTGAAACCGACGAACGTGCTACTGGCCAAGGACGGTCCTCGGGTCATCGACTTCGGCATCGCCTGGGCCGCCGAGGCGGTCTCGCTGACCCAGGTCGGAACTCATTTCGGCACCCCCGGCTTCATGGCCCCCGAGCAGGCCGCAGGCGAACAGGTCACCGCCTCCAGCGACATGTTCTCGCTCGGCTGTGTGCTGGTCTTCGCCGCAACCGGCGTCAGCCCGTTCGGCGAGGGCAACTCGACCGCGCTGTTGTATCGCGTCGTCCACCATCAGCCGATGCTCGACGGGCTTCCGCCGTCGCTGCGCGGCGTCATCGGCGCCTGCCTGGAGAAGAACCCGGTCAACCGGCCGCGACCGGACGACATCCTGTCGCAGGTCGACCCGGATTTCGATCACGCCTGGCTGCCCGCGCAGGTCACCACGGTGCTGGCGCAGAAGAGCGCGGAGACACAGGCGCTGCTCGCGGGCACCAAGATCGCGCCGATGGGCATGCCGCCGGGCGGACCGCCACCCGGCGGCACCTCCGTGCAGCCGCCCACCGGTCAGGGTGGACCACCCGGCCCGGGACATCCGAGGACCAGGCTGCTCGCGGGCATCCCGATCCCCACCTCGTACCCGGCCACCGGCGTGGACCAACCGCCCCCGTACGAACCCGAGGGCCCGCCGCAGTACCAGCCGGAGCCGGTCGGTTTCGCCGAGCCGTACTCGGGCCGGGGCGGGCATCGGCAGCCTGCGGATCCGTATTCGGCCGCTGGCGGTCGGGCGCAGGCCGAGCCCTACGCGGAGCCGTACTCGCAGCCGGTCGAGCCGCAGCCGGTGCGGCGGCCGGAGGTGTCCCGCCGAAGCGAGGCACCCCGGGTGTCCAGCCGACCGCAGCGACCGACCATCGCCCCGGAGACGCCGCGCCGGGAGGAGCCACCCGCTCGGCGTTACGACGACAACGACGA
Source organism: Actinoalloteichus hymeniacidonis (assembly GCF_014203365.1). Classification (NCBI taxonomy): domain Bacteria; kingdom Bacillati; phylum Actinomycetota; class Actinomycetes; order Pseudonocardiales; family Pseudonocardiaceae; genus Actinoalloteichus; species Actinoalloteichus hymeniacidonis. The sequence continues at coordinate 5,817,166 of NZ_JACHIS010000001.1, forward strand.
GGGACGAAGCCTGCTCGGTCGCATCCTGCTGGCGCCGTTCACCGCCGTGGGTGCACTGTTGAAGGGCATCCTCTCGGCGTTGCTGTGGCCCTTCAAGGCGTTGTGGGGCTGTTTACTCATCACGGTGTTGGCGATCGGCGTCATCGTCTTCTTCAGTTTCGATGCGCTCAGCGCGATCCCCGGCTTCTTCACCGACATGTTCTGGAGCGTCGGTGATTGGTTCCAGGGCATCGGCGACTGGTTCATGGACCTGCTGCCCTTCTGAGGTCTCAAGCTGGGTCGGGCGAAGGCATCAGCAGCCACAACGCCCGGCAGAGGGGCCACCGACCCCCGTTCAGGTGAGGTCGGTCGGACAGCGCTACGCGATCGTGTTCGACCGACCGTGGTTCTACGACCACTCAATCGTGTTGTGATCGTCCGCAGCCATTTTCTCGGACCGTCAGGGGCCACCAAGATTGCGCACAGCGGGGAATGCGCACCCGCTACCTGCTCGTCGCAATTCATCTCCCCACCGAGGACGAACAACCATGACAGCTCTCGACTCGTCGATACGCACCACGGACGACTCCCCCGGGTCGGTGCTATTCGGGCCACAACGAGAAAGCTGGGAGGAGGTCCACCGAGGACTGAGAGAATCCGCCCCGACCGGTGTGGTCGCCAAACTCGGACATCATTGCACCGCGACTCGGATCCGGACTCCGATCCAACCGCCCGACACTCCCGGCCCCATCCGGACCGTCACGCGAGACGGCCCCGACCACAACAGGTGTTGCCATCGTCCCATGCGACTGCGCAGACCACAGCAGTCCGGCAGCCCGAACACCGCTCATCCCAACAGACACAGATCACCAAGCCGGAATGCCGCCGACCTTCCCCCCTCGGCAGCCACATCCCGGTCGATCAACACGGTTCGATCCACCATCGGGCCACGGTCCGGCAACCGGGCCCACCCCGGGCCGGTCCCGAGCCATCGCATCATCATGCTCGCCGACCCGGACAGGCAGTCGGTTCCGAAAACCGGGAACGGCAGGCCCGACCCGAGGTTCCGGGTGGGCGCTCACCGCACCGCACGAATCGGTGTCGGCGAGCCCACTCCGTCGATCGAGCAACAGCTCAGTCTGGAAAGAAGACCCTAGCGGGAGCCGATAACGGGTTCCCGCTGATCAGGCGAGCCGCCGACCACCGCGAAGGCACTCGGTAAAGCGAATCACCCTCGATTTCCCGCAATACGCAATCGATCTCTTCCATGGCGTCACTGTTCGGCGGCGATCTCCTCGACCACCGGCAGCAGGTCCTCGGTCAGTACCTCGGCCAAGAACACCGCGGCCACGCGGTGCTGCCGGTCGAGAATGATGGTCGACGGCACCGCACTACGCGGATATCCACGCATTCCGAGTAGTGATCGCCCGGCGGGATCGTAAATCGACGGGTAGGTGATGCCGAGATTGGACGTGAAGTCCATCGGCGCCGAGCGTACATGATCTCTGACATTGATTCCGAGGAACGCCACGCCGTCTTCGGCGGTCTCTTCATACACGTATTGCAGGTGTTCGGCTTCGAGTCTGCAAGGACCGCACCATGATCCCCAGATATTGAGCACCACCACGTCGCCCTCGAAATCCGAGACGCCGATCGGTTCGCCCTCGTTCATCAGATCGTCGCCACTGATCTCCGGGGCGACCTGCCGCTCCGCTTCGTCGTAGCGGATTCGGGTCTCGCCGCCGGGAGCGACGAACTGATAGCGCCCGGACCCGGGGACGTCGTCGGTCTGCTCGAGGCCGGTGCACGCGCTCAACGTCAACAGCGCCACCCCGAGCAGACCGACGAGCCGCGATCGCCTGATCATGCGCCGGGAACCTGGCTTCCGGACGGCCCGGCGGGCTCCTGGTAGGAGATGCGGACCAGCCGCTCGGCCTCGAACTCCAGGCTGGTCAACGAGGCGAGGCCGCACTGGCGTTGCCTCGGGTCGTGCCAGAGCCGGTCGCCCTGCAGGAATCGACGCAGCGTCCATACCGGCAGCTGATGCGAGACGCAGACCGCCTCGTGGCCCTCGGCTGCGGCCCTGGCCCGGTGCACGGCGCCGAGCATCCGGTGCGCGATCTTCAGATACGGCTCGCCCCAGGAGGGCCGGAAGGGATTGCGCAACTTCGGCCAGTTGGCGGGCGAACGCAGGGCACCGTCGCCGACGGAGACCCGCTGTCCCTCGAAGTGGTTGTCCGACTCGATCAGCCGGTCGTCGATCGCCGGGGTCAGATCGTGCGTCGCGAGCAGCGGAAGGGCGGTCTGTCTGGCCCGTTCCAACGGCGAGGTCACCACGTGGGTGATGTCGTTGTCCGCCAGGAACTCGGCGACCAGCTCGGCCTGCCGCTCGCCACGCTCGGAGAGTCGGAATCCCGGCAGCCGCCCGTAGAGGATCTTGTCGGGGTTGTGCACTTCGCCGTGGCGAAGCAGATGAACGACGGTGCGGGTGCTCACCGGTCTCCCTCCGGTCGGGCCTGCGCCGCCGCGGTCGCGGCGGCGGGCAAGGCGGCCTCGATGATCTCGAAGGCCGCATCGTCGAGGGCGGCAGAGACGAAGAACGCCTCGAAGGCGCTCGGCGGGGCGTACACACCCGCCGCCAACAGCTCGCGGAAGAACGCCGGGAAGCGCCAGGTCTCGGCGGCCTGCGCGCCCGCGAAGTCGTGCACCGGGGAGTCCGCGAAGAACACGCTCACGAGGTTGCCCGCGAAGGCGACCTGGTGCGGCACACCGGCCGTGGTCAGTGCCGCGCCGAACAGCTCGCCGAGTCGGCGGGCGTTGGCGTCGAGCTTGCGATAGACCTCGGTGTCGGCGGCCTGCAGGGTCGCCAGGCCTGCGGCCACCGCGACGGGGTTCCCGGACAGGGTTCCCGCCTGGTAGACGGGCCCGACCGGAGCCAGGGCCGACATGATGTCGGCGCGACCGCCGAACGCGGCGGCGGGCAGCCCGCCGGACATGACCTTGCCGAAGGTGTAGAGGTCGCCTGCCACGCCGTCGATCCCGTACCAACCCGCCGAGGAGACCCGGAATCCGGTCATCACCTCGTCCATGATCAGCAGCGCGCCGGAGGCGTGGCTGAGCGCGCGCAGTTCCGCGTTGAAACCGGGCAGCGGCGCGACCGCGCCCATGTTCCCGGCGGCGGCCTCGGTGATCACGCAGGCGATGTCGGGGCCGTGTTCGGCGAACACCGCATGCAGAGCCGGGATGTCGTTGTAGGGCAACACGATGGTGTCGGCGATCTGTTCCGCCGAGACACCGGGGGTGGCGGAGATACCGAGGGTGGCCAGTCCGGATCCCGCTGCGGCCAGCAGTGCATCGACGTGGCCGTGGTAGCAACCCGCGAACTTGACGATCTTGTTGCGGCCGGTGACGCCCCTGGCGAGGCGGATGGCGCTCATCGTCGCCTCGGTACCCGAATTGACCAGTCGTACCTGCTGTACCGGTTCGACGCGCTGAATGATCTCCTCGGCGAGCAGGATCTCGCCCTCGGTGGGAGTTCCGAAGGACAGCCCCGCCGACGCCGCCGAGCGCACCGCTTCGACCACCCTCGGGTGCGCGTGGCCGAGGATCATCGGCCCCCAGGAGCTGACCAGGTCGACATAGCGGTTGTCATCGGCGTCCCACAGGTAGGCGCCCTCGCCTCGCACCATGAAACGCGGCGAACCGCCGACCGAGTGGAAAGCCCTGACCGGGGAGTTCACCCCGCCGGGAGTCACCCCGTTCGCGCGGTCGAACAGGGCCTGCGAGCGGGCCACCGGCTGCGTGGGCGTCGAAGAATCGGGCACCTGGGTCACCCGACCAGTCTCGCAAGTGCCCTATCCGGGTGCTGTCGGCGGGTCGGCGGCATGCCTATGGGATGTCGTGAGCCGCCACCGAGGTCGGTGTGGTCAGTTCGGTCGACCGGGTGCGACGGGCCCGTACTCCGGCTCGATCCCGCTGTCGACCCGGGTTCCCAATATCCACTGCCGAATCGCGTCCAAGAGCAGGACGCCCGCGAGACAGCCCGATCCCGCCGACAACGCCAGCCGGTTCCCCAGGTAGCGCGACACCTCCCGAGGCTCCTGGCCCGCAGGCGCGGGCAGGGTGTCGGTCACGACCCCGGTTCGCCAGAGCCACACCGCCAGCACGGCCAGCGCGATCGCGAGGAGCAGTTCGGCGGCGGCGAGCAGCGCGCGACGCGGTTGATGAAGTCGGTAGGCCCTTACCGAGGGTTCACCAACCGTGTTCGGTGCGTGCGCAGCTGCCATGACCGAAGAGTGTGCCATGTGTGTCGCGCCACCCGCCTCAAGCAGCGACGGGATCGTGGCCTGCCAGCCAGCGGGAGGCCGACGGCAGCCACAGACCGATCAACCCGCCGAGAACCAACAGCAGGACCACGATGCCGACCGGACTGAATCCCGCGCTGAGCTGCAAGAACAACTGGACCGCTCCGACCACGGTCAGGGCGATCCTCGGCCAACGACGCCGCCGACCGACGAGGTAGGCGAACACGCAGTACATGACACCGAAGAACAGTGTCACCAACAGGTTCTCCAGCACGAGGTCGGCCGCGTAATCCGCGGCCTCCCGGGCGGTGACATCCGCACGCGACTCGAGTTGCTCGGCGATTCCCTCCGGGCGCAGCCATAGGAACAGGGCATGCAACGTGAGAAAGGTCGCGAGTGCGTACCACATCGCGACGGTGGTGCGGATCACCTTGGGTGGCACCACCACGGCAGGTTCGGCTGGCATCGTTCAGTTGTACTTGAAGTAGTTGTTCGACGGCGGCAGGTACATCGTGATGGTGGCGCCGATGGGCAGGAGCAAACCGAGGATCGCGATGATCCCGATGACGGCGGCGATGCCGCCCGCCTCGAATTGCAGGCCGATCGAGTCCAGGTTGCCGATGCTGGTCACCAATCCCAACACCGCCAGCACGGTGAGCAGGATTCGAGCCCAGTTCCGGCCGTTGCGCATCATGAAGACGAAGATCAGGAAGATCGCCTGGAAGACCAAGGCGATCGACGCCGCAGTGATCAAGGTGCCCCGGATGAAGTCTGCGGGCGCCGATCCACCCTCGGTCAGCACCTCGGTATAACCGGGCTGCGTGGCCAACAGCGAGTCGACCGAGACGAAGGTCAGGATCGCGCTGAGCAGACCGAGCACCGAGTTGGCCAAGAACAGCCAGAACGCGGCCTCGACGCTGGGCGGCCGGTTCGCACCGCCACGGGGCATGCCCTGCGCCTGCGGCATGCCACCGGGGTATCCGGCCGGGCCCTGCGGACCCGATCCCGGGTACGCGCCGTACGGGCCCGGTGCCGGAGCGCCGTACCCCTGCTGCGCTGGCGGCGGGGCCTGCGGATAACCGCCCTGCGACGGATAACCGCCCGACGGGTAACCGCCCTGCGACGGGTAACCGCCCTGTTCACCCGAAGGGGGACCCTGACCATATGGTGTGCTCACGCGGCTCAGGGTATGAAGTCCGCCCGGGCACGTCTACCGAAATGGACAGAACGAAACGTCGCCGTGGCCATCGTGGCTTCCGGCGCTAGGGCCGCCGTTTGGCCTGAGCGAAGTACTCCCGGGAGTTCGGCATCCACAACAGGGCCACCGCCACACCGGAGACGAGGACGGACACCACGCTGAGCACGTGGGTCGAGTTCGGGCCGAGGAAGGCCATGAGATTGAGGGCCGCCACCACGGTCAGCGCGATCCGCGCCCAGTTCCGACCCGCCTTCGCCTTGAACGCGAAGAGCAGGAACAGCAGCGCCACGATGCCGTACATGACGAAGATCATGGTGAAGGCCATCGAGACGACCTGCTCGGCTTCCTCCCTGCTGAGTTCGCCGCCCATCTGCTCGAGCGTCTGAGACGTGACGCGCTCGCGGTCGTCGAGCAGCGAGAACACCGAGGCGAGCATCAACACGGCCGTGCCGACCCAGATCCAGAACGAGATCCGGACCTCCTTGGGCACGATCGCCGCTTGCTCTGCGGGGTCGGATGCCGACGAGGTGGGATAGGACGGCACGGCGGGGATCGACTCGTGCGAACCAGGACGATCCGGATCATTGGGTGTGGACACAACCGAACGTTAGAAGCCCGTGTCTTGCCGTGTCCACCGACCCGGCGTTACCGGCCGATAACGGCGTGCCGCCGTCGCCGCGCAGTCGTCGATGCGATCCGCGTCGGGGCGGATCAGCTACGCACCACACGGAAGTAGCGTCGAGCGCCCGGCAGGAACAGCATGATCACCGCCGAGGTGTGCATGATCGCGGCCATCCCGAACACTCGCTCGTCGCTGTCAGCGAGGAAGCCCAACACGACGACGACGGCGAAGACCAGCAGCACGATCCTGGCCCAGTGCTCGCCTCGATAGGCCGAGTAACCGAAGAACAGGTAGGCCGCGAGGAAACCGAACCACTGGAAGAGGGTCAATGCGACCACGCCCCAACGATCGGCGGGCACCCCCGCAAGCAGGGTCTGTATCGGAACGAGCAGCTGAAGGACGACCACGACCCCCATCAGCCCGGCGGCGACCGTCACCTCGATGGGCACCTCGCCGGGCTTCAACGCAGGCTCGGACTCGAAGTCCTCATCATCGAAATCCTCGTCCTCGTCCACGGCCCGCCGCTCGGTCGTGGCCGGCGTCGATCGGTCGGTCTCGACGGAGGTAGCGGCCGATTCGGCGGGCTCGGACTCGGTGTTCGTCAGCTGCGAGTCGGCTGCCTCGGTGGCGGCGAGCGATCCCCCTGCCCGCTGATCCTCGGCGGGCACGGAGTCCACGGTGGACTCCGCCTCGGGCGTGAGCTCGGCGCCAGACCCAGCCTCGGCCTCGACTGATTCGTCCCGGCCCCGGGCCTTCGGAGCAGCATCGACGTCGACCTCGGTCGCCGTCTGCGCCGCCGGAGCCGGGTCCGCAGCAGGCTCGGCGGTGGGCACTGCGGCAGCGGCCCGCCGTGCTGCCGACGGAGCGGACTCCGGGTCCTCCGGGGCGATCATGGGCCCAACATATCGCTCGATCGAGTGGCCGGCGAGCATGTCGAGCCGATGGATCGCCACCCCGGACGGCCCGGACGCCCCAGACGGTCCGGCCACGGAGTCGGGCAGTGAGCGGGCCGGTTCCCGCTCAGCCCTCGCGCAACCAGCGGGCAGCCTCGGCGGCCCAATAGGTGAGCACGATGTCCGCCCCGGCCCGGCGAATCGAGGTCAGGGTCTCCAGCACGGCCGCGCGGCGCTCCAACCAGCCGTTCGCGGCGGCCGCCTCGATCATCGAGTACTCCCCCGAGATCTGGTAGGCCGCCACCGGGACCTCCGAGACGTCGGCCACCTGGCGGACGATGTCCAGATAGGCCATCGCGGGCTTGATCATCACCGCGTCGGCGCCCTCGGCGAGATCCAGCATCACCTCGCGCAGTGCCTCCCGACCGTTGGCCGGATCCTGCTGATAGGTCCGCCGATCCCCGGAGAGCTGCGATTCCACGGCGTCGCGGAACGGTCCGTAGAAGGCCGAGGTGTACTTGGCCGAATAGGCCAGGATCGCGGTGTCGGCGAGATCCGCCTCGTCCAACGCCATCCGGATCGCCGCGACCTGCCCGTCCATCATGCCGCTCGGGCCGACGACATGGGCGCCCGCGCGAGCCTGCGCGACCGCCAGGTCCTGATAGGCGGTCAGGGTGGCGTCGTTGTCCACGCTGCCGTCCTCGGCCAGCAATCCGCAGTGGCCGTGGTCGGTGAACTCGTCGAGACAGCAATCCGACATCACCACGGTCGAATCCCCGACCTCCTCGACCACCGCGGCCAGGGCCCGGTTGAGGATCCCCGCCGGATCGGTGCCCGCCGAACCGGTGGCGTCCCTGGTGGTCGGCACGCCGAAGAGCATCAGCCCGCCGACCCCCGCCTCCACGGCGGCCACCGAGGCCCGACGCAGGGAGTCCAGGTCGTGTTGGACGACCCCGGGCATCGACGCGATGGGCACCGGGGCGCTCACGCCCTCCTTGACGAACATCGGCAGCACGAGCTGTCGGGGCTCCACGCTCGTCTCCGCGACCAGTCTGCGCACGGCCGGGGTACGCCGAAGCCGCCGGGGACGATGCAGCGGGAACATGTCGACTCCTTCACGAGCTCTGGGTCGGGGTCCGCCTTCGCCACGACGACGGGCGGCCGAGTCCGGCCGCGCCGAGACCCCGCACAACGAACGAACGGACTGTTCGACCCCATCATCTCTCTGGAGCCGAACAGTCCGTTCGTCATAGCCGGTTCACGGTGACCGTCGAGGTCAGCGGCGTGCCCGCTTCGCCTTACGCGGGGGCGGCAACGCACCCTCGGAACGCAGTCGCGCCGCGTGCGAGGCCAGCGCGTCCACCAGCGAGGAGACCTGTGCGACCTCCGGCTGCACGTCGACGCGCAGACCGAACTCGGTGGCCGTCTCGGCCGTGGCCGGTCCGATGCACGCCACCAGGGTCCGCGAGTGCGGCTTGCCCGCGATACCGACCAGGTTGCGCACGGTCGACGACGAGGTGAAGCACACCGCGTCGAAGCCACCCGTCTTGATCATCTCGCGGGTGTCGGCGGGCGGCGGGGCCGCCCGAACGGTCCGGTACGCGGTGACGTCGTCGATCTCCCAGCCCCGGTCGCGCAGACCCGCCGCCAGCGTCTCGGTGGCGATGTCGGCCCTGGGCAACAACACCCGATCGACCGGGTCGAGGATGTCGTCGTAGGGCGGGAAGTCCGCCAGCAGACCCTCGCTGGACTGCTCGCCCGAAGGCACCAGTTCAGGGATTATTCCGAACGACCGGACCTTGTCGGCGGTGGATTCGCCGACGCAGGCGATCTTCACGCCGGAGAACGCCCTGGCGTCCAACCCGAACTCGCGGAACTTCTCCCACACCGCGCGAACCGCGTTGGTGGAGGTGAACACCACCCACTGGTAACGGCCGTCGACGAGTCCCTTGACCGCCCGTTCCATCTGGGCGGGGCTCCGGGGCGGCTCGACGGAGATCGTCGGTACCTCGACGGGGATCGCGCCGTGGGCCCGCAGCCGGTCGCTCATCGCGCCCGCCTGGTCCTTGGTGCGCGGCACCAGGACACGCCAGCCGTACAGCGCTCGCGACTCCCACCACGAGAGCTTCTGTCTACCGCTGACCGCAGCGCCGACGGTGATCACCAGCGGGCCGAGCAGATCGCCCGCCACCGAGGCGAGCGAGGCCAGCGTCGTGTCGATGGTGCGCTGGGTGAACGTGGTGCCGTCCGCCGTCACCGCCACCGGGGTCTGCGGCGCGAGGCCGTGTTCCACCAGCGACGACGCCGCCTCGGCCAGGTGACTGCCCGATGCATGCAGCACCAGCGTTCCCGGCGCGGCGGCGAGCGCGGCCCAGTCCATCGTCCCTCGGACGTCGGCCTCGGTGTGCACCGCGCCGAGCGCCACCCCCGCGTAGGCGGGCACCGCCGTGGCGCCCGCGACACCGGGGACCACGTCGAAGGCGATCGTGGTGCGCGAGACCGCCTGGGCCTCCCGAACCACCGCGTCCGCGGTGAACGGGTCGCCCGAGACGAGCCGGACGACCGAACGCCCGTTCTTGGCCTCGGCGACCATGTCCTTGGCCACGTCGCCGGGGTCGCCGACGGCGGGCCGCACCTCGGTGTCCTCCGACACCAACGCGGCCGCCTCTGCGGGCACGTCGGGATCGGTGACCACCAGAGAGGCCGACTTCAATACTTCCTTAGCCCGGACGGTGAGGAGTCCCGCGTCTCCGGGGCCAGTGCCCACGAAGGCGATACGTCCGGGGATCTTGCGTGCACGGGTCATCAGGGCACTCCCCACTCCCTTACTGCTCGGGGCCGCTGAGGACGGCGGCCCCGAGATCCAACAGCTCTGCGGCCACATCACGGCCGAGCTGCTCTGCGGCTGTCGTCTCGGCGATGGCGGAGGCTCGCAGCACATCGTTGTGCGGTGTAGCCGCGATTCCCCGCAACGACAGACGCAGCACTACGCGCCCCTCGTCGTCGAGGTCCTCCACCACCTCGGCCAGTGCACCGACGGGCGCGCTGCAACCAGCCTCCAGCGCGGCCAGCAGGGCGCGCTCGGCGGTCACCGCGGCACGACTGGCCGGGTCGTCCAAAGTGGACTGGATCAGGTGCTCGGCGTCCACGTCGTCGACGCGGCACTCCACGGCAAGCGCACCCTGCGCGGGCGCGGACAGCATTTGCAGTGGATCGAGCGATTCGGTGATGACGTCGAGTAGGCCCAGGCGGGCCAACCCGGCGCGGGCAACCACGATTGCGTCAAGCTCGCCGTCGGCGACCTTGCGCAGTCGGGTGTCCACGTTGCCGCGCAGCGGACGCACCTCTAGCCCGAGACCCAGGGCCTCGAGTTGGGTGGCCCGCCGCGGGGAGCCGGTGCCCACCGTCGATCCCGGCGGCAGCTGGGCGAGGCGCAGGCCGTCGCGGGCGACCAGCGCGTCGCGCGGGTCCTCCCGCCGGGGCACCGCAGCCAGCGACAGGCCGGGGTCGGGTGTGGTGGGCAGGTCTTTGAGGGAGTGCACTGCCACGTCGATCTTGTCTTCGTGCAGTGCCGAACGCAGCGCGGAGGTGAAGACGCCGACACCGATCTCGGCGATCGGCGCCATGGAGCGGTCGCCGGGGGTGCTGATCGTGACCAGTTCGACGTCGGCACCCGCCGCACGCAACTGATCGGCGACCCAGCCGGTCTGGGCCAGGGCCAGCCTGCTGCCCCTGGTTCCGATACGGATCCTGCGGTTCACCGTTGCTCACCATCCAGGCCGGGGCGCTGCCGCCGATGCTGGGCGGCGGTGCCCTCGCCGTGTCCTCGTTGTTCGGTGGACTCGGCGGAACCGGGCATCCCGGTCACCAGCCCAGTCACCATGGGGGTCTCACCCTGCGCAGCGGTCGGCACGTCGGTCACGACCGCCGAGGCGGTCGGTGTTCCCGATGGCGCCGCCGGGCGGGTCTCGTCGAGCGGCGTGGCCGTGCCCGACACCGGCTCGGCGGCGTCGGCGGTCGTGCCCGCCTTGAGGCCGCTCACCGCACCTGGCAGCTGCTGGTCCAGGTTGAAGAGTTCGCGCAGCGCGTCCGCGTAGCCCGCGCCCGGCGTGCTGCCCGCGAGCTGCTTCACCCGGACGGTGGGCGTGTGCAGGAGCTTGTCGACCACGCGCCGCACGGTGCGGCTCAGCTCGCTGCGCACCCCGGCGTCCAGGTCGGGCAGGCGGGAGTCCAGCCGCAGGAGTTCCGCGTCGACGACCTCGGCCGCTCGCTTGCGCAGGGCCGTGACCGTCGGCGTCACCGAGGCGGATCGCTGAGCGGCGAAGTAGTGCTCGACCTCGGCCGTGATCAGTGCGTTGACCGCGCCGAAGGCACCGCCGTCCACGCTGCCGCGCACCGCGCCGCGCAGCGTCTCCAGGTCGACGATCGCGACGCCCGCGAGCTCGCCGACCTCGGCGTCGACGTCGCGCGGCAGGCCGAGGTCGCAGAACACCAGCGGTCCGTCGGAGGTCCGCCTGGCCAGGGCGGCGCGCACGGTCGCCACGTCGACGACGGTCGCCAGCGAACCGGTGCACACGATGGCGACGTCGGCCTCGGCCAGTTCGTCGGCGAGACCGGCCAGTCCGACCGAACGTGCCGGGGTGCCCGCCTCCGAGGTGATCTCGGCGAGCCGGGCCCCGTTGTCCGCAGTCCGATTGGCGACGACGATCTCGGCGATCCCGGCCCGACGCAGGTGCGCGGCGGCGAGGCCGCCCATCGAACCGGCGCCGACCACCAGGGCGCGTCGCCCGGTCAGCGTGCCGAGCAACTCGGTGGCGTCCGACAGCGCCTCGGAGACCACCGAGGCCCCCTCCGCACCGATCTCGGTCTCCGAGTGCGCCCGCTTTCCGACTCGCAATGCCTGTTGCAGCAGTTCGTGCAGGGTCTTGCCGACGGTCTTGGCCGTCTCCGCCGAGGTGTAGGCGTTGCGCAGTTGGCCGAGGATCTGCTCCTCGCCGACGACCATCGAGTCGAGGCCGGATGCAACGGTGAACAGGTGTTCCACAGCGGCCGCCGCGTAGTGCACGTACATGCCGTCGGTCAGCTCGGTGCCGTCCACCCCGGCGTGGCGGGACAGCACGCCGGTGATCTCCTCGACGGCGCTGTGGAAGGACTCCACGACCGCGTAGACCTCGACGCGGTTGCAGGTCGAGAGCAGGCCGACCTCGTCGACGCTGGGGCAGCGCAGCAGCTCATCGAGCAGTTTGGGAGTGTCCGGTGCGGCGACGACAGCACGTTCGAGGAGCGTCAACGGGGCGCTGCGATGCGACATCCCGATGGCGAGCACACTCATCGCGGGATCACCGCCGCCACCCCACCGGTACGGCCTGCCTCGGCGCCGGGCGTCGGTACGGAATCGGAGCCCTGCGCCGCTTTCGACAGCACGGCGTCCTGTTCCTGATCCGCCCGCCTGGCCACATGGAAGGACAAGATCTGCAACTCCACAGCTAGGTCGACTTTGCGCACCTCGACATAGTCCGGAACCTGGAGAACGACGGGTGCGAAGTTCAGAATGCACCGCACGCCGCCCTGAACCAAACTGTCGCAGACGTTCTGGGCCCCTTGAGCGGGCGTCGCGATCACTCCGATGGTTACTTCGAGCTCGGCACAAATCCGCCTGATGTCGCTCACGTGGTGCACCGGCATGCCGCCGACCGGAACGCCCATCAAGTCCGGATCGACGTCGAACAGCGCCGCCACCGGGAATCCACGACCGGGGAATCCGCCGTAATTCGCCAGTGCATGCCCCAGATTTCCAATGCCGACCACGGCCACACTGTGTTGTCGGGTGAGCCCGAGAGTGCGCTCGATCTGGCCGACCAACACGTCGACGTCGTAGCCGACGCCCCTGGTCCCGTAGGAGCCGATGTAGGAGAGGTCCTTCCGAAGCTTCGCCGAGTTGACCCCGGTCGCCACGGAAAGCTCTTCACTAGAGATCTTCGTCACTCCATCGCGGGACAGATCCGAGAGAACCCGCAGATACACCGCCAGTCGCGCCACCGCCGCCTCGGGAATCGCCCTGGCCCGTTCCCGGACCACCGAGGTCTCGACAGAGGTCACGCCCGGCGCGGCGGTGTCCGTGGTGAAGCCATCACCCGCATCCCGCTGCGCTGCCACGCTGACTCTCCTCGCCTTTGCGGTCTGACGTCGCGCGACCGCCGTCTCATCGTGGACAAGTTGGCCGCTGCGCCGTCGTGACAACTACACGGTAACCGCTTGTGAAGAGATGCACAAAGTTGCAGAAGTGAACAACGAGCGTCTCGGGACCACGACAGAACGCCGCGTCACCGAAGATCGTCTCATCGGTGACGCGGCGTATCGAAATAGGGCGATCAACGGCCCATGGTCATCATCTAAAGCGCGGAAACAACAATTCGACTGCGTCCGCTCGGCCGCCTACTCAGCTCTCCGGCGTGAGCACGGTGTCGATGACGAATACCGTGGCGTTCGCGGTGGGGATGTTGCCGCAGGCGACCGCCGCACCATTGACGGTCAGGTCCTCACCCTCGCCCTCGATGGTCAGTTCACCGCCCTGCAGGGTCGGCAGCGTGCCCGCCTCGGCGATGCCGTCGGCGTCCATCCGCTCCCCGACCACGTGGTAGCTCAGGATCTCGCCGAGCGCCTCCGGGTCGGCCGCCAACTCGTTGAAGGCCTCCTCGCCCAACTCCTCGAAGGCGGCGTCGGCGGGCGCGAAGACCGTGAGCGCCTCGGCGCCGTTCAACGTGTCACCAAGCCCCGGAACTGCGCCGACGGCGGTGACGAGCTGGGTCAGCACCGGGTTGGTGCCCGCCGCGTCGGCGACCGGCTGCGGCCCCATCGAGTCCAACGAGCCGGGCTCGTCGCCCTGGGGCAGGTCGGCGCAGGCCGGGCCGAAGGTGTCCTCCGGGGTGGTCACGCCGGCTCCCGCCTCGGACCCCATGTCCGAATCCATGTCCTCCGAGCCCATGTCCTCGGAGCCCATGTCCTCCGTGGTCTCGGTCTGCTCGGAGGCACCGCCTCCGTCGGTCGCCTCCTCGCCGCTGCTACATGCCGTGATGGTCAGTGCCAATGCCGCCAATACGCCGACGAGAACACGATTCCTGGTACTTCCCATGGTGGATCACTCCCTGTGATGTCCGCCGTTAGCTGCTTTCGTCCGGTGTTCGACACGGCGTTCCATCCGGTTCACTCATTTCGCAATAAATTTCCAAAACCGGGCGATTCGAGATCAACAAGCTGGGCCACCTATCGGGCGCATCCGCGAGGCGCGCCCGGCAGGCCGCCGAATTCGATTTCCGGCGTCGGCGATATCGGTCGATAGGACATGACTGCCCCAACGAGACACGTCCTCGAATAGATCGGGGCCGTCGACCCCGGTAATCCGCGTTACGCCCAGCGAATGGGTTCGGGGCCCCATTCGGCCGCAAGCAACGCGGCACGGATCGACGGCCTCGAAGCGCGGTGGAGATCAGCGGGTCGTCAGCAGCCCGCTCACGAAGCCGTCGTCGAGGAGAACCACCGAGCCAGCGTGGCTCACCGAACTAGGCACGATGCCGGGGACTGCACCCATGCCGACGGTCGACTCCGACTCGGAGTCCATCTCCTCGGCACCCATGTCCTCGCCTCCCATGTCTTCGGCCCCCATGTCCTCCGCTTCCATGTCCGAGCCGTTCATGTCCGATTCCATGCCGGAGCCGTCCATATCGGAGCCACCCATGTCCTCGGACCCCATCTCGGACTCACCCATGTCCGAGCCGCCCATGTCCGAATCGTCCATCTCGGTGGAATCCATCTCCGAGGACATCTCGCCGGGCCCCATCTCCTCGGACTCACCCGCTCCCCCGTCGTCCCCGCATGCGGACAAGGCGAAGGCCATGGCCGCCATCACGCCGACGAACATGCTTTTCCGGGTCGTGCGCACTACTGATCACTCCTTGCGAGCCAACACCGATGAATCACTTGCGCTAGTGGTTCGACGCAATCGATCTATCGGTTCGGCCCGCGATGAAATTTTTTGAAGGAAAATCTGTGTGCGCTGGTTTTCGATGGACCCCGTCAGCCGTTAGCCGTGAACAACACCGAATGCCAGCCGGTGGCGCCATCCGGAACCGGGCTGACGCGTTCCTCCGTCTGGGTGTAACCACTCCGGTCCGTAGCCCGGCACTCGAGTTGCCGACTTCCCGACGGCACCTCCAATTCGATACGCCACATCCGCCAGGACTGGTCGTTGACCTCGGTGGACAGCTGCGCCTCCTGCCACTGCCCGCCGTCCAGCCGCACCTCTACGCGGTCGATACCGGTGTGTTGGGCCCAGGCGATCCCCGCCGCGGTCAACCGACCGGCGGACACCCGTTCGAACGCGGTCGGTCGATCGATCCGCGACATCGTCTTGATCGGGCCGAACCTGGACCAGCCTCGGTCCTCCCAGTACGCGGTGCGATCGAAGGTGGTCACCTCCGCATCGACCAGCCACTTGGTCGCCGAGACGTATCCATACAGGCCGGGCACCACCATGCGCACCGGGAACCCGTGCTCGGCGGGCAGCGGCTCGCCGTTCATCCCGATGGCGAGCAACGCACCCCGCTCCACCTCCTGCAGGGCCTCGATCGGGGTGCCCGCCGTCCAACCATCCGCGCTGGTGCTGAACAGCTGCTCGGCGCCTGCTCGCACTCCCGCCTCGGCCAGAATCTCCGACAGCGGCACCCCGATGAAATTCGAGGTGGACACCAGATCCCCGCCGACCTCGTTGGACACGCAGGTCAGGGTGACCGGCTTCTCCACCAGCGGTCGGTTGCGGAGATCATCGAAAGTCAGATTCAATTCCCGATCCACCATGCCGTGGATACGCAGCCGCCAGTCCTCGACGCGGATCCTCGGCACCCGCAACGCGGTGTCGATGCGGTAGAAGTCCTCGTTCGGGGTGATGAACGTCGGGGTGCCGACCTTGGCGAAGTCCGCACCCGCAGGAAGGTCCGGCGTGGCCTGGGCGGGAACGAGTTCGCCGATCTCGGCCCGCTGTGCCGCCGGGTCCACGCTGCCCGCCAACGCCTGACCGCCCAACCCGGCCGCCCCCGCGCCGAGTGCCACCGCGCCGGTGGAGATCAACACCGTGCGCCGGTCCGGGCCACTCGCCTGCTCGCCCGGCGCTGTCCGCACCTCCGACTCCGCCGCTGCGGCAGCCATCCGGTGCAGCAGGCGGAACGCCACGACCCCCGCGACCAGGCTGGCGACGGGAGCCAGCATGGAGAGCGGCCCGAAGTCCGGCCGCGCCAGCACCGCCGCGATTCCCAGCACGCCGAACAAAGCGATCGCCGACATTCCGACGACAGCGCTGCGTCGCGACAGCAGGCCGACGATCGCGGCGAAGGCCGTGATCACCAAGGCCATGCCGATGAGCAGCGCGAGCTTGTCCGCCGTCCCGAAGGTGGCGATGGCGAAGTCCTTGACCGGCGCGGGCGTCAGGTCGATCGCCGTGTTGCCCACCGCGAGGAACGGCGACGAACTCGGATCGACGAGACCGGCGATCAGGTGTCCGACAGCCAACGCGGCGGCAGCTGCCACCAAGGCGATCAGCACCGCGAGTCCGCCCCGAATCGGTTCGCCCGGCGACAGGGTGTCGGTCCGCCGGGCTGCACCGCCGAGATCGCGGGAAGCGTCTCCGTCGGCCGGGGCACCGCCCGCACTCTCATGACTGTCGTGGTCCACAACACCATGTTCGGCGCGGCAGCCCGATCGGTTCACCCGATCTCAGGAAAAAGCCGAAGAGGATCTAGCCTGCCAGGGCGGCCCGGAGTCGATCCTCCTCCACTCGCCAGAAACCGTGCTCGACGTCGTCGACCAGAATCACCGGCACCCGGTCGCCGTATTCGCCGCGCAGTTCGACGTCGGTGTCGACGTCGACGGTCGACCACGGCACCCCGAGGTCGTCGCAGACCCGCCGGATGTCGGCCTCGGCCGCATCGCAGGCGTGACAGGCCTCGCGGATCAGCAGGGTCACTCGGTGTGTGGACATCTCACCCTTGTACCAGGTCGCGCCCGATCACCAATCGCTGGATCTGATTGGTGCCCTCCACGATCTGGAGCATCTTGGCCTCGCGCATATAACGCTCGACCGGGTGATCCTCGACGTATCCGGCGCCGCCGAGCACCTG
This sequence comes from Actinoalloteichus hymeniacidonis, assembly GCF_014203365.1. Lineage (NCBI taxonomy): Bacteria > Bacillati > Actinomycetota > Actinomycetes > Pseudonocardiales > Pseudonocardiaceae > Actinoalloteichus > Actinoalloteichus hymeniacidonis. Next base: position 5,834,331 of record NZ_JACHIS010000001.1, read on the forward strand.
AACCATGTCGGTAGTCACCCGCATACAGGTCTCGGTGGCCACCAGCTTCGCCATCGCCGCCTCGGTCGCGAAGGACAGCCCGCTGTCCTTCCGGCGCGCGGCGTAGAGGTAGAGCTGACGGGCGGCCTCGATACCGGCTGCGGCATCGGCCAGCAGGAACGACACGCCTTGGAATTCGGCGATGGACCGGCCGAACGCGGTGCGCTCCTTGGCATAGCCGACGGCGACGTCCAGTGCGGCCTGCGCGACACCGACCGCGCCTGCGGCGATGCCCAGCCGACCGCAGGCCAACGCGGACATCGCCACGGCGAACCCGCCGCCGAGCTCGCCGACCAGTCGATCCGGGGACACCCGCACCCCGTCGAAGGAGACCTGGGCGGTCACGGAGGCCCGGGCACCCATCTTGCGTTCCGGGGTCGCCGCCGAGATGCCCGCGTCCTCCGCGCGAACCAGGAAGGCGCTGATGCCCTTCGGCCCGTCCTGCCCGGTACGCGCCAAGACCAGGTAGAAGTCGGCGACTCCGCCGTGGGTGATCCACGCCTTGGTGCCGGTGATCAGGTAGTCGCCGTCGGACTGCAGCTCGGCGCGGGTGCGCAGCGCAGCGGCGTCGGAGCCTGCATGCGCCTCGGAGAGGCAGTAGGCGCCGAGCTGGTCGCCGCCGAGCATCTCCGGCAGCCACTTCGCCTGCTGCTCGGGCGAGCCGAACTCGGCGAGGCCGTGGCAGGACAGCGTGTGGACGCTCACGCCGAGCCCGACGGCCAGCCAATGACGCGAGAGTTCCTCGACGACCTGCAGGTAGAGCTCCTGGCTCACGCCGCCACCGCCGTGGGCCTCGGGATAGGGCAGGCCCAGCAGGCCCGAACCACCCAGCGTGCGGAAGGCCTCCCGAGGGAATCGCCCCTCGGCCTCGGCGGCGGCCGCGTGCGGGGCCAGCTCGCGTCTGCCGATCTCTCGGACCAGCGCGAGCAGCTCGGCTGCCTCGGATTCGGAAGATCGAAGATCAACGACGGGCGCATTCACAGCGTCCGACCTCCACCACTCAAGCTGCTTGTCGACGCAGACGCCCACCGAGTTCGTGACGCGGGCCCCCCGTCGCCGGGTCCTCTTGATTGTGGGGCGTCCAACACTGGGAAGTCCAACCAATCCTGTGCGCCATTGGCGGTCACGTTGAGTAGCAGGTCGAGCCACGGCAGGACTACCCGGTGATTTGCCGGGCAGAAGTGGACGCGGCGACCGGAAAACCGCCAGAATCCAGACGTCGATCACAAAGTGCATTCGCATGGCTACTCAACGCAACATTCGCTTCGGGAGGTATGGGTGGCGCCGGAGCCCGAACCCGATGCGTGGAAGTTGGTTCTCGCAGCCCAGACCGGCGACCCGGTGGCATTCGCCGCGCTCTACCGGCGATACGCCGGCCTGGTGCACCGCTACACCTTGCACCGCACGGGTGATCACGGACTCGCCGAAGATCTGACCAGCGAAACCTTTCTGCGGGCGCTGCGCCGCATCGGAACCCTGCGCTACCAGGGCCGCGATCCTGGAGCCTGGCTCGTCACCATCGCCAGGAACCTCGTCTTCGACCACCTCAAATCCAGCCGTCACCGGCTCGAAGTGCCCACCGAGGACCCCAACACCCGCCTGCTCTCCCAGCACTGGGCACTGGACCCGGAGCAACAGGTCATCGCCCGGTTGACCCTCATCGAGGTGACCGGGCAGCTCGGTAGGCTGGTCGCCGACCAGCAGGAGTGCCTCCGACTTCGGTTCCTCCAGGGGCTCTCCGTCGCCGAGACGGCCCATCGACTCGGTCGCAACGAGGCGGCGGTGCGCGCACTCCAGCAACGCGCGGTACGCCGGCTGGCGGGACTTCTTCGCACACGCCTGCGATGATCACAGTCCTCCCGCGACGAAAGACCGATGTCGATCGAACGCAGGAGGACGCATCGCGGCCCGAGTCGATCGCTAGGCTAGGAGCCGCATTACCTCGATGTCCGATTCGAGGCGAAGGGACCATTGGATCTGGAGGCGCTGCGGTGCCACTGTGGCGGAAGCGCGAGAACAGCCGACAGCTGGAGGAGCGAGCCGCGCGGGCGGGCCAAGCATCGGCCAAGGCAGCCGCGACCTCGCCGCCGCCCGAGGCAGGCGAGCAGTTCCGACAACACCCCGACCTGACCGCCGCCGCCTTCTTCGACGTGGACAACACGATGATGATGGGCGCGTCGATGTTCCACTTTGCCAGGGGATTGGCCGCCCGGAAGTTCTTCACCACCTCCGACCTGCTCGGCTTCGCCTGGCAACAGGTCAAGTTCCGGGTCGGCGGCCGGGAGAATCCCGAGGACGTGCAGGCCAGCCGCGAACAGGCGCTCTCCTTCGTCGCGGGCCGCAAGGTCGAGGACATCCTCCAGCTCAGCGAGGAGATCTACGACGAGCTGATGGCCGACCGCATCTGGAACGGCACTCGGGCCCTCGCACAGATGCACCTGGACGCGGGCCAACGCGTCTGGCTGGTCACCGCCACCCCGGTGGAACTGGCGCAGACGATCGCTCGACGGCTGGGACTCACCGGCGCGCTGGGCACCGTGGCGGAGAGCCGGGACGGCGTCTACACCGGCAGGCTGGTCGGCGATCTGCTGCACGGCAAGGCCAAGGCGCAGGCCGTACGGGCGCTGGCCGCGGCGCAGGGACTGCACCTGCGTCGATGCAGTGCCTACTCCGACTCGTCCAACGACATTCCGATGCTGACCACCGTCGGCACGGCGGTGGCCGTCAACCCGGACCAGACCCTGCGCGAACACGCCCGCAGGCAGGGCTGGGAGATCCGCGACTTCCGTACCGGCCGACGAGCGGCCCGGATCGGCGTGAACTCGGTCCTCGGCGCGGGCGCACTGGCCGGTGCGGTGGCGGCGGGCCTGCGCTACCGCCGACGTCCGCGCATCTGACGCGGCCGACCACAGGCCTTTCGCGCACGCATACAACCGGCTCTCAGCCGCCGAACACCCCGCCGCGCCGAGCCAGCAGGCTGTAGAGAGTCTGCTGGATGGTCTCGCGCACCTGATCGGTCAGGTTGAAGACCAACATCGGGTCCTCGCAGGCGTCGGGCGCATAGTCGGCGGTCTCGATCGGCTCGCCGAACTCGATGTACCACTTCGACGGCAGCGGAACCGCACCCAGCGGACCGAGCCACGGGAACAACGGCGTGACCGGGAAATAGGGCAGTCCCAGCAGCCGGGCGAGCGGCTTGAGGTCGCCGAGCAGCGGATAGGTCTCCTCCGCGCCGACGATCGAGCACGGCACGATCGGCACCCCGGTGCGCAAGGCGGCCGAGACGAACCCGCCGCGTCCGAAGCGCTGCAGCTTGTACCGGTCCCGGAACGGCTTCCCGATGCCCTTGAAGCCCTCCGGCCACACGCCGACGATCTCCCCGGACCGCAACAACCGCTCCGCATCCGGATTGCACGCCAGGGTGTGCCCGGCCTTTCTGGCCAGTGCACCGACGACCGGTAGCCGGAACACCAGATCGGCGCCCAGCATCCGCAGGTGCCGTCTGCCGGGATGGTGGTCGTGGATCGCCACCGTCGTCATCAACGCGTCCAGCGGCACCGTGCCGGAGTGATTGGCCACGACCAGTGCGCCGCCATCGGTGGGGATGTTCTCCATCCCGATGGTCTCGACCCGGAACCACTTCTCATACAGCGGGCGCAGGGTGGGCAGCAGCACGGAGTCGGTCAGATCGGCGTCGAAACCGAAGTCGTCCACCCGGTAGTCGCCGCTGAGTCTGCGCTGGAAGAAGGCCAGGGCATCCGCCAACCGATCCGCCGGGTCGGTCGGCTCGGCGCTCGCATCGGCGCCGTGGTGCGTCGTCGCCGAGTCATCCTGTTCGGCATCGACCGATTCGGCCGCCGCTGCGGCAGCGGAGTCGCCTGCAGCGAGATCGGGCACCGCTTGGACCGGCCGTCCGGCACCCGCCTCGGACGTCGTCCGCGTCCGGCGATCCACGGCATGCAAGGGGATCACCCGAGCATCGGCCACCATCTGCCTCCTCACCTCATCGTCATTCCGGCCGGGTGGGCATCCGCACCGCCGCGAACCGAGCCGACTCCCACCACTGCCATACCGACGGTCGGCCGACCGTCGATCAGGGCGCCGGGCGCGGCGACGCTGCCGCTGTGTCTCCCGCGCCTACCCGCGCCCGGAGTCGTCTCAACCGACCCGATCGGACGAGGCGCTCCGGTTGCGTACCTCGCGCTCCACGGTCACCAGCCAGTCCCGACCCACCATGGGCCCCAGACCCCGGCTCGTCACGAAATCGTCGAAGGCCTGCCGGGTCGTCCAGCGCGGGGTGAAACCGAATCGCTGCTTCAGCGAGGTCGTGTCCAAGACACGGCCGAAGTTGAGGAACCGCACCTGATCGGCCGAGAGATCGAGCAGCCTGGTGCCGCGCAGCAGGTTGCCGATCGGCCGAACCGCGGTGTTCGGCACCGGCAGGGCCACCCGACCCGCGCGCCGCAACGCCTGGGACAGCATGATGACGCCGTCGCCTCCGACGTTGAACACCCCGGGCAGCCGATGCAGGGTCGCCCGTTCCAGGACGGCCAGCGCGTCCTCGGGATGCAGCAGTTGCACTCGCGCGTCGTGGCCCAGCACCGTGGGCACGACCGGCATGGCGAAATAACGCGTCAACGCGGTGTTGATCTCCGGGCCGATCACGTTGGTGAACCGCAGCGCGGTGATGTCCACCTCGGGTCGGCGCCTGCCGAAGCCGCGCAGGTAGCCCTCGATCTCGGCCGCATCCTTGGCGTACCCGCCGGAGGGCAGCTCCTTGGGTCCCATCTGCTCGGTGAACATCCCGGGGTCACGCGAGCTGGCGCCGTAGACCGCGCTGGACGACTTGAGTACGAAACGCTCGACCATCGGCGCGGTCTGGCAGGCAGCCAACAACTGCATGGTGCCGAGGACGTTCATCTCCTTCATCACCGAGCGGCCGCCCCGGGAGTCCGCCGAAGAGGTCACTGCGGCGTGCACCACCGTGTCGACGCCGCCCGCCGAGACGACCTTGGCGATCAGCGGGTTCCGGATGTCGGCGCGGATGAACTCGGCACGGCCCATGGCCTGCCGGAGGTCGGGTGCGGGCGGGACGATGTCCACGCCGAGCACCCGGTCGATCTCCGGATCACGTGCGAGTCTCGCCGCCAGGTTGCCGCCGAGGAAGCCGGCCACGCCGGTGACCAACACGACGCGAGGCTTCATCACACTCCCTTTCGAGCAGCGGCAGGCGAATCCACCGCGATGCTACCGATGAGGTCGTGTCGACGCCGACGGATCTCGAGATGCACATGAGCGCGCCCGCACCGAATAGCGGTGCGGGCGCTTGGCGCGGCTCGGGTCTACTTGCCCAACTTGCGCCGCTGCACACGGGTCTTGCGAAGCAACTTGCGGTGCTTCTTCTTCGACATGCGCTTGCGGCGCTTCTTGATAACCGAGCCCATCCGGGATTCCTCGCTGTCCTTGTGAGTGGTCGAACCTGGCTCGTGCTGGTGCGCTCAGAGCAGGTTGCAGGCACACGACACGAACGGCCTTCCAGGGTACCTGTGAGCTTCGGATCTTCGAGAACCGCCCGGTGCCCCTGGCTCAGCCAGCGTCGAAGTACGCCCGATCAAGATAGCTGTGCACTGCCTTCTCCTGTACGCGGAACGATCGGCCGACCCGTACCGCGGGCAGTTCACCCGAGTGCACGAGCCGGTAGACGGTCATCTTGGAAACACGCATCAACGCTGCCACCTCCGCAACCGTCAAGAACCGAACCTGTTCGAGTCCGTCTGGTGTGTGCTCCTCCTGCATGGACATGGGTCATCGCACCCCTTCATGCACCTGCCGTGCCGCCGGGCTTCCCCTCCCGACGGACTAGACACGCATGTGCTCTCTCGAGAGTAACGGGGTACCTGGGATCGCTGCGACAGCCGAGACGGCTCGCGGGGGCGCCTACCTGGCAGTACGGTCTCTGACCGCCCCCAGCGAGGGCCGGCGTCCGTCCGGCCCGATTACGCACGGCAGGCTGACGGGTGAACCGGGATGGTCACCCGCCGTGGGCACCGCTAATCGGTCCGATCGCCCTCGATCGAGGGGTCGTTGGCGCGGCCCAATTCCACCGATCGGTCCCGGGCGGCCTCGATGGCGTCCAGCAGCGCGGCCCGGACGCCGTGCTTCTCCAACTCCCGGATGGCCGCGATGGTGGTCCCCGCAGGGGAGGTGACGGCCTCCCGCAGCATCACCGGATGGCCCTCGGCGCCACGCAGCATGGTGGCCGCCCCCACGGCGGACTGAACGATCAGCTCGGCGGCCATCGCCCGGGGGATGCCCACCAGGATGCCCGCGTCGATCATCGCCTCGACGAGATAGAAGAAGTACGCCGGGCCGGAACCGGACAGCGCGGTCACCGCGTCCTGCTGGGTCTCCGGTGCGCGGCGTACCCGGCCGACACTGCCGAGGAGCTCCTCGACGAGGTCGAGCTGTTCCTCGGTGGCGTATCGCCCGCCGGAGACGACGCTCATGGCCTCGCCGACGAGCATCGGGGTATTGGGCATCACCCGCACCACGGCCGTCTTCTCGGGCAACCTGGCCTCGAAGAGGGCGGTGGGCAGCCCCGCACACAGCGAGACGACCAGCACCTCGGAACCGCCCTGCGCCATCCGGTCGCCCAGTACCGGGGCCAGCTCGGCCAACAGCGGATCGATGTCCTGCGGCTTGACCGCCACAACCAGCACGTCCGACCTGGCTGCGGCGGTCGCCACGTCGGCGGCCTGCACCCCGTAGGTCTCGGTCAGCTCCACGGCCCGTTGTGGGTAGCGCTCGGTGAAGAGCAGATCAGCGGCGCTACGGCCCGCGCTCAACAGGCCGGACAGCAGGGCTTCGCCGATCTTTCCCGCACCCAGGACGGCAATCTTGGTCATGGCGCCACAGCGTGCCGGCCATCGGCGATGCGGCGCCACTCACGCCGACCGTCGGGACCTCAGCTGCGCGAGGTCAGAGCGCGGAGGAAGAGCGCCGCATTGGCGGGTCGCTCGGCCATCCGGCGCATCAGGTACCCGTACCACTCGGATCCGTAGGGCAGGTAGACGCGGACGGTCTCGCCCAAGGCGGCCAGCCGGTGCTGCTCGTCGGGACGGATGCCGTGCAGCATCTGGAACTCGTAGCTGCCCTGCGCACGCTTGTGCGTCTTGACCTGCTCGGAGATGATCTCGATCAGCCGAGGGTCGTGGGTCGCGAACATGGGGTAGCCCTCGCCCGCCAGCAGCTCGTCCGCGCACTGCACGTAGGACAGGTCGACGCCGTGGGTGGTGCCGAAGGCGACCGACTCCGGTTCGGCGTAGGCGCCCTTGCACAGCCGGATCCGCGATCCCGCTCCGGACAGCGCTCGCGCGTCCTCCCTGGTGCGTCGCAGGTACGACTGGAGCACCCCGCCGGTGGTCGGCCAGCTGCGTCGCAGCTCGTCGAGCACCCGGAGAGTGGAGTCGGTGGTGGTGTGGTCCTCCATGTCCAGGGTGACCGTGGTGCCCGCCTGCTCGGCGGCGGCACAGATCCGCGCCGCGTTGTCCAGGCCGAGTCGCTCGTCGAAGGCCTGTCCCAGCGCGGACAGCTTGAGGCTGACCTCCACGCGGGCGGTCAGGCCCGCCGATTTCAGCCCGTCGAGCAGTTCGAGATAGGCCTGCACGCTGGCCTCGGCATCGGACCGGTCGGTGGTGTCCTCACCGAGGTGGTCGAGCGTGACGGTCAGTCCGGAGTCGACCAGGTCCTTGGCGACGGCCACCGCTTGTGCGGTGGTCTCGCCCGCGACGAACCGGCGTACGACGTCGCGGCTGACGGGGGCGGTGGCGACCAGGCGGCGTAGGGCGTCACTGCCCGCCGCAGCGAGGATCAGATTGCGCAGCGGATTCACGATCGGCACTGTACGACGCCGCAGCGGGGAATGTTCCATCCGGTCGGATGACGTCTGCGACACATTTCGCCCAGCCGACGCCCACAGGCAGCCACCCGATCGGATTCAACGGAAACCCAGGCACGCCTGCGGTCGATCAGTGCCGCAGCGAACCTCGGAACAGGTGCAGCCGGGCGAAGGCCAGCGCCTCTGCCAGTTCGGCCGACCGCTCCTCGGGGGTGCGGCTCTTCCTGGTGTTGACCTCGATGACGACGGCGCCGTCGAAATTCCCCCGCGCCAGGTGCTCGCACAGCTCACCACAGGGCTGCTTGCCCCGGCCGGGCAGTAGATGTTGGTCCTTGGCCAACCCGCTGCCATCGGCCAGATGGATGTGGCGCAGCCCATCGCCCATCCTGGCCGCGAGCTCCATCGCATCGACGTGGGCGGCGGCGGTATGCGACAGATCCAGGGTGTAGTGCCGGTGGCCCTGATCCGTGGGGTCCGGTGACGGCCGGAAGGCCGATACCTGCAGCGAGGCCGGGGCCGCCATCGGCCGCAACCGGCTGGCCTGCAGCCGGGAGCCGAAGCGGCGCGGGTTGGGTGGTCGGAGAGGGAACATGTTCTCCACCGCGACCGCGATGCCACTGGTCTCGGTCAGTTCCGCCACCAGATCCGCGAAGCCGTCGGCGTAGCGCCGCTGCCAGCGAAACGGCGGATGCACCACCACGGTGGAGGCGTCCAGCTCGGCTGCGGCATCGACCGCCCGGCGCAACCGCTCCTCCGGATCGGCCGACCACACCCGCTGCGTGATCAGCAGACAGGGCGCGTGCACCGCGAGCACCGGGACGCCGTAGCTCTGCGCGAGGCGGCGCACGGCCGCCGGGTCCTGGCTGATCTGATCGGCCCAGACCATGAGTTCGATGCCGTCGTAACCGAGATCGGCGGCGATCTCGAAGGCGGCCTCCACCGGTTGCGGCCACACCGAGGCGGTGGACAGACCGACCGGGATCGGCCCGCGGCGCCGGGTGCCGCGCTGGTCGGCGCCCCGGTCGGCCGCGTTGTCCCCGCCCGTGGTGGTCACAGCCCTAGGAGAAGCAGGGCTGCGGGTGAGACCGTGACGATCAGACCGACGAGCACGGTGAACAGTGTGGTGTTCAAGTCGTCCGTCCGCCGGATGCGGCGGACCGCGAACACCAGTCCGGTGGTGACCAACAACGCCAGCCCCAGCGCCAGCGGCGGCATGCTGTCCCACAGCCATTGGAAGGCCAGCCAGAGCGCGCCACCGCCGACCACGCCGCCGATGAGCTGGGCGGCCATCACCAACCACTCGACGAGCGCGGAGCGTGGTTCACCGTCGGCGTCGACGTCCGCGTCGGCCTCGGGATCGACAACGTCCTCGTCGTCGACGGTGGCACGAGCCCGGTCCGGCTCCACCGCGTCGTCGTACTCGTAGTCGTCGTAGTCGTCGCGTGCGTCGAGGTCGTCGAAATCGCCGCCGACCGACGGATTGTCCAGCCGCGTCGCTCCGGCGTCGCCCTCGGCGTAGTCGTCGTACTCGTCGTAGTCGCGGGGAATCGGCCCAGACGGCGGCCCGGCCTCGGGGAAGCCATCGCCCTGGCCGCCGTACAGCCCGCCGAAGTCGTCCAGGTAGTCGTCGCCGACGGCCCGCTGTTGCTGGGTCGCCTCCGACGCCGACACCGTCGGCACCACCGAGGTCGCCGAGCCCGCCATCGGGTCGTCGTGCGGATCGAGCCGTGCGGCGGTCGACGGCGAGACCGGTTCGAAGCCCGCCTCGGACGGCGAGTCCTGGTAGGGCGGGATCTCACCGCCCGCATAGCTGTCCTCGAACCAGTCCGAGCCCGCCATCGTCTGTTCGGCAGCCTGCGGAGCGCCATCGAAGGTCTCGGGCGGCCCCAGCTGACCCGCCGCCGCTGCCGGGATGTTGCCCGCTGCGAAGCCATCCGGCCCGTTGATGCGCGGGAACTGCTCGGTCATCGGCTCGCGCCGAGGCGGCGGTTCGTCCTCGCCGCCGAGCCTGCCCGCGACGGAGGGTTGCGGGCCCGTATCCGGCGTGTCGCGAACGACCGGATGCTGAGTGGTGGCGGTCAGGTCGTCGTCCGGGTACTCGCGGTACGCGCCGGGGGTCTCGACCGGTTCGTCGTAGTCCTGCTCCGGATAGCCGGGCAGCGCCTCGCTGTAGGCGGTCTCCTCGCTGTAGGAGACGGCGCCGTAGGGGTCCTCGTAACCCTCGTAGGACCGAGGGGACGGCTGCTGCGGGGCGGCAGGGCGCGGCGGCCGGGGGCGGGCACCCGGGGGCGGCCCGGGCGGCAGGTCACCCGGGTGTGGTGGGGGCGGTCCCGAGGCGCCGGGTGCCGCAGGACGGCCGGGAGCCCGTACGGGCGGCGCAGGCGGGGTCTGGGCCTGCGGCTCGAATGGTTCCGGTCCGTCGTCCTCGATCCGCTGCATCCGACCGCTGTCGGAGAGAACCCGCTCGATGATCTCCTGCGGTGGAGCCGCCTCACCCGCGTCCTCGGCTCGTCGCCGACGACGCCTACCGCCTCCCTGCGCGTTCTTGCCCTCGCTGCTGCCGTACGCGGCCAGCAGCTCGGCGACGCTGCGGGGGGCTTCCTGGTCCGATCGGTCGTCCCCACTCATCGACTCCACCGTGCCCCGGTCGGGCCTGTGCGTCCAGTGGAACACGACGGTTGTCGCGTGGGTCGCCCTGATGCGGGGGTCATCACGGTTGTCCGCACACTCCCATCAGTCTCATCCAGACCTCATCCAGACGCTGCGCATGCCCCCGCCGGGCAGCGTCTCCCACCACGCCATTCGTCTCGGTGGTGGCGACGGACGCAGTGTGGCCTCGGGCACCACTGGCATCGAATCGTCGCTGGCGCCGCTTCGGAAACCGCCGGAGCGCGTCGCGCTGCTCGGCTGCCACGGTGCTTCCGTCAAGCCTCGAGCACGTCACGGAGTCGATGGCCAGCATCGACGACCCGACGTCACGTACCGCTGGGCGCATGGCGTGCAACGTTACCGCTTCGCTACCGAGGAGCCGTGCCCAGTGGCCCGTGTGCGTCCGCCGTGATCACTCCACCTGGTCGAAGTGATCGCGGACGGTCATGGATCAGGTCTCCAGCTTGTATCCCAACCCTCGGACGGTGATCAGGAACGAGGGGTTGCCCGGGTCCGACTCGATCTTGGACCGCAGGCGTTTGACGTGCACATCCAGTGTCTTGGTGTCGCCGACGTAGTCCGCGCCCCACACCCGGTCGATGAGCTGACCCCTGGTCAGTACCCGGCCGACGTTGCGCAGCAGGTACTCCAGCAGATCGAACTCCTTGAGCGGGAGGCTCACCTCGGTTCCGCCGACGGTGACGACATGCCGCTCGACGTCCAGCCGAACCGGCCCCGCCTCCAGGACCTGCGAGGACAGCTCGTCGGAGTCGCCGCCCCTGCGCAGTACGGCGCGCACCCTGGCGATCAACTCGCGTGCCGAGTAGGGCTTGGTCACATAGTCGTCGGCGCCGAGCTCCAGCCCGACGACCTTGTCGATCTCGCTGTCGCGAGCAGTGACCATGATCACGGGCACGGTGGAGCGCTGGCGAAGCTGCCTGCACACATCGGTGCCGCTCATGCCCGGCAGCATCAGGTCGAGCAGCACGATGTCCGCACCGTTGCGGTCGAACTCGACCAGCGCCTCCTGACCGTTCATCGCGACGGCCGCGGTGAAGCCCTCCTTGCGCAGCATGAATGCCAGCGGCTCGGAGAAGGACTCCTCATCCTCGACGATGAGCACCCTCGTCATTGCACTCCTTCATGTTGGGCGGCCGACACGCGAGGCGACCCGATTTCGGCGGAGCCCACCTCCGCCGAAACGCCTCCCGCCGAATGGATCGCATCGGCGGAGACAGGAATCGGCACCGCTTTGACCGGCACTCGTAGCGTGAACGTGGATCCGGTTCCAGGACTGCTCCACAGCCGGACCGAGCCGCCGTGGTTGACCGCGACGTGTTTGACGATGGCCAGACCGAGTCCGGTACCGCCGGTGGCGCGGGAGCGTGCCTGATCGATGCGGAAGAACCGCTCGAAGACTCGTTGATGAAATTCCTGTTCGATCCCGATGCCTCGATCGGTGACCGAAATCTCAATGTAGCCGGCGGTCGATCGACGACTGACACTGACGGGACTGCCCGCGGGCGAATAGGAGACGGCGTTGTCGATCAGGTTCGACAGGGCGGTGACCAGCAGCATTCGGTCGCCGTCGACGGTGAGCCCGTCGTTGGCGTCGGTGTTCACCTCGATGCCTGCCGACTCCGCGGCCAGTCGACACCGGCTGAGTGCCTCCTGGACGAGGTCGTCCACCTCGAGGGTGGTCAGTTCGGGGAGCCGTTCCGCGCCCTGCAGGCGCGACAGCGCGATCAGCTCGGTGACCAGGGTGCCGAGTCGGGTGGCCTCGTGGAGGATCTTGCCGCTGAATCGACGCACCTGCTCCGGTTCGTCCGCCGCGTCGAGCATCGCCTCGGCCAGCAGTGCGAGCGCCCCGACCGGGGTCTTCAGTTCGTGGCTGACGTTGGCCACGAAGTCGCGGCGCGTCGTCTCCAGGCGGACGGCCTCCGACTCGTCTACGGCATCGACCGAGATGAAGCCATCGCCGAGCGGACGGACCTCGGCGGCCACCGCGCGTGGCGCGCGGCCCCGGTTGGTCGGCTGGGAGAGATCTACTTCGATGACGCGGTTCTCGGTCAGGGCCTGTTGAGCGGCGGCCCTGGCCCTGGCGTCCGGGACCTTGGCTCTGACGACCCCGAGGTCGACCGCACGCTCGTTGTGCAGGACGACGTCGCCGAACTGGTTGAGCACGACGATGCCGTTGCGAGCGGAGTCGACCAGCCGCGAGAGCAACTCCGCGACGGTCACCACCGAACGGTCCCCCGCCGGCGGTTTGTATCGGCGCCTGCCCAGCAGAAGACCGATGAGACAGCCGACCAGAACTAGCCCGATCGGCAGCAGCAGTGAACCCAACGTGCCCACAGCCGAATCGTAAGCACGCCGACACCCATGGAGCCCAGACTTAATGAGTGAGACGTGATGCCTTCGACAGTCCGATCGCCAGCTTTTCGACGCTGCGACACCGGCCGTTCACTTAGAGTTTCCACCATCCGGATGAACGGCCGGCGTGGCATCGATGTCGAGGGATCAACGACGTCGTAGTGGCGGCTCGAGTTCGAGCCGCACGGTCAGCGTCCCTGGTTCGCGACGGCCGCGATGGCCTCGCTGGCCGCGTCGGGATCCAGGTACGTCCCGCCCGGGCGCACCGGGGTGAGATCGGCGTCCAGGTCGTAGCGCAGCGGGATGCCGGTCGGGATGTTCAGCGACGAGATGTCCGCGTCGGAGACCCTGTCCAGGTGCTTGACCAACGCACGCAGCGAGTTGCCGTGCGCGGCGACCAGGACCGTCCGGCCCGCACGCAGGTCGGGAACGATCGACTCCTCCCAGTAGGGCAGCAGCCGGGCGACCACGTCCTTGAGGCACTCGGTACGCGGCATCGCCGATCCGAGGTCCGCATAACGCGGATCGCTGTCCTGGCCGTACTCGTCGCCGAGGTCGATCTCCGGCGGCGGCGTGTCGTAGGAGCGGCGCCAGAGCATGAACTGCTCCTCGCCGTAGGTCTCCAGGGTCTGCTTCTTGTTCTTGCCCTGCAGCGCCCCGTAGTGCCGTTCATTGAGTCGCCAGTCCCGCCGGACCGGGATCCAGTGCCGGTCGGCCGCATCCAGGGCCAGGTTCGCCGTGGCGATGGCGCGCCGCAGCAGAGAGGTGTGCACGACATCCGGCAGCAGTCCGGCCGCCGTCAGCAGATCGCCGCCTCTGCGGGCCTCGCCCTGTCCCTTCTCGGACAACGGCACATCGACCCATCCGGTGAACAGGTTCTCCGCGTTCCAGGTGCTCTCGCCATGGCGCAGCAGCACCAGGGTGCCCACGTCTGAAGTCATGGCCCCCAGCCTGCCAGGCCCGCCGCGCGGCGCATCGAGACCCACTGGCACCGACCGCGCTTTCCGGCCGGACGCGGCGATTCGCCTGCGTCGACGACCGCCGTATACCACTGATGACCACGTAGTGTGTTCAACCGCCGCACCACGGACGGATAGGCGCGGCGACATCCGTGAGCTGCGGGGTTATCGCCGATCACCCTCCGCAGCAAGATCCACATTTCCACACCTGTGGACAGTTGATCCACTCGAATGGAGCAACGTTTGCCCCTTGTGCCGGATGTGAAAGTTCTGCCAAGTTGATAATGCTCTCCCGGATCGGCTCCCACGCACTCCCCGATCCGATGAGGGCTGGCTGCGGTTCGCCTCCCCCGTCGGACCGCAGACCCGTCAGGAGCCTGAGTGCCCCCCGCTCAGTGCATCCGACCGACGGGACCTGGCGCGGGGCGGCTTGAGTTCGCGACTCCCCCTCTCTCCCAAGCCGCTCCGCACTGGTCATCCGAACAGCTCAGCCGGGGTCCGGCCGCTCCAGCAACGCCGCGAAGGCCTGCAGGTTCGCCGTCGACTCGCCACGGCTGCGACGCCACTCCCACTCCCGCCGGATGGCGCCTGCGAAGCCGATCTCCAGCAGCGGGTTGAAGTCACCGTCCGCCGCTTCCAGGACCTGGCCCAGCACGCGATCCAGCTCCTCCTCGCAGACCGCGTGCAGCCCGATCCGGCCGATCAGATAGATGTCACCGAGCGTGTCGATCGAATAGTGGACGCCGTATAGGCGCGCGTTCCTGCGCAGCAGGTAGCGATACACCTGTTCATGAGCCTCATCGGGAGCCCGACAGACGAACGCCTCGACGCGCAGTGCGTGCGCGCCCACCGTCAACAGGCAGTTCGTCTGCAATTTGCGCACGCCGGGCAGCGTGACGGCGAACCGATCCGCCCCCTCGCGCCGATAGGTCAGCTCCCGTTCCTCGAGGACGGCGACGAGCAACTCGTCGATGGCCCGCCGTCGATCCTCGTCCGCCGCACTCACCCGGTCCTGTCCTCCCTGCCGATCCGGCGGGCGCCATCGGCACCGAAGGCGCTCGTCGCCTCACGATAGGTCGAGATCAGCTCATCGGTCGTGCTATCCCAGGAGAATCGCCGCGCATGCCGGACCGCCCCGGCCGCCAGCTCTTCTCCAGCCCCCGGGGCCAGCGCCACCGCGCGCAGCGCCCGCGCCCAGTCCGAGGGGTCGTGGGTGTGCACCAGGCGCCCGGAACGCCCATCGGCCACCGCGACCGGCAGCCCGCCGACCGCCGCAGCCACCACCGGGGTGCCACAGGCCTGTGCCTCCAAGGCCACCAGACCGAAGGACTCGTTGTGACTGGGAACCGCGACCGCGTCGGAGGCGCGATACACCTCGGCCAGCGATGGGCCGGACCTCGGGGACAGGAAACGCACCACATCGCCGATGCCCAGTTCGGCGGCCAGCTTCTGCAGCGCCTCCGGCTGCTCCAGACCGGTGCCGGAGGGCCCACCGACGATCAACACCACCAACCGGTCCCGTAGGGACGGCTCCTCGGCCAGCAGCCGAGCGGCGGCCCGTACCAACACGTCGGGCGCCTTGAGCGGCTGGATCCGGCCGACGAAGGTCAACACCACGGCGTCCTCGGCCACATCGAGACGCCGCCGGGCCTGCCCGGAGTCGCCGGGCACGAAGACGTCCAGATCCACCCCTGGCGGCACGGTGGCGACCGCCTCCGGCCGGGCCCCGTACAGCGACACCAACTGATCGAACTCGAAGGCGGTATTGGCGACCAGCCGATCCGACGCCGCCACGACCTGTTCCTCGCCGATGACCCGCACCCTCGGCTCCGGGGTGTCGCCCTCGGCCATCGCGGCGTTCTTCACCTTGGCCAGGGTGTGTGCGGTATGCACCAGCGGCGCGCCCATCCGCTCCTTGGCCAGCCAGCCGACCTGGCCGGAGAGCCAGTAGTGCGAATGCAGTAGATCGAAATAGCCGGGCTCCCGCTGGGCCTCCACCCGCAGTACGCCTGCCGCGAAGGCACACAACTGGGCGGGGAGCTCCTCCTTGCGCAGGTCCTCGAACGGTCCGGCCATCACATGGCGGACCAGCACGCCGGGTGCGGCCTCCACCACCGGCGGCAGGTCGGAGGCCGTCGCCCTGGTGAAGACCTCGACCTCGATCCCGCGCCTGGCCAGCCGCAGGGCGGTCTGCATCACGTAGACGTTCATCCCGCCCGCGTCACCGGTGCCGGGCAGTTCCAACGGGGAGGTATGTAACGACAGCACGGCGACACGACGGGGTACCAGCGCCCGCCCTGGACCCCGCAACGCGGTCACCTCACCCATAACCCCACCCCGGTCCGTCTGCACGTTGCAGCAGACGTCTGCGTTGAAGTGCCGAGTCCGGCCACCGTCGCATCATCCCTTCGCACCTCGCCGCGCCCTCGCTTCGGCGAGGGAGACCGCCTTGTTCGTCAACGACGCCCGCCGCGCAGAGCTTCCCGATCCGCCGATGTGTTCGCCGACCCGTGTCGGACCTCGGCCGTGGACGTCGATGTCACGCGGCCGACGAGGCGGCTCTCGCGGACCGCCCGTGCCGAGGGCACCCCCCGGGGGCCTCGTGGCGATCTCGCTGTCGTCACCCTGGCGCCCGCAGCCGCTGTGTCGTTCGATGCCTGCCTCCGGAGAGGCGGCAGTGGCTCGACACGTCCTCGCTCGGTGCTGCCGTGGGAGGTCGGCGGGCTCGTCGGCCCCTCAGCCTACGACCCGCCCGCCGAGGATGGCCGCACGCCGGGACGCCGACCAGCGGGCGTGGCCTGCTTCGGCCGCCCAGGGCGACCATTCGAGGGACCCCGGGTGAATTCGGGCGCCCGGCCGGGCAGGCTGGAGAGGCGCCGACGGCTCGCTGATCGAGCGGTCCCACCGCGCCCGCCGACGGCGATGGGGCCTCGGTGCGCACAGCACGGCACGGCACGGAGGATCGAGGAGAAGATGGCGCCAGGGGCGAGCGCGACGCCGGGTCGGGTCCGCCTCGCCGATCGCCATGGCAGGCTGATCCTGCTGGCCACCGTGCTCGGCTCGGCGGTGGCGGGCATCGACGCCACCGTGGTCAATGTGGCGCTGCCCGCCCTTGGCGCCGATCTCGGTGCTTCCTTCGAGGACCTGCAGTGGACGCTCAACGGCTACACCCTCACCTTGGCCTCGCTGATCCTGCTCGGTGGCGCGCTGGGAGACCGGGTGGGTCGCCGCCGGGTCTTCGTGATCGGAGCCTGCTGGTTCGCGCTGGCCTCGGCGCTGTGCGCGGTCTCGGTCAACGTGGAGATGCTCGTCGCCGCCCGCATGTTGCAGGGCATCGGCGGCGCACTGCTCACCCCGGGCAGCCTGGCGTTGATCTCGGCCTCGCTGCATCCCGACGATCGGGCGAAGGCCGTGGGTGCGTGGTCCGGGTTCGGCGGGATCGCGACGGCCATCGGCCCGTTCCTCGGCGGCTGGCTGGTGGAGGGGCCGGGTTGGCGGTGGATCTTCCTCATCAACCTGCCGCTGGCCGCCGTGGTGGTGGCCGTGACGCTGCGGTCGGTGCCCGAGTCGCACGACACGGGAGCCAAGCGCGGGCTGGACATCACCGGCGGTGCGCTGGGTGCCATCGGGCTCGGCGGGATCACCTTCGCGTTGATCTCGGCGGGCGACGGCTGGTCGTCGACGAGCACGCTCGCCGTGGTCATCGGGGTGATCGCCTCGGCCGCCTTCGTGGTCACCGAACGCCGGAGCAGCCATCCGATGCTGCCCACCGACATCTTCGCCAACCGACAGTTCACCTCGGCGAACCTGGTGACGGCCACCGTCTACACCGCGTTGGGCGGCGTGTTCTTCCTGCTGGTGGTGCAGCTACAGGCCTCGGCCGGGTTCTCTCCGCTGCTGGCGGGCACCGCACTGCTTCCGGTGACCCTGATCATGCTGGCCTGCTCGGCGCGGGTCGGCGCCTGGTCGGCCCGAATCGGGCCCAAGCGGTTCATGAGCATCGGACCGCTGGTCGCGGCGGCCGGGGTGCTGCTGCTCCTGCGCGTCGGGCCGGGCTCGTCCTATGTCACCGATGTCCTGCCCGCGGTCATCGTGTTCGGCCTCGGCCTGTCGCTGATCGTCGCACCGCTGACCGCCACCGTGTTGGCCGCCGCCGAGACCCGGCATGCGGGGGTGGCCTCCGGGGTGAACAACGCGATCGCCAGGGCGGCGCAGCTGCTCGCCGTCGCGGTGCTGCCGGTCATCGCGGGCATCAGCGGCGACGACTATCAGAACGCCGATGCCTTCACCTCGGGCTTCCGGATCGCGATGCTGGTCTGCGCCGGGATCCTGGTGCTCGGCGCGGTCGTGGCCATGCTCATGATCCGCGATCCCCGGCCCACGCCCGCCCGGCGGCCCGAGCAACCGCACCATTGCGCGATCGAGGGTCCGCCGGTGCAGGCCGAGCACGATTGACGCTCACAGGGCGCTGCGCTGGACCCAGTCCTCCCACGGGATCTGCCAGTCGTACACGTCGTACTGCGGGGGCAACGTGGTGCCGGAGCCGGTGATCTCGATCGGATCGCCGATCAACGCGCTGTCGAAGTAATCCTTGGCGTCGGCCTCGAACAGGTTCACGCAGCCATGCGAGGTGTTGGCCGAGCCGATGTTGTCGCGGTTCTCCTCGTTCTCGTGGATGAACTCGCCGTGGTTGGAGAACCGCAGGGCCCACTTCTTCTCGACGTCGGTGTAGCCGTAGTCGGGGTTGCTGAAGTTCCCGACCTCCTCCTTGGTCATCACCATGAAGGTGCCGTTGGGCGTGGCGAGATCGGGGTTGTCGTCCTCGCCGTAGCTGGCCGGATAGTCGGCGGTCTGGACGCCGTCGCGCTCGACGATCATCCGATGCGACCGGGTGTCGAGCTTGACCACCTGGTTGCGTCCGATGGTGAAGTCGGTCGTCAGGTCCGCCTTGCCGAAGGCCCCGCCGCCGTAGTCCAGGCCGTAGAGGTCGGCGCGCACCGCGACCTCGGTGTCGGCGGGCCAGTAGTCCTTGGGCCGCCAGTCGACCTGGTTGTCGCCGAGCCAGGCCCACGAGCCCTCGACCGGCACCGAGGTGTCCACGGTCAAGCGCTCCTCCACGGCGGCCTTGGCCTCGTCGGGGATCGGCTGCTCCGGGAATTTGACGCTGACCGGCATCGCGACCCCGACGGTCGCATCGTCGACGGGATTGATGGTGGCGCGGGGCTGCGAATCGGGCGTCAGGGTGTCGAAGGAACCGCCGACCTCGACCGTCTCGCCGTCTGCGCCCTCGACCCGGCCGCCCCAGGTGTAGGTGGCGGCGTAGCCCAACGGCTCGGAGCTCTCCCACCGGGTCTGCTCGGCGTTGAGCTCGCCCGCGACCTCGGTGCCGTCGGGGTCGGTCAGCACGATGTCGTGCAGGGTCCCGTCGGCGGCGGAGACCGCGATGTCCGAGGCCGGGTTGACCTCGGCGTCGCCGTCACCGGGTTCCAGACTGAAGCTGGGCGAAGGTGCCGAGGGCGTACCGGCTAAGCCACCGCCCGCCGAGGCGGAACCCGAGTCGCCGCCGGAGCAACCCGCGAGCAGCAGCAGGATCGCTCCCAACAGCATCATGGGGGTCCGGGTCGGCATCGCTGCCCGTCGGGAGGCCATCGACTCCCTCGGAACGCCGCTTGCACGCATCACGGCTCCTCCTCATCGAGTACGCCCGTCTCTTCCCACCATAAGACGGTCCGCCACGGGCACCGGTGGAGTCGCGGTGGCGGGCATCACAGCCCGGCGGGCTCGGTGTGCGGTCCTTGGATCAGGCACGATCGGCAATCGTGGACACCTTGGACAACACCCCTTCCTCCGACGGCACGACCGGCTCGCCAGACCGACCGGTGGCGGTGGTGACCGGCGCCAGTGCGGGCATCGGCGAGGCCACGGCACGCAGGCTCGCCGACGCGGGCTTCCACGTGGTGATCGGCGCCCGTAGGCAGGACCGGCTGGCCAGGCTGGCCCAGGAGATCGGCGGCACCGCCCTCCCCCTGGACGTCACCGATCGCGACTCGGTCGACGCCTTCGTCGCGGCGATCCCCTCCGCGCGGGTCCTGGTGAACAACGCGGGCGGCGCGCGCGGGCTGGCCTCGATCGTCGACGCCGACGAGGACGACTGGCGGTGGATGTGGGAGACCAATGTCCTGGGAACGATGCGCGTCACCAAGGCCCTGCTGCCGCTGCTGATCGCCTCCGGTGACGGCCATGTGGTCACGGTGACCTCGATCGCGGCGATCGAGGCCTACGACAAGGGTTCGGGTTACACCTCGGCCAAGCATGCGGAGAGCGCGCTGCACCGCACCTTGCGCGGGGAACACCTCGGCGACCCGGTGCGCTTCACCGAGGTCCTGCCCGGCATGGTGGAGACGGAGTTCTCCCTGGTCCGCTTCGACGGCGACGCCGAGCGGGCCGCCGGTGTCTACGCAGGTCTGACGCCGCTGACCGCGGACGATGTCGCCGACACCATCTCCTTCGCAGTCACCCGGCCCGCCCACGTCAACATCGATTCCATCGTGATCAAGCCGCGTGCCCAGCACTCGGCGATGCGGGCTCACCGCCAGGAGTGAGCAAGCCGGTCTCCCGGCCGCTCGCCGGCCGGGAAGATCCCGACGCACTCATCCGTACTGGGGAAATAGCCGGGACTCGTCCGACAGATCGTCGCTATCCGTGCTTACCGTTCCGCCGAGAACGCCAGCGAAGGCGCCACCGCCCGAACGGAGTACCGATGACCGAGATCAGCACCAACCAACCGCTGGGAACGCCGACCTGGGTCGATTTGGCCATCCCCGATCTCGCTCGCGCGATGGACTTCTACGGAGCCGTGCTCGGTTGGGAGTTCGTCACCGGTTCGGTGGAGACCGGCCGCTACACGATCTGCCGAGTCGGCGGGAAGGCCGTCGCGGGGATCATGCCGCATCCCGATGCCGATGCCACGGACTTCTGGTGGAACGTGTACCTGGCCACCGATGACTGCGATGCGACGGTCCAGCGGGTGATCGATACGGCGGGCAGCGTGATCAATCCGCCGATGGACATCATGGATCAGGGTCGGATGGCGGTGCTACGCGATCCGGCGGGCAGCCAGTTCGGCTTGTGGCAGGGCAGGGCGCTGGTGGGCGCCGAGCGCGTGATGGAGCCGGGCACCCTGGTCCGCAACGATCTCATCGCGCAGGACCCCGAGGGCAGTGCCGGTTTCTACGCCACCGTGTTCGACTTCGTTCCGGAACGCAACACCGAGATCCCCGGGATGGATTTCCTCGCCCTGATCAGACCGGATGGACACGACGTCGGCGGGATCTTCGCGGCCGACGAGGACAGCACCCTCGGCTGGGACACCACCTTCGAGGTCGACGAGGTCAACACGGCCGTGCAGCGGGTGCGGACGGCCGGTGGTCAGGCCACCGAACCCGAGGACTTCCCATTCGGGCGGATCTCGACCATCACCGATCCGTTCGGAGTCAGGTTCGGCGTGCACAGCATGACCTGATCCGCTGATGCAGCGGCTCGTGTTTGCCCGGTGGGGCAGATACCCGTCCTCGTCCCATCGACCCGGCTCCCCAGGAGGCCCACGAGATTAGGAGCCGCCAGTATCGACGAGAAGCGACATGATTTCGACGCATCGCTGGTTCGTGTTCATAGTCGCCAAGAGCACGACATTCACCGTCGAACCGATCTCACGCACGCGAGGCGTACGGCGAACGCGCGCTCCCCCGGGCACTTTTCAGCCCGTACCTGCGGTTAGGCGAGTTCGCAGGCGCCACAGAGAGCGTCTGGATGCGACTCGCATGCTCTGAGCCCTGAAGCACGCGGACGTAGCCTTCCAGGCATGCGGATCGGCGAGCTGTCCCAGCGCACGGGCGTGAGTCCGCGCTCACTGCGGTACTACGAAGACCAGGGCCTGCTGACCAGTTCACGCTCGGCCGCCGGGCAGCGTCACTATTCCGATGCCGAACTCCAGCGCGTGTCGCTGATTCGACGGCTGTTCGACGCAGGCATGTCCAGCCGGGTGATCGCGACCGTGCTGCCGTGCGTGGACATCCCCGGTGACCTGGGCGTCGCCGAGGAGACGTTCACGGCGATGACGCGCGAGCGCGATCGGATCGACGCCGACATCGCGCACCTGATCGAGACCCGGGATGCACTCGACGTGCTGATCAAGGCCAACAGCCTGCACCGGGCAAAGCTGTCCACGGCCCCGGAACCGGCGACACCGTCGACCTGATGCTGTGACCCGCGCCTCAGCCGCTTGCCTCTTACATCGATGTGAAGGGCAAGCATGGTCGAAGAGCCCGGAATCACCGGGCCGGTCAGCTGGGAGGCGGCAGAAGATGGGACAGGCGTGGGGTTTCGGTAGGTACGGCGGGCCCGAGGTGCAGGAGTTCTTCGATCGTCCCGACCCCGTCCCCGGTAGCGGCGAGGTGCTGATCCGGGTCGAGGTCGCCGGTGTGAACCCTCTTGACCACATGCTGCGTTCGGGTCTGGTGTCCGGGCTCGACGGTGGGCGTCCGTTTCCCCGCGTGCTGGGCATGGAGGCAGCAGGAACCGTCCTCGCTTTGGGTGAGGGCATCGACGGGTTCGACGTGGGTGACGCGGTATTCGGCTTCGCGCTCACCGGTGGCGGCACCTACGCCGAGACGACGGTGCTGTCCGCGTCGAACACCGCGCGCATCCCGGCGGGCCTGTCCGCGACCGTGGCGGCAACGCTGCCGGTGGCCGGGACGACTGCGGTGGACGCACTTGACCAGCTCGACCTTCCGGCCGGTGCCGCAGTCCTGGTCAATGGGGTCGGCGGCGGAGTCGGCCTCGCCGTCGCGCGGCTCGCCGTCGGGCGCGAGCTGCGGGTGATCGGCACTGGGAGTGCCGCCAAGCGCGAGCACGCCGAGGCCATCGGGGTGCGGTTCATCGACTACACCGCCGGGGACGTCGTCGCCACGGCACGCGAGCTGGTCGCGGACGGCTTCGATGGGATCGTCGATCTGGTCGGAGGCACTTCGCTGCGGACGGTCGCCCCGCTGGCAAGGGAAGCCCGCAACGTCATCGCCGTGGGTGATGTGTCTGTGCCCGAGCTCGGTGGGCGGATCGTCGAGCGTCGCCTCGACCGCGAGAACCTGGAGCGGTCCGCCCGGCTGGCCCTCGACGGAGTCCTCGCGCCTGTGATCAACGCGGTCCATCCGCTCTCCGACGCCCCGGCCGCCCTCGCCACTGTCGAGAACGGTCACGCCTCGGGGAAGGTCGTCATCAAGGTGGCATGAGAAATGCCCGGCCGTCCGACGCCGTCAATCGTCCATCATGGACTGGAGCCGGATGCCTCGGCCTGAGCAGGGCTTTGCTGGCGCGCTCGCGTCGCCGGGCGGAGCCTGAGCCGGCAAGGTCGACCTCGGCGTCGGACGGATCTCAGCCCGCCTGAGTGACCAGTCGCAAACGGGGTCGACCTGCCCGGATTCCGAGCAGTTCGCGGAGATAGGGCAACCCGATGCGCAGCCGGCCGGCCAGCCGGGACAACGGCATCCCCTGCTCGGCGGCCAGATCCACCGCGCGGGCCAACAGCGCGGGTTCCTCGCCGGGGTGCTCGCCACGCACCGGCTCACCGGAGCGCCACCCCAGTTTGGTGAGCACCACCATGAGTTCGCGGAAGGCCGATTCCGAGTAGACGCCCAATGTGCGGCCCCGGTAGGCCATCGCGGCAATCGAGACCCCCCACCGCTGCCCCAGGTCGGCGAGCGCACCGAGGTCCGTCGGGTCCGGCAACAGGTCACCGAACACCGATTCGGGCATCAGCAACTCGGCGGCGAAGGCATTGGCCTCGGCCTCGTGATGCGAGCTGCCCGGCGCCGGGTCGGGATGCAGAATCAGGTGACCGAGTTCGTGCGCGGCCGAGAAACGGCGGCGCAGCACATCGCCCTTGTCGGTGAGCACGATGATGGGCCTACCGTCGACCGGCGCGGAGAAGGCGTCGATGTTCTTGCGTTTTCGGGTCGTCGCCGGTCCGGTGCCCGCGCCGCTGCGTTGGGTCGCACCGCGCGGTCGTGGTGTCGCGCTGCCCCGCAACCGGGTCACCACGATTCCCCTGGCCTCCAGCTGACGCACCAGGTGTTGCAGCGGTCCGGTGCCGAGCGCCCAGGCCTGCCGCACCGCGCGAGCCGCCGTGGCCGGGCCGTCGAGGTCGGCGGAACCGAGTTCGACCTCCGGCAGGTGCACCGTCTCCTCGACACAGGCGACGAGTTCCCACAGCAGTTCCACCTGTGCCAGGGCTTGATCGCGTTCCAGAGTGGTGGTGGCGCGCAGCGAGCGGAAGTGCGTCTTGCCGGTGTCCAACCGGAGTTGGGGCCGGCCCGGCTCGAAGAACTCGATCGGCAGCCCCAACGTCGTGGCGCACTCCTTGCGGGCATCCGAGGGCGGAGTGGTCAGCCCCGACTCATACCGGGCGACGGTGGCGGGCGACCGCCCGATCGCGGCGGCTAGATCCCTGGTGTGCAGGCCTGCGAGTCGTCTGCCGAGTACCAGTCGGGCGGGGTCGAAGGAACGTTCGTACCTCGGGGAACCCGTGATCTCCATATCGCCCCCGCGCCTCGCCGCCCGTCGTCTCCGGCGAACAGTCTCCCCCTTCCCGGCTTGCCCGATGCCGGTAGGGTGCTGCGAAGTCGATCTTGTTCTGCGGTACCGGTCAGCCTGCCGTCGGTCGCACGATGGGGGCCGTCGTCCCGCCCTCGCCTGCGGCGATCCGCCGGTGCGGGCTCTTTCGCGGTGCGAGATTCAGCGAAGGCAGACCGAGTTCGAGTTCGAGGAGCTCCGGCGTCGCCGTCGTCTCACGCACGGTTGAGTCGATCACGTCACGCAGTGGGTGCACCCACGTCCAGTCGATGCCCTCCCTGGCGTTGCGGGCGCCCTGGCCGACCCAGGCGGTGCCGAGTCCCGTCTCCGAGCCGGTCCACAGCAGGAACAGGACCTCTCGACCCCCGGTGAGGGCGAACCTCGGGCTGAACAGACCGGGCGCGGGCTCCTCGGGGTCGACTGCGGGCATCGCGAGGGCCTGCTGCACGTCACCGTCCTGCAGCAGCGGCCCGTCCGGCGAACCGCCCTTGGCCCTGAGCTGATAGATCAAGCTGTGCGGGGTGACGAGGAATAACGACCGGTGTCGGTGGTCGGCCTCCAGCTCGTCGAACTCCTCGGCCACCGAATCCGCCGTGCCGACGAGGTAGTGGTAGCGATCGGTGCCGAAGCTGTGGGTGTTGGACCAGTCGGCACGCCAGTGCCTGCGGCGACTCTCCTGGAGTTCTCCCGCAGCCCGGTGGGCCTGTTCGAGCCATTCGGTCAGCGCTTCGGCCAGCCGCACCGCAGACACCGGGGCGACGAGCTCGATGAACCGCGATTGTCCTCGGCGGTAGTCGGTGACGGTGGGCACGGGCGCTCCTGACGTCGCTTCGCTTTCGTCACCTCGTTGTACTCGGTGGGTGCGACGGTTCCCCTGCGGTTCAACGGATCGAGTGAGAGACGCGGGCCAAGCCCACCCGGCGGCGCCCCGAGGCGGTGGGACATGTCGGTGGTTTCGGGCATGCTGTCCGATCGGTCAGCTCGGCCTCGCCACGGTGCTCAGGGAGTGCGATGTTCGTCGAACGTGCCTATATCCGCGAGAACGACCTTCCCGACGACGCGGAGCGTTCGCAGTGGCCGTACACGGTGCCGTGTGTCGACCAGCTCCTCGAAACCGGGCTGGAGTTCCAGAAACCGATCACGATCTTCGTCGGCGACAACGGCTCGGGTAAGTCGACGCTGGTCGAATCGGTCGCCGAAGCCTTCGGTCTGAACCCCGAGGGTGGGCGACTCGCGGCGGTCCACCGCCCCGAGGGTGGGTCGCCGCTGGGACACCGTCTCGCACTGGCGAAGACGGCATCGGCCTCGCGGATGCTGGCCGGGCCCCGGTTACGGAAACAGGGCTTCTTCCTGCGTGCCGAGACCGCTTTCCGACTCACCGCGTTGTCCGGAGTGCCGGGGTACTGGGAGGAGAACACCGCCGAGATGTCGCATGGCGAGGGGTTCCTCACCGTGTTCGGCAAGATGTTCGACAAGCCGGGCTTCTATGTGATGGACGAGCCGGAAGGGGCGCTGTCCTTCAGCTCCTGCCTGCAGCTGGTGAGCCTGATCCACGAACTCGGCCAGACCGGCTCGCAGGTGTTGTGTGCCACGCACTCGCCGATCCTGGCCGCGATTCCCGGGGCGGATCTCATCGAGGTCGGCGACCACGGGTTCCGTCGACGTCGCTGGCAGGACCTCGAACTGGTCGACCACTGGCGTCGCTATCTGGAGGCGCCCGATCGGTACGTGCGGCACCTCGTCGAGGAATGAGCCTGGTCGTCCAAGCGACGGGCAGCGGGTCAGCCGGGGCGACGCCTACTCCGATCCTGGGTATCGCCACCGCAGGGAAGACCCGTGCGGCGGCGTTCTCCGGTAGCCGCCCAGGAACGAAGCGACCGGATTCTCTGATTATGCGGATATGAAAGGGAAAAGAGGTCTCGTCGACCGCATTTCGCGAATTCTGCACGACACTCGGACCGATTGCCCACAGCCGAGAATCATGCCGACCGAGCACTTGAGCGACCGAGCGGAATCAGCCTCGTCTCGCTAACGCTCCACGCCGTTTCGACCACCGACACCGCCCGCAGCCGAGCCCCGTTCGACGTGATGTCGCCGGGCGCGGGCGGTCAGGCGACGAGCCGACTGCCCGTATCCAGTTCCAGATCATCCTCCAACGCGGCCAGCTCGTCGACGGAGACCAGCACCGCCAAGGAACGACCACGGCGCGTGGTCACCATGCGGGCGTCCGCCGCCGATGCCTCGTCCAGATCTCCGCTACCACGATCGGCGACTTCTCGCCCTTCGATCTTGTTCATGCCGGTGTTCTACCCGAACGCCACGTCGGTCAACCAACCTTTTAGCTCCGCTGCGGGTGGCAAGCACCCGGAAGGAGTAAAGCTTGTTGCGAATACACACAGTGAGCTACCGGGAATGAGCGTCGCCACCCTGCGCAGCGCCGCCGGCACCGAGTGTCAAGATCGGCGGCCTCTCGTGGGTCCACCGCAACGCGGGCACCGGCCGAAGATCATCTCCACCAGCGTTGGTTCCGGGCGATCTCGGGCAGCGCGAAGCCACCTCGTCGCGCCGGGCGGCCCCGGCGGACCGACCGAGGCGGCCCGAGCCCACGACATCCGATGCACCGACCGAGGCACCCCGCCACCGGCCGGGTTCCGTCGGACTATCTCACTCGATCAGAGCGAGCAATTCACCAGAATGGGTTCTGGGTGCAGTTCGATTCCGAAGGCGTTCTCCACGCCGTCCCGAACCTCGCGCGCCAATCCGAGAAGTTCCTCGGTGGTAGCACCGCCCCGATTCGTCAATGCCAGGGTGTGTTTTCCGGATAGCGCCACCCGGCCGCCCGGACCGGCGTGTCCCTTGTGGAAACCCGCCCGCTCGATCAGCCACGCGGCCGACAGCTTCACGTGGCCCTCCCCCGCCGGGTACTGCGGAACCGGCACCTCGGACCCGGCTTCGGCGGCGATCCGGTCGAGCGTCTCGGGCAGGTCCGCCTGTGCGACGAACGGGTTGGTGAAGAAGGACCCGGCACTCCAGGTGTCCGGATCGGACGGATCGAGCACCATTCCCTTGCCCGCCCGCAACCCCAGCACCGCTCGACGCACCTCGGCGATCGGCGCCCGCGAACCGACCTCGACGCCGAGTGTCCTGGCCAGCTCGGGATAGCGGATCGGGACGGAGTCGGGACCCGGCCGCAGGCCGAACCTGGCCCGCAGCACCACGGCGTCGTCCTGCCCCTTGAGCACACTGGTCCGGTAGGCCAACCCCAGTTCGGCCGCGGGCACGGTGCTGGTCGTGCCGGTACGGCGATCCAACAGGTCCACCGAGCGCAGCACCTCGGCCACCTCGATGCCGTAGGCGCCGACGTTCTGCACCGGCACCGCACCGACCCGCCCCGGAATACCCGACAGGCATTCGAAACCGGCGAGCTGCTGATCGACGACATCGGCGACGACGTCGTCCCAGTTCTCGCCCGCCTCGGCGGTGAACTCCACGGTGCTCTCGTCCACCCGGTCGAACCGGCGTCCCGTGGTCGCGATGCGCACCACGCTGCCGGGGAAGCCGCTATCGGAGACGACCAGGTTCGAACCACCACCCAGCACCAGCACCGGACTGGCACTGGAATCGGCGGCGGTGACCGCCTCGACGATCTCGTCGGACGTCGTCGCGTCGAGGAAACTGGCGGCGGGACCGCCCAGACGCAGCGTCGTGTGTTCGGCAAGCGGCACGTCGGCTCGCGGGGCGGCGACGTCTGCCGCAGACCCCGACAACGGTGTGGTCACGGTGGCCAACGGTAGCCTTTCCTCCCATGGCCCGTCCCATCCAGTTCAGCGTGCGATCAGATGACGTCAAGCCGGAGAAGCTCTACCGCCTCCTCGTCGACGAGGAGTACCTGACGGGCAGGCTGCGCAGGCTCGGTGGGGCCGACGCGCAGCTGGTCTCCCGGACCGCCGACGACGAGACGGCGACCGTGGTGCTGCGGCACGGGATCTCCGAGGGCGATCTGCCCAGCGCCGTGCGGGCCCTGGCTCCGAACGGCATCATCATCGACCGCACCGAGACGTGGACCCGGGTGGGCGACCAGCGGTACGAGGGCGTGGTGATCGCCCAGATGCAGGGCGCCAAGGTCCGGATCGAGGGCCGGATGCTCATCGAGGAGCACGGCATCGGCGCGCAGATGTTGGGCACCGGCACGGTGACCGCCAAGATCCCGTTGATGGGCGGGATGGTCGAAGGCCTGGTCGCCGAGCAGGTCGGCAAGCTACTCGACGCCGAATCGCGATTCACGCTGGACGTGATCGCGGGCAGGCCGACGGACTGACGACGATGGCCAAGCGGGCGCCCCGGCTGGCGGCCGGCCGCGCGCGAACGCTCGGCCTGCCGACCAGGGGCACGACCAATCCCAACCGGTTGCGCCGGGTGGATCGCTGGATGACCGGGACGCCTGCGGTGCTGCGGGCCCTGCGCGCCCCGGCCGACCCGCTGCTGATCGACCTCGGCTACGGCTCCTCGCCGGTCACCACGTTGGAGATGGCTCGCAGACTCGGCACCGAGGTCGACGACCTGCGGGTGCTCGGCCTGGAGATCGACCAGGAACGGGTGGCGGCGGCCCAGCCGATGGCCGAGCCGCCCACGCTGGAGTTCGCCAGGGGCGGTTTCGAGTTGGCGGGCCGCAGGCCCAACGTGGTGCGGGCGTTCAACGTGCTGCGGCAGTACTCCGAGAGCGATGCCGCGGCGGCCTGGCAAACCCTGCTGGACAGGCTCGCGCCGGGCGGGCTGCTCATCGAGGGGACCTGCGACGAGATCGGCAGGCGGTGCTGTTGGGTCCTGCTCACCGAGGCCGGACCGTCGACCTTCACGCTGGCCTGCCGTCCCGCCGACATCGAGACTCCCGCCGATCTGGCCGAGCGGCTGCCCAAGTCGTTGATCCATCGCAATGTGCCGGGCGAGCGGGTCCACGCGCTCTTCGTGGATCTCGACGCGTGTTGGGCCAATGCCGCGCCGATCAGCCCGTTCGGGCCGCGCGCCCGCTGGGTGGAGACGGTGCGGCTACTCGTCGAACGCGGTTGGCCGGTGCTGGACAACCGACGACGCTGGCGATTGGGCGAGGTCACCCTGGACTGGTCCTGCGTGGCGCCCGCGTCCTGATCGCTGGCGGTACACCGTGATCGCCTGCCTCAGACTCCCTGTTGCGAGGTGGAGCCACGCGCGCTACCTCCCAGGCACGGTGAGGGATGCCGCGGGGCAATCCGCCGGGCGCTGAGCACCGCGTCGGGCTACGGGTCCGGCGGGGCCAGCAGGCTCGACCGCCAGCCCCGCCTGAACGTCGGCCGTTCGACCCCGCAGACCGAGCATGCGCCACCGATCAGGAGAGCAGCGCAGGCGCCAACTCTCGCCACTGGTCGACGTCGATCGCCATCGGATCGTCCCCGAGTGCCTGGATGCAGACGTGGTCGGCGCCCGCGTCCAGGTGGGCCTGCACTCGCCGTCGAATGGTCTCCGCATCGCCGCCCACGACCACTGCGTCCACCAGCCGATCGCTGCCGCCGTCGGCGAGGTCTTCTTCGGTGAAGCCCAGCCTGAGCCAGTTGGTCGGGTAGGCGGACCGCGCAAGATAGCTGCCCACATGGGCTCGGGCCCGGCGCCGCACCACAGCCGGGTCGGTGCTGAGTACCACCGCCTGTTCCGGCGCGACCAACGGTCCGGGGCCGAGGGTCTGTCTGGCCAGCTCGGTGTGCTCGGGCGGCACCAGGTAGGGGTGGGTCCCCTCGGCGTGGCTGGCTGCCAGGGCAAGCATCTTCGGCCCGAGCGCCGACAACACTCTGGGCTGACGTGGCCCGACAGCGTCGATGCCCATGGCGGCCATGGCGGCGCGGGCTGCGTCCAGTCCGGCGAGGTAGTCGCGCATCGCGGTGAGGGGCTTGTCGAACGGCAGGCCGAGCAGGTCACGGACGACGGCGGCGTTGCTGGTGCCCAGGCCGAGTAGGAAGCGATCCGGGTGGGCGTCCGCCAGTCTGGCGGTGAGGGAGTTGACCGCCCATGGTTGTCGCAGCGCGATGATGGCGATCCCGGTGGCGAGGGTGAGCCTGCTCGTGGCGCGGAGCATGGCGTCGGCGTCCAGGAAGGGGTCGCGGGTCATTCCCTCGCCTAACCAGACCGCGCCGTAACCCAGCTCTTCCACCTCTGCTGCGAGTTCGGCGTTGCGACCGGGCGACTGCCAGGGTGCACCGCCGGTCCAGACGCCGACTCGGCCCAGGTCGGGAAGGCGGCGCACTTCGGGTTCGGCCATCGTTGTTCTCCTCGTCGCCGACGGGCTTCCTGACCTGCTCCGCGATGTCGCCACCCGGCGTCGGGGACGATGTCGGTGCAGGCATCCCGGTGGAGCGGCCGCCGGGACCGGAAGAAACGGAGTGTGTCTCCGCTATGAACGAGCATATACGGAGACTCCCTCCGGTAAGTACGGGAGTCCGATGACCACCGATGGCATTCCGTCGACCCCAGGTGCTTCCCGGCCCCTGCGTGCCGACGCTCGACGCAACAGAGAACAGCTGATCCAGGTCGCCCGCGCGCTCTTCAGCGAACAGGGCATCGGCGCCCCGCTCGACACGGTGGCCACGCGGGCCGGGGTCGGGCCGGGCACCCTCTACCGCCACTTCCCCACCCGACAGGCGCTGCTCGACGCGGTGTTCCGCGACCGGATCGAGACGCTGTCCAGGCAGGCCCGTGAGCTGCTCGACGCGCCGTCCCCCGGCGCGGCCCTCCGTGAGTGGTTGCGCATGGCGTTGGCCGATGCAGGTGCCATCCACAGCCTCACCAACTCGGCGTCGATCACGTTCCAGGACGAGGAGTCCGGCCACGAGATGTCCTGCAACGAACTGCTGCACCGGGCGGCGGGCTCGCTGCTCGCACGGGCCCAGCAGGCAGGCGAGATCCGCGCCGACCTGACGACACCGGAGCTGATCAACCTGGTCGCCGGAATCCTGGCCGTGACCGAGGACCACACCGGCGACCGGACCAAGCGAAGCCAGGCCGTGATGGACCGGATGTTGACGCTCATGATGGAGGGAGTCGAACCGAGGACCTCGTCCGACTGAGCGGGGCGACGAGCCCGAGGCACGGCCGGATCGACATCGGCTTCGACACACCGGCCACCGCGCCGACGAGCCTGGTCAGCTGGGCTGTCAGACTCAATGACCGTGTCGAGACCCGAACGTCGCTACGTGATCTCCTTCGGCTGCCCGGACCGCACCGGCATCGTCGCCACGATCGCCGGTTTCCTCGCGGAGCTGGGCGGTTGGATCGTCGAGGCCTCGTACCACACCGATCCGGACACCAACTGGTTCTTCACCAGGCAGGAGGTCCGCGCCGACTCGCTGTCGCTGACCGTCGAGGAACTGCGGGAACGCTTCGCTCCGGTCGCGGCGGAGTTGGGCGAGCGGACCGAGTGGCGGATCAGCGACACCGGACAGCGGCAGCGGGTGGTCATCCTGGTGTCCAAGGCCGCGCACTGCCTCTACGACCTGCTGGGCAGGGTTGCGGCAGGCGAGTTGGACGTCGACGTCAAGGCCGTCATCGGCAACCATGACGCGCTCGCCTCGGTCACCACGGCGCACGGCATCCCGTTCCACCACGTCCGGTTCCCGAAGGCGGGAACCGACGAGGTGGCCCGGCTGGCGGCGTTCGACGAGATCAAGGGCATCGTGGACTCACACGATCCGGATGCCGTGGTGCTGGCCCGATTCATGCAGGTGCTCCCGGTGGAACTGTGCGCGGCGTGGGCAGGCCGGGCGATCAACATCCACCACAGCTTCCTGCCGTCCTTCGTCGGCGCCCGGCCGTATCACCAGGCGCACACCAGGGGTGTGAAGCTGGTCGGGGCCACCTGTCACTACGTGACGGCCGAGCTGGATGCCGGGCCGATCATCGAGCAGGACGTGATCCGCGTCGACCACACGGATTCGATCGACGACATGGTCCGCAAGGGCCGGGACATCGAGAAGGTCGTGTTGGCCAGGGGTTTGCGGTCCCACCTGGAGGATCGGGTGTTGATGCACGGCAATCGCACCGTGGTGTTCTAGCGAACCCGGCTCAGCCGATCGACTTGCCCAGCTCTGCGGTGACCTCGGCCGAGGGCAGTTCGGGGAGCAGGTCGCCGGGCACGACGAGTTTGCTGCGCCGCAAACCGCTGCCGACGATGACGAACTCCGTGGCGACGACGGCCGGGTCGATCAACAGCGGCCAATCGGCGGGCAGCCCGATCGCGGTGATGCCGCCGTACTCCATGCCCGCGAGGTCGACGGCCTCGGCTTGCGGAGCGAAGGACGCCTTGCGCACGTCGAGGCGTCGCTTGACGACCCCGTTCACGTCGGCGCGGGTGTTGGCCAGGATCAGACAGGCTGCGAAGCGTCGGACGCCCTCGCGCTTACCCGCCACGACCACGCAGTTGGCCGAGACCGCCAGCGACAGGCCGTAGTGCTCGGTCAGGGCTGCGGTGTCGGCCAGATCCGGGTCGATCGCCACGACGCCACAGCGGGCTGCGGAGGCTTCCGGTAGCGCGCGCAGACCGGCCGCCACCGGCTCGGCGAGTAGATCCAGGTTGTCCAGGGCGGGAATCAGTTCCAGGGCGCCGAGAGTCCGGGGATGGGTCATGGCCAGAGGCTATGGCAGCGCCCGACCGCTCGGCGTGCCCGCCCGGTGCCTCGACGGGCACCCGTGGATCAGTTCACCGCGCGCTCACCACCGCGGCCCGCGTTGCACGTCGGTGATCCTCGGCTTGACATCGACCAGGTAGACCAGCGAGGCAACCAGACCGGCGATCCAGAACAGCGCCCCGGTCCCGGATGGTTGGAACAACGCCAGCACTGCGGTGGCACCGCCGGTGATCCCCAGCCAGGCATTCTTGCTCAGCTTGTCGGCCGCCACGAATGCGTCGGCCCGCTGGGACAACGCATGAACGAACGCGAACAACCCGGTCGGAATGCCCGCGAGCCAGATCGCGAAGATGATCCACATTTGCGGCACGAGCGCCGAAGGCACGGACATGGGTACCAGCCTACGACGGCACGGGCCGCATTCTCACCCACGACGGCGTTGCCTGCCGCCGTGGGCGGGCGGCTTCCGGTCGCATCGAATCAGTCGGCGTTCTTCTCGTCGTCCGAACCCTTGGCCTTGGCCGACTGGCCCTTGGCCTTCGAGCTCGCGGCCTTGGTGCCGGTCGCCTTGGTCGTCGAGCGGGTGGTCGAACGGGTCGAGGACTTGGCGCCGGACTCAGCCGAGTCGCTCTTGCCCTGCGCGGCGCGGTTGGCGGCCTTGCGGGCGGTGCTGCGCACGGTCGAACCCGCCTTGGCGCCGGTCTCCAGCACCGCGTCGGCGATCTCGTCGGACTGTTCCTTGGTCGCGTCCGCGAGATCCTCGGCGGCCTGCTCCGTGGCGTTGGCCGCCTTCTCCCCGACCGAGCGAGTGGTGCGGGTCACCTTGCCGAGGACGTCATCGGCGAGTTCGCGCACATCGTCGACGACATGCTCGACGCGCTCCTGAGCGCTCTCGACGCCGGTCTCGACCTGGCTCCAGGCGCGCTGCACCTCCGGCCGCGCCCGCAGCCGGTCCAGGGTCGCCTCGCCCCGCTCGGCAAGGTGTCCGTAGAGCTGGAGGGCTGCCTGGGTGTAGGCGTCGACCAGCTTGCGGAGTTCGGCCGGGTCCAACTTCTGGCGAAGCTCGTCGAAGTCCTGCGGCAGACCGTTGGCGCTCACTCGGGCGGCCTCGGCGCCCTCGGTGACACGCTCGCGGACCTTGCCGAGCAGGTCGACGACGGCCTTCGCGGCCAGATCGCCCGCTCCCAGCGCGGCGAGCAACGGGGTGCGTGCCTGTTCCGCTGCGGTGACGACTGCGGCGTCTGCCTGCTCACGGACCTTCTTGACATCTTCGGAACCGGGCACGGTGGGCATGGTGGGAGATCACTCCTTCTCTTGGAGAAAAGACTCGTACACGGCGAGCAGCGCTTGCTTCTGCCGCTCGGTCAGATCTGGGTCGGCATGGATCGCGTCGACCACCGGGCCGCCGCCACGACGCTCCAGGAGCCCCGCCTGGAGGTACAGGGTCTCGGCGGAGATCCGCAGCCCCTTGGCGATCTGCGCCAGGATCTCGGCGCTTGGCTTGCGAAGGCCGCGCTCGATCTGGCTCAGGTACGGGTTGGAGACACCCGCCTGCTTCGCCAGCTGCCGAAGGGAGATCTGCGCGTTGTTCCGCTGGGTGCGGATGTACTCCCCGATGTCGGCCACCGCTTGGTTGACCACTTTGTCGACTCGCTCCATCGGTTCACTCCCTCCGCACGTACTCCACGGTAACCCCAAGTGCTAACTACAGCAAGCGCGCTGCTTGCACCCCGCCGACGCGAGCCGCGTCGTGTGTCGCCCGCCACGACGTGCCCGGCGAGGCTTAGAGTCGACTGCCTGATGAGAGACATCGGCCCGCTGTCCGGCTATGCCTCGGTGGCGGCGGGCGGCGCGCTGGGCACGCTGGCCAGGTACGGCATCGGCTTGGCCGTCGCCGATGCACCGGGCGGGAAACCGCTGGGCACCCTCGGGATCAACATCGTCGGCTGCCTGCTCATCGGCGTGCTGACCTCGGTCCTGCACGACGGCAGCCACCCCTTGCTGCGCCCCTTCCTGGCCACCGGCGTGCTCGGGGGCTTCACGACGTTCTCGGCCTACGCACTCGATATCGACGGGCTCGTCGCGACCGGTCGGCCGGTGCTCGCGATGCTCTATCTGATCGGCACGCTCGGCGCCGCCTTGATCGCGACCGTCGCGGGCCGCCGAATCGGGCATCGGATCGCACGCCTCAGGCGGCGAACCGGGTGATCAACGTGCTGCTGATCGCCGTGGCGGGCGCCGTCGGCGCGGTGTTGCGTCATCTCGCCCATGCCCTGCTCCACCGGGAGGGTCCCCGGGTGGCCTGGCCGACGCTGCTGGTCAACGGAATCGGCACCCTGCTGCTCGCCGCCCTCGGCTCGGCGGGAGCGGCGGAATCGATCGGTGTGGTCCTCGGCGTCGGCTTCTGCGGTGCCTTCACCACCTACGCCACCTTCGCCGCCCAGACCGTGGCGCTCGCCGAGCAGGGTCACCGGTGGCAGGCGGCGCTCAACGTCGGACTCAACCTCGTGGTCGGTGTCATCGCGGTCGCACTCGGAACGATCCTCGGGCAGCAGGCCTGAGCAGTGCCGTAGGCGGCCGCGTGGCGACGACACGGCGCCGAGAGCACCCGCGGCCACCCGGTAGCGTTGTCGCCGATGACGAGCATCGACAAGACGTTGGACACGCTGCGCGACGCGGCCGAGGCAGGCGAGGCCGAGGCGGCCAGGGAACTCGGCAGGCTGCTGTGCCTGCAACCCACCCTCGACGAGGGCGACAGCGTCGACGACCGCTGGCCCGGCGAGATGTGGCTGCGAATCGCGTTGTCCCGCAAGCCCGAGGACACGATCGCCGCCGGGCTGCTGGCCAGCAGGCTCGTCCAACAGATCACCGCCATGTTGAACGGCGAGGAGTCCTTCGACTCCGACTCCGAGGAGGAGGCCGTGGAGCGCCGTGTCGAGGAGGCCCGCGAGCTCTACGACGCGGTGCTCGCCCTCGACTCGTCCGACCCGACCGCCGAGGCGGGTCTGGCTCTGCTCGACGAGGTGCTGGAGGGCGAGCAGCCCGATCCGTCGTCGATCGGTTACAGCTACTACCTCTTGGAGAACGACGCGGGCCACGGCTCGACCGGTCACCTCGAACAGCTCGTGGTCACCGACCCCGACGAACTGCGGTGGGCCTGCGGGTACTGGTTCGAGCGCTACGGCGGGCTGGCGGGCTTCACCCTGGCCACCTATGTCGACGGCGAGCAGGTGAACATCACCGACCTCGGCACCGTGACCCTGGACGACGAGGACCGACCGGACTGGACGAGCGTGGACATCCCGCCGCTGCCCGGTGAGCTGCTCCCGGCCGGGCATCCGGTCGGTCCCTGCCACTACGGCTACACGGCCCAGCCGGT
This sequence comes from Actinoalloteichus hymeniacidonis, assembly GCF_014203365.1. NCBI lineage: Bacteria > Bacillati > Actinomycetota > Actinomycetes > Pseudonocardiales > Pseudonocardiaceae > Actinoalloteichus > Actinoalloteichus hymeniacidonis. The sequence goes on from NZ_JACHIS010000001.1 coordinate 5,870,901, forward strand.
GGACTGATCGCTACCGGCCGCCGAGCGCACTCGGCGTCGGCTGGTCGTGGTCGCCACCGAGATAACGCAGTACCGCCAGCACCCGGCGGTGTCCGCTCTCGTCCGGGGTCAGACCGAGCTTCTGGAAGATGTTGCCGATGTGCTTGTGCACGGCTCGTTCGGTGACGACGAGTTCGGCGGCGATCGCCGCGTTGTCCCGGCCCTGCGCCATCAGCCGCAGCACCTCCAGCTCGCGGGGCGTCAGGGTGTCCACGGCGTCGCCGTCGCGTCGAACCAACAGCTGCGCCACCACCTCCGGGTCCATCGCGGTGCCGCCGTCGGCGACCCGACGCAACGCATCCAGGAAGGTCTCCACTCGGCTGACCCGGTCCTTGAGCAGGTAGCCCACTCCGCCACGACCGTCGCGAAGCAGCTCCCGCGCATAGGTGCGCTCCACGTACTGCGAGAGCACCAGCACCGGCACGGCAGGCCCGGTACGGCGGGCGGCGAGGGCGGCTTGAATGCCCTCATCACGGAAACTCGGCGGCAGTCGCACGTCGACCACCGTGACGTCGGGTTGGTGCTCGGCGACCGCGGCCAGGAAGCTCGGGCCGTCGGCGACCGTGGCGGCGACCTGGAATCCCGCCGAGGTCAGCAACAGATTCAGTCCCTCGGCGAGCAACACGTTGTCCTCGGCGATCACGACCCGCATGGCAACTCCACGGTGATAGTGCTCGGTCCGCCCAGCGGGCTCTCGACCGTCACGGCGCCGTCCAGCGCCGCGACCCGGCGGCGAATGCCCGCGACCCCGGAACCGCCGTCCTCGTTGATACCGCCCTTGCCGTCGTCGGTGACGGCGACGTAGAGATCGTCACCGACGCGCCGCACCCACACGGTGACCAGTTTCGCGCCGCTGTGCTTGCCCACGTTGGTCAGGGCCTCGGTGACGACGAAGTACGCGGCCGCCTCCACCGCGGCCGGAATCCGCCCGAGTGCCGTTTCCGCTGCGGCGGCCGATTCGGTGCCGTCCTCGTACAGGCCGATGCCGCCGATGTCCAAGGTGGTCGGCACCGTGCAGCGGGCGGCCAGCGCGCTCAGGGCGCCTGCGAGTCCTCGGTCGGCGAGGATCGGCGGGTAGATGGCTCGGACCACGTCGCGCAGCTCGGTCATCGCCTCCTCCGCGCCGTCCCTGGCCTGCTGCATCAGCTTGATCGCCGCAGCGGGATCGTCGGCGAAGGTCCGTTCCGCGATACCCAGCCGCAGGGCGATGTTGACCAGTCGGGCCTGGGTGCCGTCGTGCAGGTCGCGTTCGATGCGCCGCAGTTCGGCGCCGTGCGCCACCAGCGCACTCTCCCGGGTCTCGGTCAGCGTCTCCACCCGATCGGCGAGTTCGCGTTTGGTCGCCGAGGACAACAGGGTGAGGCTCAGCTGGGCCTGCACGCGGGCCAACCACGGCGTCACGAAGGGCGCCAGCAACGCGAAGACGATCGCCTGTAGCGGCAGCAGCGTGAGGGCCATCCACCACGCGGTGATCTCGACGCCTGCCACGTTCAGCCCGGGCAGCAACTGCCAGGACGGGATCAAGAGGATGGAGAGCACGGGCGCTGCGGCCAGGATCAAGGTCAGTACGCCCAACACCATGCCGGCGGTGAATCGGACGAACAACCAGCCGAAGTCACGAAAGATCAACCGGTCGCCCAGTGCCTCTCGAAAGGCGCCGAAGCCTCGGCCCGACAAGTCCAGCCGACGGGTCTGGACCGGCCGGTCGACATAGGCACCGGCCCGGCGACGCTCCAGGTTGCTGAAGTTTCGCAGCAGCACCAACAACATCGGGGTCGTGATGATCCCGATGCCGAGCGGAATCAGCGCCGCGCTGACCATCAGCACGCAGAAGAAGGCCACCGCGATGGGGAACGTGACAACATTGATCAGGGAATATGTCGCGGCGCTTCGCACCGAGACTAAGCGTTCCCGCACGAGTTCATCTCCTTGTAGAGCAGGTCGGGCGTGGACCAGTCTGGCCGGGCTTCCCCTCGGGCACAGTGGAGCGGACTACACCCTTGGTCGCGCCGTCGCCGAGATCGACCGTCGGAACCGATCGCCGCGCCGATGGCAAGCGTTCTCTCGGTCGTGTCAGTCGGTCGGGCGATCTTGCTTGACGCGGTCCACCCGGCAGCCGGCACGATGGTGATCACACAACGTGATCTCGTGGAGGCTCTCCGTTGATGAAGCTCGCGCGGACAGACCCGTGCGCATGACGCCGTCCGATGACATCGCCGCCCGACTCCGCGCCGCTCTGAGCGGTCTTCGCTCTCATGAGCTGCGCGATATCCACCGACACCTCACTCGGAATCTGCGTCCCTTCCTGGAGCAGCTCGCCGCCGATGCGGGCAATCCCGCACCGGCATCGACCACCGATGACGACCATGGGCGGACCGAGAGCTCGCTACCGCGAGTCCAGGCCACAGCGGGCGTCCTCGCACCCGGTCGGCACCACGATGAGCCCAGCCAGACCGACCGATCGAACCACACCGAGGGCGGTGGCCCCGATCGACACCTGGGTGCTCGGCGAGAGCGGCCCAGGATTCCGGTCGAGGCCGCACAGCTCGCGTCGCTGCGCGGGCCGACGGCCTGTAGCCGCCGTTCGGGCAGCGGGCGCGGCAATCCGGCGGAGGACGAGCTCGGCGCCACGGTCGCCGAACTCGATGAGACGGCGCAGGAACGCTGGACGCCTGCGATCGACCGGTCCAGGACTCGACGTCCGGTGATCGTGCCTCGGTGACGACACTGTCACCTCGGCACGTGGCTGTCCGGGGCGGCGCTTAGAGCTGAGGCGTCGGCCTGCCCGGCCGACTCGGGGTCAGCGGGTCTTGGTGACCTTGTTCAGGCCCCGGGGGCGATCGGGATCGAATCCACGGGCGACCGACAACCCCAGGGCCAATTGCTGCACCGGCAGCACCTCGATGATCGGGGCGACCTCTTCGGCCGTCACCGGCACACCCACCTGTACCGAGGCGGTCAGGGTGTGGGCCGCCGAACCGACCGCGACGACGTCGGCGCCACGCGAACCGACGACGTCCAGCACGGCCGAGGTGGCCCGGCCGCCCGCGCCCTCGCCCGCGATGGCCAGGACCGCGGTCTCCTCGTCGACGGCGGCGACGGGACCGTGCAGTAGGTCGGCGCCGCTGTAGGACCGGGCCGACAGGTAGCTCGTCTCCGCCAGTTTCAGCGCAGCCTCGGCCGCCGTGGCCGACGAGAAGCCCCGCCCCGTCGTGACGACCCGGTCCACGAACCGCCAGCGCTGCACGGCCTCGGTGACCGGGTCCTTGGCCTTCGCCAGCGCGGTGGCGGCCACCTCGCCGAGCCCGAGGGCATGTTCGGCGCTGCCGCCGCGCACCGCGTCCAGCAGCAGATACAGCGACAGCAGGGTCGCGGTGTAGGTCTTGGTCGCGGCGACGGCCACCTCCCGGCCCGCCTGGATGTCCACCGCCAGCTCTGCGGCCCCGGTCAGGTCCGAGTTCATGGTGTTGGTCACGGCGACGGTCAACGCACCCTGTGCGCGGGCCCGCTCGGTGACCTCCACCAGGTCCGGCGAGCCGCCACTCTGGCTGACCGTGATCAACAGGACGTCGCTGAGGTCCGGACGCGCCCCGTAGAGCGTGGTCGTCGAGGGTGAGACCAGCCCGGCGGGCAGTTCCAGCAGCACCTCGGTCAGATACTTCGCGTACAGCGCCGCGTGGTCGCTCGACCCCCTGGCGGCCAGCAGCACGAACCGTGGGCGACGCCTGGCGATCGCGGCGGCGATCTGCGCGGTCTCGGCGCGGGCCGCGAGAAGCCGGTCGAACACGGCGGGTTGCTCGGCGATCTCGGCCTCGGTGTGGACACCGGCCCGCGAGTCGGTCATGACGATCCCTTCGGCGAGGTCTGGCCCTTCGGCGATGTCTGGGCGTCGAGGACGAGTTCGGCGACGGCCTGCAGCGAGACCAGCGACCCGCCATGCGAGTCGATCCGGGGGAACTCGCCGAGTAGGGCGCCGGGTGCCCCTGTCTCGACGTGTACCAGTTCCAGCCCGGCTTCGGCGAGTCGCCCGATCAGCTCACGCACCCATCGGTGCTGGTGGGCGTCTCGGGTGGTGACGATCACCGGCCCGCCCGCCGCAGCGGCGATCACCCGATCCGGTTCGGCTTCGGTCAGCCGCAGGGTCCGGATCTCCGGCAGACCGGCCGAGGCGGCCGCAGCCTGCAATGCCGGTCCCAGCCCCCAGGGCACGTCTCCGACGGCGATGGTCGGCGCCACCGCGAGGTCCACCGCCAAGGGCGGCCCGGACAGCTGGAGTTCGCCCCGCACCCGCAACGCCCGGCGAGCGGCGGTGCGACCGATCTCGACGGTGTCCCGCGCCGGTGGCGCCGTCGAGATGTCGACGGCGGGCACGCCGATGGTGGCGAGCCTTCCTGCGGATTCGGCGATGCGTTCTCGGCTGAGGATGCCCGCTGAGACTGCGGCCAGGATGGCTTCCTCGGCGGCGAGCGCAACGCTCTCGTCGGCCAGTTCGCCACCCAGACACAGCCCGTCCGCACCCGCCGCCAGGGCCAGCACCGCGCCCCGGCCGATGCCTGCGGGCACCACGGAGTCGACCGCGATCGAATCGGGGCTGTGTCCCGAGATCGCGGCCATCTCCAGCGCGTCGGTGATGATCGGCCCTTCGAAGCCGAGCCGGCTGCGCAGCACGCCGCCCAGCACCCTCGGATTGAGGGTGGCGGGTTCGGGCCCCCAGTCCTCGACGACCAGGTGCCCGGTCATCACCGACCGCGCCCCGGCCTGGATTCCGGCGTGGAAGGGCTTGAGGTCGCGGTCGAACATCTCCTGTTCGGTGCGCGGCAGCACCGGAAGCGCGTGGTGCGAATCGGATTCGGCGGCGCCGTGTCCCGGGAAGTGCTTGAGGCAGGCGGCGACCCCGGCGGACTGCAGGCCGGTGACGAAGGCCGCGACCTGTGTCGCGGCCGCCGTCGGGTCGGAGCCGAAGGAGCGGACGCCGATCACCGGATCACCGGTCGGCGAGAGCAGATCCGCGCTCGGGGCGAAGTCCACCGTGATCCCGCAGGCCGCCAGGCGTCTGCCCATCGCCGCCGCGACCGACCGGGTCAGCTCGACGTCGGCCGCCGCGCCCAGCGCGAGACTGCCGGGTACCACCGAACCGAGTTCGGCGTCGAGGCGGGTGACATCGCCGCCCTCCTCGTCGATGCCGACCACCAGGTGCTCGCGTTCGGCTCGCAACACCTCGGTGAGGGCGGCGACCTGTTCGTCGTCCACGACGTTGCGGCCGAAGAGGACCACCCCGCCCAGCCCCTCGGCCAACCAGGCCCGCACCCAGTCCGGTGGCGGGCCACTGCCGAGGAAACCGGGCAGCAGCACACCCTTGACGAGTCGCCGGAGTTCGGCGTCGCTCACGGCGTCATCCCTTCACGGCACCGGCGGTGACGCCGGAGACCAGGTTGCGCTGCACGATCACGAAGAACGCGACGACCGGCAGCATGAACAGCGTCGAGGTGGCCATGGTCGCCCCCCAGTTGACCCCGAAGACGGAGGTGAACGACTGGAGGAAGATCGGCAGGGTCTGCCCGTTGCCGCTCGGCATCAACACCAGCGCGTAGAGGAACTCGTTCCACGCGGTGATGAAGGCGAACACCGAACACGCCACCAGGCCGGGCCCCAGCAACGGGAAGGTCACCTTCCAGAAGGCCTGGAATCGGCCGCACCCATCGACCATCGCGGCCTCTTCCAGGTCGATCGGGATGCCGTTGACGAAGTTGCGCAGCGTCCACAGCGTGAACGGCAGGGTGATCACCCAGTACACCAGGATCAACGAGGGCAGGGTATCGAGCAGGTTGGTGTCCCGCATGAACAAGAACATCGGGATCAGCAACGCCTCGAACGGCGCCATCTGCACGATCAACACCATCAACACGAAGCCCTTGCGACCCCGGAAGCGGAACCGGGACAACGCCAGCGCGGCGAACAAGCCGGACAGGACTGCGAGGGCCACCGCGGTCACCGTCACGATCACGCTGTTGCGCAGGTAGATCAGGAAGTCCGACTCGGTGAGCACGGTGAGGTAGTGATCGAGGGTGAAGCCCAGTGGGACCAGGTCGTAGGCCAGCGAGGTGATCTGGTTCGCGGGCTTCACGGAACTGCTCACCATCCAGTAGACAGGGAACAGGTACACCACGCCGATCGCGATGGCGAGGACCGACAGCCAGGTCCTGGTGGCCTTGCGGGGCCTCATCGTTCGCTCCCCTGCGCACGCAGCAGTAGTCGGAGGTATTGGGCACTGATCGCCATCAGGACGATCACCATGAGCACGCTGATCGCGGCGGCGAGTCCGAAGTTGCCCCGCGCGATGCCTTCGACGTACTGCAGAACGGGCATCGTGGTGCTGCCGCCGCTCGGGCCGCCCTCACGGAAGGCCCAGACCTGAGCGAACACCTTGAAGTCCCACAGGATCGACATGAAGGTGACCAACGCCAGCATCGGGGCCAGCGGCGGCAGCGTGACGTTGCGGAACGTCTGCCACGAGCTGGCCCCGTCCAGCCCGGCGGATTCGTACTGGTCCTGCGGAATGCTGACCACGGCGGCGTAGAGCGTCATCGCGACGAAGGGCACCGCCTGCCAGACGATCAAGGTCGCGATGATCGCCATGGTGGAGAGTCCGGTGGTGAACCAGGAATATCGTTCGAATCCGTCGAGGCCGATGGCCACCAGTGTCTTGTTCAGGATTCCGTAGTTCTGATCGAAGATCCATTGGAAGACGGTGGTGGCCGACAATTGCGGCATCGCCCAGGCAAGCAGCAAGGCGACCTGGAGGAACAGGCGTACCCCACTGGTCAGCTGGCGCATCAACAGCGCCAACAACAGGGCGATACCGATGGTCAGCACGACACAGGCGGCGGTGAAGAGCACCGTCCGCAGCGTGATGAGCCAGAACTCGGAGTCGCCGATGACCTCGAGGTAGTTGTCGAACCCGGTCCAGACGACCTCGCCTCTGACGAGCTCGCCCCGACCGAGTTCGCGGAAGCTCGTGGTCAGCACGGAGAGCGCCGGATACCCGAGCAACACCAGCAGCGTGATCAACGCCGGAGCGAGCAGCAGGTACGGCAACAGGGTTTCGAGGCGGCGCCGTGGCGGCGGAGTGGTCTGGATCGCGGTCGCAGTCATCTCAGCGCAGTCAGCCGCTCAGTGTGTCGGTCAGGGCGGTGGAGGCCGACTCGGAGGCGTCCTCCAGGGATGCGGCATCCGTCAGGTACGCGGTCAGCATCTCCTTGATCGGGTTCTGCACCTCGACGGCCGCCCAGTTCGGCGACGTCGGAACGGCGCGCCCCGCTGCGGAGGCCTCGGCCATCGCGGCGGTGATGGGGTTCTCGTCCAGCGCGCTGGTGTCGGTTGACGCGCCCGGCACGGCACCGTTCTCGGCGATCAACGCCTGGTATTCGGGGCTGGTGAACAGCTCCAGGTAGGTCTTGGCCAGCTCGGGGCTGTCCGAGCCGATCGGTACCGCGAGGTTCTGTCCGCCGAGGAAGACCGGTGCCGGTCCGCCGTCGATGGAGGGGATCGGGAAGGCCGACACGTTCTCGGCGAGCTCGGGGGCGGCCTCGATCGCGCTGGCGACCTCCCACGGCACGGAGATCATCTGAGCGACCTCGCCGCCTGCGAAGACCTCGAACTGCTGCGGCTCGGCCTCGTCGGTGTCCTTGGCCGCCGAGGTGTCGGAGGTCTCGACGAGTTCGCGGTAGGCCTCGATGCCCGCCCGCGCCTCGGGGGAGTCCAGCGCGCCCGTCCAGGTTCCGTCGGACTCGGTGGCGATCTCACCGCCGTTGTCCCAGATCATCGACAGTAGGGCGTACCAGGACTGTCCCGGCAGGTACAGCGACTGGAACTCGCCGGAGTCGCCGTGGGTCTCCTCTAAGGCCTCGATCGCGGTGATCCACTCGTCCCACGAGGTCGGCGGTTCCACGTCGGCCTGCTCGAACAGGTCCGTGCGGTAGGCCACGACGCGGTTGGCGGCCAGCAGCGGAACGCCGTAGACGGCGCCCTCGTACTCGGCCGACTCGGCGAGCCCGGCCAGCCATTGGTCGCCGGCCAGGTCGTCCTTCCAGTCGGTGAGGTCCAACAGCACGCCCTCGGCGGAGAATGACGGGTGCTGGGTGTTGCCGAGCTCGATCACGTCGGGCGGGTTGTTGCTCGCCAGTGCGGTCGTCAGCAGGTCTTGGACGCCGTTCCACTGCTGCACGACGTGCTCGACGCGGACGCCGGTCTGCTCCTCGAATTCGGCGTGCAACGCGGTTGCGTGCTCGTCGGTGAGCGAGCCGTCCATCGTCCAGACCGTCAGCGTCTCCGCGTCGCCGGTGCCGCCCCCGCCACCGGTTCCCGCGCAACCCGTCGCCAACAAGGCAACCGAGGCGGCTCCCGCCGCCACCCTCGTCCAGCGCTTCATGTGTCCGCCCTTCTCCCCCGGGACTCCTGAGCGACCCAGTAGATCCCAGAATCACCAAAAGTGGTGTAGACCAATGGGACGAGGGTGGGTGGCGTCACAAGGCATGTCAAGACCGTTGCCGAAGACGTTGCAATAGGGCGATCCGGCCGACCGCCCGACCAGGGTGAATTCGTCCCGCACCCCAAGGGCGGCAGGCGGCCCGCCGGGCGCCTCCGGCCGCAGCGGCGAGCGGGACGGGCAACCGGCGCGGCCGATTCCAGCCGGTCGCGAATCGGTGGCTACCGCCACACCATCGAGCAGGGTGATGCCGCCACCGGAGCAGTCCGCCATCGGCGAGACTGAAAGGGATAACCGAGGTCCGGCGATCCATCGTCGGTGACGCCGGTCGACTACCGATCCGCGCCGGACATCGCGGGCGGGGCGAACCGCTCTCAGCACGCGGCGGCACCACAGTGCGGGAACCAACCGGCCGCAATCGGAAAGAACCGCATGATGGAGGTTCGAGATGAGGTATGAAAATTCGGTTCTCAAGTGAGGAGGAGGCCATGCTCGGTACGACGCCCGGCGGCGGATCGCCGGTCCGTGTCCAGCGGGAGCCCAAGTACTGGGGCTTGAAACGCCACCTGCTCGACCTACTGCGCTCGATGCCCCCGGGGACACCCATCCCCACCGAACGGTCGCTGGCGGCGGATTTCGACGTCTCCAGGACCACCGTCCGGCAGGCGCTCGCCGAGCTCACGGTGGAGGGCAGGCTGCTCCGGGTGCAGGGCAAGGGCACCTTCGCCGCGGAACCCAAGGTGGCGCAACGTCTCCAGCTGTCCTCGTACACCGAGGACATGCGGGCCCAGGGCAGGCAACCCGCCTCGCGAATGCTGGAATCCGACGAGCTGCCCGCCGAGACGGAGCTGGCCAGGCTGCTGGATGTCAAGGCGGGGGCCAAGGTACTGCGCTTGCGGCGGCTGCGGCTGGCCGACGGCGAGCCGATGGCCATCGAGACGACGCATCTGGCGCTCGGCCGCTTCCGGGGACTGCGCAGACATATCGCCAATGGCGGTTCGCTCTACGAGGTGCTGCGGGAACGATTCGGCGTGGAACTGGGGCACGCCGAGGAGACCATCGAGACCGCGTTGGCCAGCCCGGAGGAGGCCGAACTGCTCGGCTCCGAGATCGGCCTGCCGATGCTGCTTCTCTCCCGACACTCGTTCGACACCACGGGTGAGCCGGTCGAGTGGGTTCGCTCGCTGTATCGGGGCGACCGGTACAAGTTCGTCGCACGCCTCAACCCGCCGCTCGACGGGCGATAGCCGGCGAGCCGAGCAGGGATTCGAGCGGCGGGAACCGGCCGCTGGAGGCGCCCACCCGCCGGTCTCGGCTGCGCCGTGAAATGGGTCACGTCCGTGGCCGTCGACCGTCCGGTCGGCGGCCACGAGAACCGATCGGCGAGTGTCCATCGAGGACCGATTTCCCACATCTCGGACGTCCGACATTGGTACGTCTACTTCTGACGGATTGCGCGTCGCCATCCGTTGCCAAGCAACAACACCGCGCGACATTCGATCACTTTAGGTGACCGTACCGGGGGGTAGATCACTCAGAGTGGGCCAAATGACGCAGATTTAGGCGCCCGTTCCCCCAAATGGCGGCTTCCGCAGACTGGTTACGTGACAATAACTTCACTTCCAACGGGTGGAGGTTCACCCGAAATGGTCTGAGAAACCAGCTCAGGCGGCGGGCTCGTTGGAGCGCGTCGACCGGCTCTCGAGGGCAGCGCCGAACCGCATCCGACCAAGACGCGCGAGGCAGAGCTCGACGGGCCGGTCGAGGCACGACGACGAGGCGGCCATCACGACGGAAGTTCCCGCGGGCAGGCCCCTGCCAGAGTCCCTGCCCGCGGGGTTGTCCCAGCACTCGTATCCACGAGGAGACAACTGATGAATCGCAGATTCGCGGCTCGCGTTACCGGAGCCATGGTTCTCGCGGCGGGAACCGCCGTCGGACTGTCCTTCCCGGCCGTGGCGGACACCGCTGCGGACCCGGCGGCGGAGTCGCCGAAAACCACCGTGGCACCGGAGATGCTGACCGCGATGCAGCGCGATCTCGGACTCACCGAGGCGCAGGCAACCGCCCGGATCGCGCAGGAGGCTCGCGCGGTCACGGCGGAGACCGAGTTACGGGACACCCTGGGTTCCACCTTCGGCGGTGCGGTGTTCGACTCCGAACTCGGCAAGCTGGTCGTCGGTGTCACCGACGCCGACGCCGCAGCCGAGGTTCGGGCCGCAGGCGCGGTCCCGAACGTCGTCGAATACGGCGTGCAGGAACTCGAGTCGGTCGTGTCCTCGATCGACACGCTCGCCAAGGACGTGCCTGCGGGCATCAACAGCTGGGGCGTCAACGCGGCCGACAACTCCGTCGTCGTGACCGTCGACGAGACCGCGGTCGATGCGGCCACCGAGGCGTTCCTCGCCGAGGCCGGCGCGCTCAGCGACGCCGTCACCGTCGTCGAGGAGAAGGGCTCGCCGGTTCCGCTCGCGGACATCGTGGGCGGCGACCCGTACTACTTCGGCGGCAGCCGTTGCTCGATCGGTTTCTCGGTCGAGGGCGGATACGTGACGGCAGGCCACTGCGGCACCGTCGGCACGGCCACCCAGGGCAGCGACAACAGCGCGCTGGGCACCGTCGCGGGCTCCACCTTCCCCGGCGCCGACATGGCCTGGGTCGAGACGAACTCGAGCTGGACCCCTGCCCCGCTGGTCAACGACTACGAGGGCGGCACCGTCACCGTGACGGGCTCGACCGAGGCCGCCGTCGGCGCGTCGATCTGCCGTTCCGGTTCCACCACCGGCTGGCAGTGTGGCGAGATCGAGGGCAAGGGCCAGAGCGTCAGCTACCCGCAGGGCACCGTCAACGGCCTCACCCAGACCAGCGCGTGCGCCGAGGGCGGCGACTCGGGCGGCTCCTGGTTGAGCGGCACCGAGGCGCAGGGTGTCACTTCCGGTGGTTCCGGCAACTGCAGCTTCGGCGGAACGACCTTCTTCCAGCCCCTCAACCCGATCCTGTCGGAGTACGGCCTGACCCTCGTCACCGGCTGATCACCAGCGAAACATCGCCGTTCTCGTCGTCCTCCAACCGAGCTCGGCGCTGACACCGAAGCCGCTCTCACCCAGATGGGTGAGAGCGGCTTTGCTTGTGCCTGGGCTGGGCCGAACGGCCGTATCGCGGCTAGACCATCGGGCCGCCTGACGGCCGACCACTGAGGCCGCCGGACTGGTCCCCGCCGGCTGACCAGCGATTATGATCTTTCCTGCCATTACTTTCCGTCACAAACTTTCGGGCGTCTATGACACTTTTAGCCTCGAATGGCGGATATCCGTAACAAGATCACCGGCCAAAACTCCCATGGCAAGGGCTTCTCGATTCATGTGATCGGTCCCCCCAACAGAGCGGAGAAAGCGTCGATGAGAACTCCGTCCCACACGCCGAATAGGTGTCCTCGTAAGGGGATCTCCATCGGAAAAGACGGGTCGTCGCCGCATTCGCTCTCGGTTCGATCACTTGCAATTCCCCCCACCTGGCTCGACCCCTCTTTCGGCGAACTCGAGCGCTTGGAGAGCACGGAAAGAAACCGGGTGATCCCGGAGTCGCCCTACCGGAAAGCGCGGCTCGTTCAACCCGAGTCCGCCCCGGCGTGTCCCTGAACACAAACCATGGGAGACAGAAGATGAAGCAGCTCAGCGCGGCGCGTATCGCCGCCGCGTTCCTGGCGGTGGCCGGTACCACGGTCGCCCTCACCCTGCCCGCGGCCGCCGACCCGACGACGGCCACCACCCCCGAGCTCGACCTGGTCTCGCCGCAGATGCTCTCCGCGATGGAGCGCGACCTCGGCCTGACCGAGGCCGAGGCCCGGACCCGGCTCACCCAGGAGGCGGCGGCCGTCGACACCGAGACTTCGCTGAAGTCCTCGCTCGGCAGCACCTTCGCAGGCGCCAGATTCGACGCCGACGCGGGCAAGCTGGTCGTCGGGGTCACCGACAGCGCCGATCTGGCGGAGGTTCGGGCAGCCGGTGCGATCGGCGAGGTCGTCGACACCAACCTGACGACCCTCGAGGGCGTGGCAGCCAAGCTCGACACGCACGCGGACTCGATTCCCGCGAGCATCACCGGCTGGTACGTCGACGTCGAGCAGAACACGGTGGTCATGACCGTCGCCGACGACGTCGCGGACTCGACCGAGGCGGGCGCCCAGCTGCTCGCCGACGCCGGGCTCAGCAGCGCCGACGTCACCGTGGTGGAGAGCGACGAGGCGCCGAAGACCCTGTACGACGTGCGGGGTGGCGACGCCTACTACTTCGGCGGAAGCCGTTGCTCCATCGGCTTCTCGGTCAACGGTGGCTACGTGACGGCGGGCCACTGCGGCGGCGTCGGCACCGCCACCCAGGGCAGCAACCGGGTCGCCTCCGGCAGCGTCGCGGGCTCGGTCTTCCCCGGCAGCGACATGGGCTGGGTCCGCACCAACTCCAACTGGGTCCCGCGTGGCGTGGTGAACCGCTACAACGGCGGCACCGTCGCGGTCGCGGGCTCCACCGAGGCCGCCATCGGTGCCTCGATCTGCCGCTCCGGCTCCACCACCGGATGGCGCTGCGGCACCATCCAGGCCAAGAACCAGACGGTGAACTACGCACAGGGCGCCGTCCGGGGCATGACCCGCACCAACGCCTGCGCCGAGGGTGGCGACTCCGGCGGTTCGTGGTTGAGCGGCAGCCAGGCCCAGGGCGTCACCTCCGGTGGCTCGGGTAACTGCAGCTTCGGCGGAACGACCTACTTCCAGCCGGTCAACCCGATCCTGAGCCGCTACGGCCTGTCGCTGGTGCGCGGCTGATCATGCACCACCGATCACCTGCACATCGTGATTCCTGAACGCAGGTGAATTCCCGAAAGGCCGTCCCGGTGCCATTCCCGGACACCGGGACGGCCTCGCACCACGATGATTGATCAGCGTTGATCGATCCCAGCACCGATTCGTCCCTCCATTCCGCGACACCCCCGCGATTCCGGCCGATCAGGCGAGACCGCATCGGTCGGATCGTCACGACAATGGGAGCGAAGATGAGACGTCTCACCGTCGGCAGACTGGCGGCCGCAGTGGTCGCGACGGCCGGAACCGCCGTCGCCATCGCCATGCCCGCGACCGCCGACTCCGTCGAAACCGAGTCCCGCACCGAGGCGGCTGCCACCGTCGAACCGGACATGCTGCTGGCCATGCAGCGGGACCTCGGTCTCACCGAGACCCAGGCATTGAGCAGGATCGATCAGGAAGCCGAGGCGGGTGCGCTCGCCGAGGAGTTGCGTGCCGATCTGGGGACCACCTTCGGTGGGGCCAGCTTCGACGCCGCCACCGGCTCGCTCGTCGTCGGTGTGACCTCCGCCGAGGCCGCCGCCCAGGTCCGCGCCGAGGGCGCGACGGCCGAATTGGTCGAGCACAGCGAGAGCACGCTGGTCGGAGTTACCGAGGCGCTGAACGCGGTGGGCGAACTGCCCAGCGACGTCACCGGTTTCTACGTCGACCCGACCGAGAACGTCGTCGTGCTGACCGTGACGCCCGGCAGCGCCGCGATCGGTGCCGACCTGGTCGCCGACGCCGAGGTCGACGCGGCGACCGTGACCGTGGTGGAGTCCGAGGAAGCCCCCGAGACCTTCTACGAGATCTGGGGCGGCGACCCGTACTACCCCGGCAACAGCCGTTGCTCGGTCGGCTTCGCCGTCGCGGGCGGCTTCGTGACCGCAGGCCACTGTGGCGGCGTCGGCACCTCGACGACCGGCTACAACGGTGCGGCCCAGGGCTCGGTGGCGGGCTCGATCTTCCCCGGCCGCGACATGGGCTGGGTGCGCACCAACTCCAACTGGCAGTCCGACCCGTACGTGTACCAGTACAACAACAACGTCGTGACCGTCAGCGGTTCCTCGGTCGCCGCCGTGGGCAGCTCGATCTGCCGCTCCGGCTCGACCACCGGCTGGCACTGCGGCACCGTCGGCGCCTTCAACCAGACGGTGAACTACGCGGAGGGCTCCGTCTCCGGTCTCACCAGGACCAACGTCTGCGCCGAGCCCGGTGACTCCGGCGGCTCGTTCATCTCCGGCAACCAGGCGCAGGGCGTCACCTCCGGTGGCTCCGGCAACTGCAGCTTCGGCGGGACGACCTACTTCCAGCCGGTCAACCCGATCCTGTCGCAGTACGGCCTGAGCCTGACCACCGGCTGATCACCTTAGGCAGCACACCGTCTCGACGTCGCGGTTCTGGCGACGGGACGGCCGAGGAGTCTCCGCGCGGCTCGGTGTCGCGCGGAGGCCCTTCTCGGTTCTCCGGCTCGGGCAGGCATCGCCCCGCCCGGTTCGACGACACCCGTACCGGTGCACGCCGCGAGTGCGTCGATCGCGATCGATCCGGCCCGCCTGCGGCACCGAGTCCGGATCACGACAATCGATCATGACGCCGCGCGGATCGAGTCGTCCCTCACCCGAACCGGGAGCACCCCGATGAGAGTTCTCAGACGCATCCTCGTGGCCCTCGCCGCAGTGGCACTGATCGGCGGCGGAACACCGACCGCCGCAGCCGCCGCGCCATCGACGGCGGCAACCCACTCGGCGCAAGACTCCGCGCGAGTGGCGGAGACCCGGCCCGAACCCCGACAGAGCGCCGCGATCGCAGGCGGCACGCTGGTGACCGTGGGAACGCCGGGGCAATCCTGTCGCGTGTCCTTCACCGTGACCACGGGATTCGTCACCGCAGGCGGTTGCGGAACACCCGGTGCGACGGTCCGCGTCGGGTCCGTTGTGGTCGGATCGATCGCCTATACAAGCCTCGCCTACACACTCGCGACCACCCTGCCCACCGTGACGCTGCACGGCTGGGTCGCCAATCCGGGCGGCCAGAACATCCCCATCACCGGATCGAACGAGACGTCGGTCGGCGGACAGGTCTGCCGAGTCGGCCACACCACCGGATACCGCTGCGGAACGATCCAGGCCAAGAACCAGAGCGTGTCGTTCCCCGAAGGTTCGATACACGGCGTGACCAGGACCAACGTCTGTGCCGAGCCGGGCGACGTCGGCGGGCTGTTCCTCACCGGCTCGCAGGCCCAGGGCATCGCGATCGGCGGATCCGGCAACTGCTCCAGCGGCGGAACCACCTTCTTCCTACCGGTGAACCCGATCCTGTCCGCGCACGGCCTCAGTCTGGTGACCAGTTGATCGGACCGCTGTGTCCGGTCGCCGAGCTGCGGCGCGCGCTCCGAGTTCTGGTCCCGACAGTGATCCAGGGGATCGTCTCGGAGCTCGCCGTCGCCCGGCCCCGTTGCACGGCGTCCCCGTCGATCGCATGCTCAGCGGCCGCCACCGGTCGAGGTCTTGGCGCCGATCACGCCGCACCGGCAGGCCGAGGTCGCGGATCGGTGGCCAGGACCGCCATCACCAGCGCATCGTGGCGTTCGCCGTCCCACTTCAGTGCCTGCCGCCGGACGCCCTCCACGACGAAGCCGCACTTCTCGTAGACGTGCCGCGCCCTGGTATTGAAGTCGAAGACCTCCAGCTCCAACCGGTGCAGTCCTACGACATCGAAGGCGTAGGCCAGTACCAATCGGGTGGCCTCGGTGCCGTGTCCCCGGCCGATCGCACCCGGGCCGCCGAGGCCGATTCGGAAGGACGCCGAGTCGTTGTCCGGGTCGAGATCGTTGAGCACCACCTCGCCGAGGACCCGGTCGTCCTCGCGACGCACGACCGCCCAGTCCGCCCGGTCGTGGTGATCGGCCCTGGTGCGCAACCAGTTCCGGATCTCGTCCTCGGTGAAGGTCCGGTGCGTTCCGGTCAGCTTCTTGCTCTCCTCGTCGGCGAGCATCGCCCAGATGCCGTCGAAATGGCGCTCGGTCTGCGGTTCCAAACGCACCATCGAACCGATCAGCGTGGATTGATCGCGAAAGACATCGGCTCTGCTCATCGGTCCAGCCAAACAACTCCGGCCCACCGGGTCCATCGATTTACCGCGAGTGCGGTCCGACGCCACGCCGCACGGCCGCCGAAGTGCGGCATAAAACCATGGTGACCGGCGTTGAATTACGGGTCGGGTGCAACTCGGAAAGTTGACGAATGGGAGACGCTTCATGAGTGTGACGCTGGGCAGGATCGGGATCTGGCGCGCAGCAGCAGCGGTTACCGACGAACTCGCCGTCGAACTCGATCGGTTGGGTTTCGCGACGCTCTCGCTCGGTGGTTCGCCGACCGGCGACCTCCGCCAGGTCGAATCGATCCTCGATAAGACGGAGCGGCTGACGGTCGCGACGTCCATCGTCAACATCTGGCAGGTGCCCGCAGCCGAGGCGGCGGCTTCCTATCACCGGATCGCGGCCCGGCATCCCGACCGTTTCCTGCTGGGCATCGGCATCGGGCACCCCGAGGCCACCTCCGACTACCGGCGTCCCTACGCCACGATCGTCGACTACCTGGACGAACTCGACGCCGAGGGTGTTCCGGTCGAGGGGCGGGCGCTGGCCGCGCTCGGACCGAAGGTCCTGCAGCTCGCGGCCGACCGGACGGCGGGTGCGCTGCCCTACCTGACCACGCCCGAGCACACCAAGCAGGCGCGGGAGATCGTCGGCCCCGACAAGCTGTTGGCCGTGGAGCACAAGGTCGTCGTGGAGACCGATCCGCAGCGGGCCAGGGCCATCGGGCGGCCGCCGGTGGCCTTCCCGTACCTGAAGCTCAGCAACTACATCAACAACCTGCGCAGGCTGGGCTTCACCGACGAGGAGATCGCCGACGACGGCAACGACCGGCTGATCGACGCCCTGGTCGCCTGGGGTGACGCCGATGCCATCGCCGCCCGGGTGACCGAACACTTCGATGCGGGCGCCGATCACGTCAGCCTGCAGGTGTTGACCGCCGAGGGCGCCGACCCGCTTCCCGCCTTCCGCACCCTGGCCGATCGACTGCTCTGATCGACCGCCCTACTTCGACGTCGCGGGTGGGCCGGTCACCGCACCGGCCCGCCCGCACGGACGAATCAGGTCAGGGCCGCCGCGCGTAGCGGTTCGGCCAGGCTCCGCGCGGCCGCCTCCGGGTCTTCGGCCTCGGTGATCGCGCGAACCACCACCACCCGCTCGGCACCTGCGGCGAGCACCTCGTCCAATCGGGCGCGATCGATCCCGCCGATGGCGAACCACGGCCGGGGCGACGCCGCATCCCGCTGCCTGCGGGCGGTGTCGCGGACCAGGTCCAGACCCGGCGCAGCTCGGCCGGGTTTGGTGGGAGTCGGCCAACACGGCCCGGTGCAGAAGTAATCGACACCGGCCTGGGTCGCAGCCGCGCCCGCCTGCGCCGGGTCGTGGGTGGAGCGGCCGATGACGGGTTCGTCGCCGATCACCCGTCGAGCCCAGCTCACCGGTAGGTCGCCCTGGCCGAGGTGCAGCACATCGGCGCCCGAGGCCAGGGCGAGATCGGCGCGGTCGTTGACCGCCAACAGCGCGCCGTACTCGGCACAGCATTCCGCGATCACCTCTAAAGCGGCCAGTTCCGCAGCCGCCTCCAACGGCCCCGAGGCGCCGCCTTTGTCTCGTAACTGCACGATGTCCACCCCGCCGCGCAGGGCCGCCGCGACGAATTCGGCGAGGTCGCCACGCTCTCGGCGGGCGTCGGTGCAGAGGTACAACCGGGCATCGGCAAGCCGGCGTCGACGCTGTTCACCACTCATCCCAGGCATGTCCGCAGCGTAGAAGCGACTGGCCGTTCGGTACACCGGGGCCCGGGTGATGGTGGCTTTGAGGGGTGCCGAGGGGCTACGGTGAAGCCCGGTCCGCACGGGAGTCTGTGGGAACAGACTGAGAGGGGGTCTACCGACCCCGACCGTCGAACCTGATCCGGGTCATGCCGGCGCAGGGAGCGTGGTGTCAGTGGTAGGAGTACGCCCGAATTCGCAACACATCGCCGTCGTCGGCGGTGGTGTCATCGGTTTATCGATCGCCTGGCGGGCCGCCGCCGCCGGTTTCGCCGTCACCGTTCTCGATCCTCGGCCGGGCTCCGGCGCGTCCTGGGTGGCAGGCGGGATGCTGGCCCCGGTGTCGGAGGCGTGGCCCGGCGAGGACGCCCTGTTGGAGTTGGGTTCGGCCTCGTTGCGGGCCTGGCCCGCGTTCGCCGCCGAACTGGCCTCGGCCGCCGGTCGCAATCCCGGGTTGCGCACCGAGGGGACCG
Source organism: Actinoalloteichus hymeniacidonis (assembly GCF_014203365.1). Taxonomy (NCBI): domain Bacteria; kingdom Bacillati; phylum Actinomycetota; class Actinomycetes; order Pseudonocardiales; family Pseudonocardiaceae; genus Actinoalloteichus; species Actinoalloteichus hymeniacidonis. Next base: position 5,889,601 of record NZ_JACHIS010000001.1, read on the forward strand.
TGGTGGTCGCGGCCGACCGTGCCGACCAGGACGATCTGGAGCGACTCGCGAATTATCTGTCCCATCTCGACCGAGCCGTCGATCGGCTGGATGCCCGTGCGCTGCGGCGTTTGGAGCCCGCGCTCGGTCCGGCGGTGCGAACGGGCCTGGCCGTCCCCGACGATCTGGCGGTGGACAACCGGCTGCTGCTGACGGCACTACGTGCGGCCTGCGATCGCTTGGCGGTCCGGTTCCTGCCGAGGCGGGTGACTTCGGTGTCGGGCGGTCGGGTGTGGTCGATCCCGCCTGATGACCGGCCTGCGGACGCGGTTGCCGAGGTCGAGGATTTCGATGCGGTCGTGATCGCCGCTGGGCCGTGGAGTCCTCTGGTGGACGAGCGGCTTCGGTCGGTGTTCCCGGTCAAGGGCGAGGTGCTTCGGTTACGCGCCCGGCACGGCACCCTCCCGCCGCCGACGCGGACGATTCGCGGTCGGGTGCGCGGCAGGCCGGTGTATCTGGTGCCTCGTGACGACGGTGGTCTGGTCGTGGGTGCGACCCAGTACGAGGCGGGTTTCGACGACACGGTGACCGCCGGTTCGGTCCGGGACCTGCTGCGCGACGCCGAGGTCCTGTTGCCCGCGCTCGCCGAGTACGAGCTGCTGGAGTGCATCGCGGGACTGCGGCCCGCCACACCGGACAACCTGCCCGTCATCGGAGTGCTGGAACCCGGACTGCTGGTGGCCACCGGCCACCACCGCAACGGTTTCCTGCTGACCCCCATCACCACCGAGGCCGTGCTGGACCTGCTTCTCGACCGGCCGGTGACACCGGCTGTGCGGGCCGCCGACCCGGCGCGACTCGACTCCCCGACCGGCTCGGCGTCGGTCGGGCCGGATTCGGAGGAACCCCAGCGATGAAGGTGCGAATCAACGGAATGGAGCGCGAGCTCCCCGAGGGGGCCACGGTCGCCGAGGCGCTGCTCGCCTGCGGGGCACCCGAGTCCGGGGTGGCGGTGGCCGTGGACGGCGCCGTGGTGCCCAAGGCTCGGTGGGCCGAGGTCGTGCTGCGACCGACGAACACCGTGGAGCTGCTGACCGCGGTGCAGGGCGGCTGATCACCGTGGACGACAGGTTGACGATAGCCGGCCGCGAGTTCGGTTCCCGCCTCATCATGGGCACCGGTGGCGCCACCGGTCTACTCGAACTCGAACGGGCGCTGGTGGCCGCAGGCACCGAGATGACGACCGTGAGCATGCGACGCACCGACACCTCCGGCGGTACCGGAGTACTCGATCTGCTGCGCAGGCTGGGCATCGAGGTCCTGCCGAACACGGCGGGTTCGCGGACCGCCGCCGAGGCGGTGTTGACGGCCCGGTTGGCACGCGAGGCGTTACAGACCAACTGGGTCAAGTTGGAGGTCGTCGCCGATGACGACACTCTGCTGCCGGATCCGGTGGAACTGCTGGACGCCGCCGAGCAGCTGGTCGCCGACGGCTTCGTGGTCTTGGCCTACACCAACGACGACCCGGTGTTGGCCACCAGATTGGAGGGCCTCGGCTGTGCTGCGGTGATGCCGTTGGGCTCGCCGATCGGCACCGGTCTGGGCATCCGCAATCCGCACAACATCGAGCTGATCGTGGCCAGGGCCGGGGTGCCGGTGATACTGGATGCCGGAGTGGGCACGGCATCGGATGCCGCCTTGGCGATGGAGCTGGGTTGCGATGCCGTCCTGTTGGCCACCGCTGTGACGAGGGCGAACGAGCCGGCTCGGATGGCCAGGGCGATGCGGTCGGCCGTCCAGGCGGGGTGGGATGCCCGGTTGGCCGGGCGGATTCCGCGTCGATTCTGGGCGCAGGCCTCCAGCCCGGATCGGGACGGGGCGAACGGCTGACGCTGGGCGCTCAGTCCTCGCCGACCGGCGCGGCGCTGTCGGGAACCGAGTCGGCGTCCACGGTCTCCTGGCGATCCGAGACCGACGACAGCGTCACTCCGTCGACGGCGCCGAAGGCGCTGGGCTCGGTCCAGTCGACGGCTCGAACCTCCTCGATGGCAGAACGGGCGACCAGGGTGGCCTCCAGGACCGGGGCCACCAGCAGCGTCGGCCCGGCCAGGCTGGAGAGATCGACCCTGGTCGGCTGTCTACTCTCGTAGTCCAAGGCCCGTTGCGCCGTCACCGCGGCGATGAGCGCCCTACCTCGTTCCTCGTCGGGGCGGAAGGCGATCTGGGCGAGGGCGGCCCGCAGGGCGAACACCGCCGATGCGGCGCGCCGAACCACCTGCTGCGCCTCCGGGCCTGCTTCCTCCAGCCGTGCGGGCAACGCCAACAGGTCCTGGCTTCGGCGCAGGGCCAGGATGTTCGCCGAGCGCAACGCCCGTCTGCCCTCCCGGGTCTCCAGCGCGCCATGCGCCCCCGCCGCCAGGTCCCGCACCGCGTACACCGCCTTGTGCAGGGTGCCGAGCACATCCGGGGCCACACTGCCGGGCACCAGGTAGCTCAGGAATCCGACGAGCAACGCGATGGTCGCACCGATCGCGCTGATCGCGGTGATGTTGAGGGCCAGGGCGGACACCGCCCGGTCCTCCTGGATGACCCGCGCCACCACGATCAGGCCGAGCAGGCAGCACAGCAGCAACGGCAGGCTGCCTCGCATCCTGGGCGCGAGCAGGATCATCGCGCCGAGCACGAAGGGCAACAGCACCCCCGGCCAGGGCAGCAGCGCGGCGACCACCGCGATCACCGCGACGACGAACACCACCAGCCCGGTGCGTTGCAGCGCCTCCTCCATCGTGTCGCGCAGCATCGGTTGCAGTACCGCGTACAACACCAACAGCAACGGGGCGGCCGATCCGTCGGGCAGCCACAGGACGGCGACCATCCCGGCGGTCACGGCCAACGAGCAACGCAGCGCATGCCGGAACAGCGAGGACCGGAACGACAGGTGGGCCAGCAGGACGCCGAGTGCCCGGTGCACCGCCGCCCGGTTCGGACGCCGTGGTGCCCGCGTGGCCACCCGCTCCACGACGGCGCCGCGGATGCGGTCCAGCCCGACGCGAATCGTGTCCACCGATTCCGGCAGTTCGACATCGCCGTACACCCGGCTCGCCCGCCCCGCCGGGTCCATCTTGGCCATCGCCGGTAGCCCGGTACACGCCCTGGCCCGCACGGCATCGGCCAGCTCCGCCGCCACCGATTCCGCGTCGCTCAGAATGGCGGTCAGCCGCTCGGATTCGACCCCTTCGGCCTGCGCGGCCTGCACCGCCAGCATCGCGCGGGCCGCCCGGTACTCGGCGGTGCCGACCAGGATCGTGCCGAGCCATTCCGGCGATCCGTCGGATCGCCAGACCCGGGTGGCGTAGTCGAGCGATCCGGGCTCGTGATCGGTCAGTGCGGCGGCCACGATCGCCCTGGTCGGCCCGGACGGATCGTCGCGTCCGTTGGAGATCCGCAGCGCGACGGCGAGCACCAGCCCCACCAGACCGGTGCCGATCAGCACCATCGGTCCGTCCTGAGCACTGACACCGCCGGTCAGCGCGACCAGGGTGGCGGCGGCCAAGGTCTGCCCGATGACCGCGTAGTGCCTGCCCAGCGTCGCGAGCATTCCGGAGCCGAACACCACGAGGAAGACCGCCAGCACCGCCGTCGGGCCGTCGAGCAGCGGGCCGACGGCCATGATGAGCACGATGGCCGGTCCGGCCCACGACAGGGTGCGCAGGTCGGCGCGCAGCGGTCCGCCGCTGGCCGACACCAGCCCTAGGACCGCGACGAGGCCGCCCGCGATCGCGGCACCACCGAGCCCGAGCAGCAGCGCGAAGATCGCCGCCAGCACGACGACGACTCCGGTGCCCACGATCTGCCGCATCGGTATCGCGCCTGCTTGCGACGGCGATACCGGCATCCATCCGTCCATTGAGACCCGCCCAGCCACGGGTTCGATGATCCCCGAATCATCGGTGAATGTGGTGGCAGCGCGCGGGGTGACTCCCAGCGAACCAACTCTTTGCATCCAATGCCGGTCCGCCTCGGGTCGGCCACGTGCCCTCGGCGCGGCCGGGCTCCAGCACTGCGAAGCTAGATGACGATCACTCGGCGGCCTCGGGTGTGCCCGGCGAAGCTGTCGCGCTGCGCGGCGGCGGCCTCGTCGAGTCGGTAGGACCTCTCGACCGGGATATGCAGCCTTCCCTGTTCGATGAGCCGGGTGGCCTCGACGAGAGCATCCGTAACGCTGCCACCGACGCCGGAGAACCGAACGCCGAACTCCGATGCCCCGAGGTCGGCGATCGAGACCACCCGTTGCGGATCACCGGTGAGCGCGACGAGTTCGCCGATCACTCCGGCGCCTGCGAGGTCGAGGGCCGCATCGACCCGGCCGAGCTCGCGCACTCGCCCGACCCAGCCCTCGCCGTAGGTCGTCGCGGTGGCGCCGAGGGCACGCAGGTAGTCCTGATTGGCGGCGCTTGCCGTACCGATCACCGTGATCCCGCGATCGCGGGCGATCTGCAGCACCGCCGATCCGACCCCGCCGGATGCACCGATGACCAGCAGTGTCTGCCCGGACTGCACCCCGACTTCGCGGATGATCCGCAGCGCGGTCTCCACCACGGACGGATAACCGGCCGCTTCCTCGAACGTCAGGCCTGCGGGCATCCTGGCCCACGCCGAGAGCAGGGCGTACTCCGCGTAGGTGTTGTCGCCCTCGCCGAACACGGGGTCGCCGATCTCGATTCCGTCGACACCGTCGCCGATCTCGTCGACCACTCCGGCGGCGTCGAGTCCGATGCCTGCGGGTAATTCGATGGGCCGGACCTGCTGGAACTGCCCCTCGCGCACTCGCCAGTCATGGGGATTCACGCCCGCCGCCCGCACAGCGATCCGTACCTGGCCCGGACCCGCATGGGGTTCCTCGACATCCACGAGCTGTAGGACCTCGGGGCCGCCGAACTCGGTGAAGCTCACTCTCCTCATGCCATCGAGCGTAGCACTAACGGTTAGCGTTTTAGAACGGTTATGATTTCGCATCTGATAGTGTCATCGAGTGACCGTGTCTCCCGGACGCCGCGAACGCAAGAAGGCCGCGACCCGTCAAAAGATCGCCGATACCGCGCGGCGACTCTTCCGCGAACGCGGCTACGACGCGGTCGGCATCCGGGACGTGGCTGCGGAGGCCGACGTCGCCGTCACCACGCTCTTCTCCCACTTCGCCTCGAAAGAGGCGCTGGTGTTCGAGCAGGATCAGGACTTCGAGCAACGTCTCACGCAGGCGGTCACGGGCCGCGCGCCACACGAACCGCTCATCCACGCTCTGCGACAGGAAATCGAGGCGCTGGTACGGCATTGCACGTCGGGCGAGGCCGCTCCGTTCTGGCGCATGGTCGACAGCACGCCCACCCTGCGGCAATACGAGGAGTCGATGCGGCTACGTCATGCCGACGCCCTCGCTGCGGCCATCGCCGCCGACCTCGATCCGGCGCCGACCACGACAGCGTGTCGGACCATCGCGCGTTTCGTGGTGGACGCGCATTCGCTGGCCCGCAAGGCCCCCGACCCGATCGCCGCGTTGGACGAGATCTTCCAGATGATCGAAGCCGCCTGGCAGATCGCCTACCCCCGCGCGACCGCCGAGGCCGGGCCTACGGGCAACCGAGCGAGCTGAACCCGAACCCGCGCGGCCGCCGCATCGAGCGACGGCCGCACGGACGGCTGGAACCCGATCAGATCGGCTGCTCCGAAACCCGCCAGAAGGCCGACACGGGACCGACCCCCGCGCCAAGCGGATAGGCATCGGCAACCGCTCGCATGATGTAGCGCTTACCGAACCGCACCGCATCGATCGGCTGGGCCTGTCGGGCCAGCGCCGAGGTGATCGACGCGGCCAGGGTGTCGCCACCGCCGTGGGTGTGCGGAATCCGCATTCTGGGGCCGGGTAACTCGATGAACCGGCTGCCGTCGAAGAGCAGGTCGACGCACTCCGGATCCTCGGTGAGATGACCCGCCTTGATCAATACCCAGGACGGACCGAGTTCGTGCACCGCCTCGGCCGCCTTGCGCAGCTCGGAACGGGAGGTGACATCGAGGCCGGTGAGCAGCCGGACCTCGTCCAGATTCGGCGTGACCAGCGTGGCGATGGGCAACAGCTGATCCCGCAACGCCGCCAGGGCGTCGCGGGCCAACAGCGAATCGCCGTGCATCGAGGCCGCCACCGGATCCACCACCAGGGGCGTCCGGCCGTCCCGACCGATCGAGCTCGCCGCGCAGGCGTCGATCACCGCCTCGATGATCTCGGCGGAGGCGAGCATGCCGGTCTTGGCGGCACCGACACCGATATCGGCGGCCACCGACCGAATCTGCGCCGCGACCAACTCCGGGGGTAATGCCAGGAAATCGGCCACCCCGCGCGAGTTCTGCACCGTGACCGCGGTCAGCGCCGTCATGCCATGGACGCCACAGGCCAGGAAGGTCTTCAGGTCGGCCTGGATGCCCGCCCCACCGCCGGAGTCCGAGCCTGCGATGGTCAAGGCGGTCGGCGGGGTGGCGCCGGGAACGGGTAGGCCGGTGAACGCGGACTCGTCGGTGGTCATGACCCGACCACCGGCAGGTAGACCCGACCGCCCCGCTCGGTGAACTCCGCGGCCTTGGACTGCATGCCTGCCTCGATGGCCTCCGGCGAGGTCAAGCCGTGTTCCTCCGCGTACTTGCGGACATCCTGAGTGATCTTCATCGAACAGAACTTCGGGCCGCACATCGAGCAGAAGTGCGCCGTCTTGGCAGGCTCGGCCGGCAGCGTCTCGTCGTGGAAGGACCGGGCCGTATCCGGATCGAGCGACAGGTTGAACTGGTCGATCCAGCGGAACTCGAAGCGCGCCTTGGACAGGGCGTCGTCGCGTTGTTGGGCATGTGGATGCCCCTTGGCCAGGTCGGCCGAGTGCGCGGCGATCTTGTAGGTGATCACCCCGGTCTTGACGTCGTCGCGATCCGGTAGGCCAAGGTGCTCCTTCGGCGTGACGTAGCAGAGCATCGCGGTGCCCGCCTGCGCGATCATCGCCGCCCCGATCGCCGAGGTGATGTGGTCGTAGGCCGGTGCGATGTCGGTGGCCAACGGGCCGAGGGTGTAGAACGGCGCCTCGCCGCACAGCTCCTCTTCCAGACGCACGTTCTCGACGATCTTGTGCATCGGAACGTGGCCGGGGCCCTCGATCATCACCTGTACGTCGAATTCCCTGGCCCGCGCGGTCAGCTCGCCCAGGGTGCGCAGCTCGGCGAACTGGGCCTCGTCGTTGGCGTCGGCGATCGAGCCCGGCCGCAGTCCGTCGCCGAGGGAGAAGGTGATGTCGTAGTCCCGGAGGATCTCGCAGAGTTCGTCGAAGTGGGTGTAGAGGAAACTCTCGCGATGGTGCGCCAGACACCAGGCAGCCATGATCGAGCCGCCCCGGGAGACGATCCCGGTCACGCGACGCGCGGTGAGCGGCACGTAGCGCAGCAGCACTCCGGCATGGACGGTCATGTAGTCGACGCCCTGCTCGGCCTGCTCGATCACCGTGTCGCGATAGACCTCCCAGCTCAGCGCGGTCGGATCGCCGCCCACCTTCTCCAATGCCTGATAGATCGGCACCGTTCCGATGGGCACCGGGGAGTTACGCAGGATCCATTCCCGGGTCTCGTGGATACGTTTGCCGGTGGACAAATCCATCACGGTGTCGGCGCCCCACCGGGTGGCCCACACCATCTTGTCCACCTCGTCGGCGATGGACGAGGACACCGCCGAGTTGCCGATGTTCGCGTTGATCTTCACGAGAAACTGCTTGCCGATGATCATCGGCTCGGACTCCGGATGCCTGCGGTTGACCGGGATCACCGCTCGACCGCGTGCCACCTCCGCCCGAACCAGTTCGGCCTGCACGCCTTCGCGCGCCGCGATGAACTCCATCTCCTTGGTGATGATCCCGGCCTTGGCCAGTCCGAACTGGGTGGTGGCCGAGCCGGGTGGGGCTGCGGCGGCGCGTTCGGCGATCCAGTCCGCCCGCAGTGCGGGCAGCCCGCGTTCCAGGTCGATATCCGGGTTCTCGTGGGTATAGGGCCCCGAGGTGTCGTAGACGTCGAAGTGGGTTCCGTCGGTGAGTGACACCCGCCGCCGGGGCACCTGTAGTCCGGCGGGGGTGTCGAGATAGACCTTGCGTGATCCGCTGATGGGCCCGGTGGTGACGGCGGAGTTCGTGATGGCATCGCCCGACGAGCCCGATGTCGGCCGATCCTGTTGCGGAGAATCTGCTGCTGCAGCTGATGACGCCGACATGGCATCCTCCCTACGCTGGCATTACCCAGACAGGTTCGTGCGGTCGGCGACACCGGACCATCGAAGTCCAGCCGCCCTCTCAGCCCGCTTTCGGCGCGAGCTCCCGCGATGTGAAGTTGTGAATTCCGCTCTCGAGGCTAGTCACACCGACGGCGGGCCGTAAAGCCCGCAGCTCGGTGAACGCTCCCGCCGCCGCGTCGGGAGCGAGGCGAACCGGCCGGGTCGATCAGCCGGCGTCGACCACCGATTCGGCCTGCTGCCGAGCCGGATCCCAGGCCAATCCGGGCACACCCCAGCCGTTGGCCTTGAGCATCCGCTTGCCCTCACGCTTGTTCCGGCCGATCAACCGGTCGAGGTAGAGATACCCGTCGAGGTGGTCGGTCTCGTGTTGCAGGCAGCGGGCGAAGAAACCACTGCCCTCGACCGAGACCGGCGCGCCGTCGGCGTCCTGGCCGGTGACCTTCGCCCACGCCGCTCGGCCGGTGGGGAAGACCTCGCCGGGCACCGAGAGGCAGCCTTCGAGATCGTCCTCGGGGTCGGGCATCGACTCCGGCTTCTCGGAGGTCTCCAGAACCGGATTCACCATGACGCCACGGAACCAGGTGCCCTCGTCATCGTGGCAGTGGTAGACGAAGAGCCTGCGATCGTCACCGATCTGGTTGGCGGCCAGTCCGACGCCCTCGGCTGCGGCCATGGTCTCGAACATGTCCTCGACCAAGGTGCGCAGCTCGTCGTCGAAGACCTCCACCGGACGCGTCGGCTGGTGCAGGACCGGGTCGCCCGCGATCCGAATCGGATGAATCGCCATGTCCAAAGCCTAGAACCCGGTCTCGACCCGATCGCCCGCCGCCCTGCCGAAACGCCCGCGACAGGCCCACATCGACAGCGCTCGATCTTCCCGATCCGGTGGGCGGTACATGATGTAATGAGACGTGTCCGGACGACAGTGATGGCGTCCGGTCGCGGGGTGATCACTCGCCCGACGACGGTGCCGCAACCGAAACGCGGTGCCGACACCGGATGTGGCCATGCCCGCGTCCGACCACAGCAGACAGTGGCCGCCTGCGACGATGCCCCACCTGGCGGGGCAGCTCGAAGTACCGGTAGTCCGACACGAGGCGAGGAGTCCGATGGAGGCCGTAGACGCATTGCCGCCGGCACCTCGGCACAACGCCGAGTTGACCACACGGGAGCGGGCGATCCTGGCGTTCGAACGCCAGTGGTGGAAGCAGGCAGGTACCAAGGAACAGAAGATCCGCGAGTTGTTCGACATGTCGGCGACCCGCTACTTCCAGATTTTGAACGGACTGCTGGACCGCAAGGAAGCGTTAGAAGCCGACCCGATGCTGGTTAAGAGACTTCTCCGACAGCGTGGCGGCCGAGCGCGATCCCGAGCGATCCGGCGACGCGGCGACCTTCACTGATTCAGTCGAACACTGTGCAGCAGCACGCAGGAGGCCAGGGATGAGCAGCGTGGAGCCCTCCGGCTCGGCACGACCACTACGGGGGGTCGCCTTCGGCATGTTCGGCCTGGCCGCGATCGCACTGGTCTTCGGGGTGATGAGCCTGACCAGCGGTGGGAACTCCATGGCCGAGCAGAACGCCGGTGGTTCCAGCAGCACGGCGCCACCCCCGAGCGAAGATTCGGCGGGCGGAGCCGACAACGGCGAGTCCGACCAGGGCGGTTCGGACGCCGAGGAGTCGGAGGGTTCGGCGGGCACCGAGGACGGGGGCGACTCCGAGGAGCAGTCCGACTCCGAGAACGGTGACGCAGGCTCCGGCGGCTCGGACGGTTCCGACGGCGCGGGCAGCGACTCGGCATCCACCGAGACTCCGCTGCGCATCTTCAACAACAGCACCGTTCGAGGCTTGGCGGCCGATGCGGCCGACGACTTCGAGGCGGCGGGCTGGGAGGTCGCCGAGGTGGCGAACTACTCCGCGGGCGTCATCACCACCACCACGGCCTACTACCGACCGGGCACCCCGGAGGAGCAGGCTGCGGGCGAGATCGGCAGCGCCTTCGGAATCCGGGTGGAGCCACGCTTCGACGGCATCGCCGACCTCGGTCCGGGCGTCGTCCTGCTGATCGCCAGTGACTACGGGACGACCGAGGTCGACCCCAAGTAGTACGCCAGACCATCGGGTGAGCGGCCGACAGGAAGAACCCGCCTCACCGAGGGGGCTGGGTGAGACGGGCACCGCCAGACTACGCCGAACGGACTAAGCACACATCAGCTGATCAGGCTACGGCGTTAACCCGTTCGCCGGTCTGGATCGGTTTATCCTGGCGGTTACCTTGCCCGGTTCGGCGGACCGAGGTGCCGTAGTTCCACCCCGTGGCCGCCACTGTGTGAAAGGTCGATCGTGGCCGTCACCGATGATGCGATAGCCCGACTCCGCGCGATGATCCAACGTGGCGAGCTGGTCCCCGGCTCGCGGCTGCCACCCGAGGCCGAGCTGGCCGACGGGCTGGGGCTGTCGCGCAATTCTCTGCGCGAGGCGGTACGGGCCCTGGCCATGGTGCACATCCTCGACGTCCGGCAGGGCAGCGGCACCTACGTCTCCAGCCTGCGCGCCGAGGAACTGCTGGACTCGCTGGCCTTCGCGTTGGAGATGTACCGCGACCACGATTCCGCTCTGGAGGTGTTCGCGGTGCGCCGCATCCTCGAACCGGAGGCGACCGCGATGACCGCGGGACGGATGCGCCCTGCGGTACTGCATCGGCTGCGCAACCTCATCTCCTCGATCCGCGCCGACGCCCCGGTCGCCGATCTGGTGCGGCATGAGCTGGACTTCCACCATGAGATCGCCCGGACGGCGGGCAACGCCTACCTGGGCAGTCTGCTGGCCGCGCTGCACAGTCCGACGATCGATGCGAACCTCTGGCGTCGGCTGGCCGAGGACGGTAAGACAGAGGAGACGCTCGACGAACATCGCCTGATCGTGGATGCGCTCGCGGCCGGGAAGGCCGAGCTCGCCCGCCATCACGCGCGGACTCATCTGACGCACATCGAGCAGGCGCTGCGCGCGGCAGGCTGAGCGAGAAGCAGCAGGCCGGACCGGCGCGGTGAAGGGCAGGGGCATGGCCGCATCGAGAGACCTGGTCGTCGGCGTCGACATCGGCGGCACCTCGATCACGGCCGTGCTGGCCGGGCCCGACGGCAGCACCACGGCCCGCGCCCGCGGCGAGGGCGCCAACCCGAACTCGCATCCGGTGGAGATCGCGACCGCCAGGCTGGTCGGGGTCCTGCGTGAGCTGCTCGGCGAGGTCGATCCGCACCGAGTGCGCGGCGGTGTGCTCGGTATCGCCGGGGTCTCCCGGCTCAGCGATCCCATCGTGGCGGCCGCCTTCCAACAGGCGTGGCGCTCGGTGTGCCCCGACGCACCGATGCGGGCGCTCAGCGATGTCGAGGCCGCCTTCGCCGCCGGTACCCCGATCGGCTCGGGGGTGGTACTGGTGGCGGGCACCGGGGCGATCGCGGCCCGAATCGAGGACAACACGCTCGACAGGACTGCGGGCGGGCACGGCTGGCTGTTGGGTGACGAGGGATCGGCGTTCTGGCTTGGCCGGGAGGCGGTGCGGCACACCCTGCGCGCCGTCGAAGGACGGGATCACTGCGGCGTGCTGGCCCGTCGGGTGCTCGATGCGGCCGAGGTGCCCTGTCCGAGGGCCGAAGGTGCGGCGGTCGTGGTCGACGCGGCAGCCCGCCGCCGGTTGATCAGCGTGGTCGGTTCGGCGCAGCCGGTCCGGCTAGCCGAGTACGCCCCGCTGGTCAGCGCGGCCCATCATGCGGGTGACCCGGCCGCCGTGTCGATCGTGCGCCGAGGGGCCGCCGAGCTGGCGGACCTGGTACGCGGACTGCGCACCGCCGAGGAGAAGACGCCGGTGATCCTCGCGGGCAGTCTGCTGACCTCGGGTAGCCCCATCGAGGACCGGCTTCGCGTCGAGTTGGCCGAGCTCGCCGCGAACGACACCCTGTCGGTCGACGCGTTCGATCCCGCCTCCGGGGCCGCCTGGTTGGCCATCGTCGACTCGATCGACGACTCGAGCGAGGCCCGGCTCATCCACCGTCGCCTGACGTCGGCGCGGCCCTCGACGCCGTAGGCTGTCCCGGCGTCTGATCGCCCCGCACGGCCGGAGTCCACTGCGCGGCATCGGCCTCGACAGGCCGATCCGGACTCGTCGTCTGCGGATGGCGCAGGCCGGGGTGCCCCGTCGGCAACGACCGCCGCAGCACCGCCCAGCTCACCGCGAGACACAGCGTCACCAACGGCAGGCTGAGCACGGTCCTGGCCACCAGCAGCGCGGGCGTCAGCTCGGCCAGCCACAGGGGCAGGAAGACGGCCACCCGGATCGAGTACTGCCCGACCCACACCCAGCTGGCCCGACCGTAGGCCCGCAGCAGTCCAGGGTCGCGGCGCCAGCGCATCTTCTGCCCCAACACTGCGCCGACGATCACGCCCAGCAGCGGGCGGCGCACCAGGATGCTCATCGCCCACACCAGGATGCTGCCCATGTTGGAGAAGAGCTGCACCAGGAAGTAGTCGACGGCCCGCCCGGTGTAGATGGCGACCAACCCCGCCACCGCGACCCCGAGCATCCCCAAGAGGGCGGCCACCGGTCGCTTGCCACCCCGAATCCGGAGCACCGCGATCACCAGGCCCGCCAGTAGGGCGGCGGCGGCCCCGACCAGCACCGATTCCCCGCCCAGCCACCAGCCGAGGACGAAGATCAACGGGGGCACCGAGGCGTCGACCGCACCGCGACGGCCGCCCAGCAGCCTCGGTAGCGAGTCGGCGTCGGGGTCCGGCTCGACAGTCTGCGCGGACCTGCTCCGCCCGCCCGGGTGTTCCGTCACGACCCCAGCCTGCCCGAAGACCGCAAGCCTCGACAGCCCGGTCTGCTCACACCGGGTCGCGGGATGCCTTCGATGCCTGCTCGGTCTGCGGGCTTGGAATCGCGGCCGCTGCGGCCTCGCCGTCCAACACGGGCAGCGTGCTGTCGGTCGTCAATCTGGCCAAGCGCTCGTCGATCTCGGCACGGACCGGCGAGCTACTGCCCTGCAGCAGGATCAACGCCTGTTCCCAGCGGAACTTCGCCGAGAACTGATCGCCCAGGTGGTGATACACGTCGCCGAGGTGGACCAGGGCCTTCGCCTCCTGAACCGAGGCACCGCAGGACACCGCCACCGACCGGGCCTGCCGGGCGAAGTTCTCCGCCGCCGACCAATCCCCCAGCTCGGCGGCGAGTTCGCTCAGGTTGTTCAGGACCACCGCCTCGTGACCGGGATCGTGGAACCGCCGGTACAGCGCCAGCACCTCGAGGCAGCGTTCGTAGGCACGCTCCACGCGTCCGCAGAACTGATCGATCATCGCGAGGTTGTTCAACGCCATGGCCTGGCCTGGCAGGTCGCCGAGCTGTTGATAGAGACTCAGCGCCCGCTCGCCGCCCTGCCGGGCGTCCTCGTAGCGACCGAGGTTGGCCTGCGAGGTGAAGACACTGCTCACCGCAGGTGCGAGGATTTCCAGCTTGCCCAGTTCCTCGGCGATCGCCAGGGCTTCGACCGCGTGCTCCAGCGCCTCCTCCGACTTGGCCGAGCGGTAGAGGGCGACGTTGACGCGGCAGCGCAGCATCAGACATTCGCCGAACCGGTCGCCCGAGGTTCGCGCCGAGGCGAGCCCCTGATCGAACAACTCGGTCGACTCGTCCAGCAGGTGTCGGAACAGCACGTACGGCGCGGCGCCCCACGCGATGCGCCAGGCTGCCTCGTGCCGCTGCCTGCGGACGGCGGTCCGGGCCGCGTGCATCAGGTTGTTCCACTCCCGATCGAACCAGCCGACGGCCTGGTCCAGACTCGTCGTCTCCGGCAGTTCGAAGCCGGGTGCGTACGGCCCCGGACTGCCCGGGGTGGAACGGATCAGGTCCCGCCCCCGTTCGGCGACGGCCAAGTAGAAGTCCACCATCGCCGTCTCGGCGGCGAGCCGCTCCGCGTCGTCGAGTTCGTCGGTGGCGAGTTCCCTGGCGTAGAGCCGGACGAGGTCGTGACTGCCGAATCGACCATGCTCACGCGACGAGATCAGATGCACCGATTCCAGGACGTGCAGTTGCTCGGCGACCTGGGCGAAGGCGCTGCCCGACATCGCCGCCAACACGGAGCGGCTCAGCTCCACACCGGGATGGACGCCGATGAGGCGGAACAACCGGGCGGCGTCGGATCGGAGCCGTCGATAGGTGAGTTCGAGCGCCCCTCGGACGCTGATCTGCGGGTCGCCCGCCCGCAGTGCTCCGAGCCGACGGCGCTCGTCGGCCAGTTCGTCGATCAGATCGCCGATGGAGAGTTCCGGGTCGCCCGTCATCCGGGCAGCGGCGATCCGCAGGGCCAGCGGCAGATTGCCGCACAGCTCGGTCAGCCGGTCCAGGTCGCTCGCGGTCGGCTCGACCCCGACGGCGAGGCGTTTGATCAGCTCACCCGCCTGGGCGGCGGACAGCGGACCGAGTCGGATCAGCCGGGCGCCATTGGTGATCAGCAGGCCGTCGAGCATCCGTCTGCTGGTGATCACCACCGTGCAAGACGGCGAGGCGGGCAGCAGTGGCGACACCTGCAGGTGGTCGACGGCGTCGTCGAGCAGCACGAGCATCCGCCGTTTCGCCGTGATCGAGCGGTACAGCGCCGTCCGTTCGGTCAACCCGGTGGGAATCTGTTCGGAGGTCAGGCCGAGGCCGATCAAGAACTGTCTCAACACGTCCGCAGGCGACACCGGTGGGTCACAGGGGTCGACGGCGCGCAGCGAGGCGAAGAGTTGCCCATCCGGGTATTCGCTGTCGGGGCCGTTGCTCACCCGATGCGCCCAGTTCACGGCCAGAGCGCTCTTACCGAGGCCGGCCTCGCCGCTGACCACGGCGATCGTGGATCCGCCCTCGTCGCGCCTGCTCGGCCGCAGCGAGTCCAGGACGATGAACTCCTCGTCCCTGCCCACGAAGCCCCCGATCCGGGGCGGGAGTTGCGCGGGCACCACCTGGGTGTGCCCTGCCACGGGCTGCACGACGGCGGGCTCGTTCGAATCGGTCGACGCGGGCTCGGCTGTCTCCGGGGCCACCACGGTGGCCTCGTCCTGCAGAATCCGTTGATACGTCAGCTGCAGCTGCGGGGACGGATCGACGCCGAGTTCCTCGGCCAACCGCTCGCGCAGTGCGTGGTAGCGCCGCAGTGCATCGGCGCGCCGCCCGGTGTGATGCAGCGCCATCATGAGTTGGTCGGTGAGGCGTTCGCGCAGCGGGTGCGCCGCGACCAATTCGTCCAACTCGGTGACCAGGCCGGTTCTCGGCCCCTCGGCCAGTTCGGCGGCGATCCGGTCCTCGACCAGGCTGAGCCGGAGTTCCTCGATCGACATCGCGATGGCTCGCAGGGCGGGCAGATCGTCCATGTCGGCCAGGGTGTGACCCCGCCACAACTCCAGCGCCGCTCGCAACGCCACCGCGCGGGAACGGCCGGTCAGCAGCGCGGCCTTCTTGGCCAGCTCCCGCGCCCGGTGCAGATCGATCCGGCCGGGGTCGATCCGCAGCAGATAGCCGGGCGAGCGGGTGATGATCGCAACATCGCCGACGTCCCCGGCCGCACCGACGATCAGTTTACGTAGGCGTGACACATATCCCTGCAAGATCGTGCGTACAGTTGCGGGTGGTTCGCCGTCCCAGAGCACCTTGATGATCCGGTCGACGGACACGACCTGATTGGCATTGAGCGTCAACAACGCCATCAGCCTGCGCATCGCCCGACTGCCGAGCACGATCGGCCGTCCGCAACTGAGCACCTCGAACGCCCCTAACAGGCGGAATTCGAGGCGGTTCGCGCCGACAGGCGGCGTCCCAGGGTCCATGGACGGCCTGCCTCCTCGACCTGTTCGTGTCGACGTCGTTCGTCGAACCTCGCCAACCTAGATCGTGCTCGCCTGATCCTGGTGGGGAAAGGTGCAATCGCAATCTTGGTCGTCGAGCCGCGTCGGCGCCGCCCGCGAGCATGACCGACGTCCGCACCGGTCGGATCTCGACCATTCCGACGAACCGCGATTCACCCGTTGGGTAGAGGCTACTGTCGTGTCCCGCGTACATCGCGGCGGTGGGCATTGGCAGCGCATGGAGGAGAACGTGACAGCAGCAGCACAGCCCACCGTGGTGGACCGTGCGGCGGGCTGTCTGTTGGCCGGTGCCATGGGCGACTCGCTGGGAGCCCCGGTGGAGTTCTCCCGCCTCGCCGAGATCCGCCAGGCCTACGGCCCGGATGGGATCGTCGAACTGCCCAAACCCGGCCTCATCACCGACGACACCCAGCTCACCCTGTTCACCGCCGAGGGCTATATCAGCGCGTGGGTCCGAGGTAAGCACCTGCAGACCTGGAATCCGGCGCAGGAGGTGTGGAAGGCGTACCGGCGCTGGCTGTCGACACAGCAGGGCAGGGGGCCCGGCGACAACCCCTATGGCCTGCTGGCCGAGCGCAGGCTCTACGCCAACCGCTCGCCGGGACTGGCCACGCTGCGGGCGTTGGCCCACGAGCAGCCGCCGACCGACGATATCCAGTACGAGACGGCGAACGGCTGCGGCGGGGTGGTGCGCACCGCGCCCGCCGGGTTCGCGCCGACCGGCGAACTGGCCTATCGGATGGGCTGCCAGTTCGCCGCCCTGACCCATGGACACCCCGAGGGCTGGGCGCCCGCCGGGTCGCTCGCGCTGTTGGTGCACCTGCTGGCGGTGCGCCGTCGCACGCTCAGCGATGCGGTCGATCAGGTGACCGGCCGCGTGCTGCGCGACGACCCGACCACC
Source organism: Actinoalloteichus hymeniacidonis (assembly GCF_014203365.1). Lineage (NCBI taxonomy): Bacteria > Bacillati > Actinomycetota > Actinomycetes > Pseudonocardiales > Pseudonocardiaceae > Actinoalloteichus > Actinoalloteichus hymeniacidonis. Next base: position 5,906,685 of record NZ_JACHIS010000001.1, read on the forward strand.
GCGAGCCTGCTGGCGGCGGCGGTCAAGGCCGCCGAACGCGACAACGAGGACGCCAGGGCTGCCAGGGAGGCCCGGGCCTTCGGGAAGCCACCGCACACGGGAGGGCCCTCCGCCGACTCCATCGCGGAACTCGGCGCGGGTTGGATCGCACCGGAGACGCTGGCCATCGCCGTGTACTCGGCGTTGACCCATCGCAAGTCCGCCCAGTTCCCGGACGCCCTGCGGCTGGCGGCCAACCACTCGGGCGACAGCGATTCGACGGCGGCGCTCACCGGGAACATCCTCGGCGCGCTGCACGGCACCGCGGTGTTGCCCAAGCCATGGCTGGCCCGGCTGGAGTTGGCCGATGTGATCGCGGACATCGGATACGACCTCGGGGCGACCTGCGCGGGCGAGGAATTCGAGGAGGGCCGCTACCTGGTGGCGTGAGCCGCAGCGGGATCGCCTTCTCAGACCCGGACGACGCGGGCGGCCCCAGGCGACCCGCGTCGTCCGTCGGCGTCAGCGCTGGACGGGAACGAAGGCCCGGTCCGCCACGAACGTCGGTCGCGGGGCGGCCGCACCGTACGGGTCTTGCAGCGTGTTCTCCACGCTGTTGAACACCAGGAAGATGTTCGACCTCGGGAACGGCGTGATGTTGTTGCCCGAACCGTGCATGGAGTTCGAGTCGAACATCAAGGCCGAACCAGCCGAGCCGGTGAACTGGTCGATGCCGTGTTCCGCAGCCAGCTTGGTGATGCTGTCCTCGTCGGGAACACCGATCTTCTGTGCCTTGAGCGAGGCCTTGTAGTTGTCCTCGGGCGTCTCGCCGACGCAGGACACGAAGGTCCGATGCGCACCGGGCATCAACATGAGCCCGCCGTTGAACGGGTAGTTGTCGGTGAGCGCGATCGACATGCTGACCGCGCGCATCCGAGGCATGCCGTCCTCGGCGTGCCAGGTCTCGAAGTCCGAGTGCCAGTAGAAGCCCGTACCTCGATACCCCGGCATCAGGTTGACCCGGCTCTGATGGATGTAGACATCGGAACCGACGATCTGCCGAGCCCGGTCCAGCACCCTCGGATCGGTGGCGAGCTTGCCGATCGCCGAGCTGATCTTGTGCACCTCGAAGATGGATCTGACCTCGTCAGAACTCTTCTCGACGATGGTCCGCTCGTCTGCCTTGACGCCTGCGTCGTTGGTGAGATCCATCAGCTCCTGCCAGAACTGCTGAACCTCGGCCGGGGTGAGCAGGCCGTCGACCGTCAGGTAGCCCTTCTCGTCGTAGCTCGCGAGCGTCCGCTGATCGATCGGGCCCGACTCGTTGCTCGGCCATACCACCGGGTCCTGCCGGCTGATGAGCGATGGTTTATCACCCACTCGGGTGGGGTAGAGATCCCCGGTCTCGACGTCGACGACAGTCATGCGCTCTCCAATCTCCGTGGCGAATTGCCGACACCGGCCCGCGCGATGGTCTGCACGAGCCGCTCTCTTGGTTCGTGGTGGGTTCGGGTCTGCGGCATGTCCGGTCTCCTACCGGAATCCATACCCTTCGAGGTTCCTGGGCAATCGCCTCCTGCTGTGTGGTCGGACTACTACGCCAGCAGGCCCGATCGGGCCTGCTGGCGGGTCTTCGGCCGGTGACGCCGAACTAGACGGGCTCGACGATCAGCGGGTAGACCCCGTTCTCGTCGTGCACCTCGGCGCCGGTCACCGGCGGGTTGAACACGCACACGGTCTTGATCTCGGTCTCGGCCCGGACCTGGTGCCGCTCGTTGCCGTCGAGCAGGTAGAGCGTGCCGGGCGCCAACTTGTAGACCTCGCCGGTCTCCTTGTCGGTCAGCTCGCCGTGTCCCTCGGTGACGAACACCGCCTCGACGTGGTTGGCGTACCAGAAGTCGTTCACCGTGCCCGCGTAGATGGTGGTCTCGTGGACCGAGAACCCGACGCCCTCTTTCGCCAGCACGATGCGCTTGCTGCGCCAGTTGGGCGTCTTGATGTCCCGGTCGGTCTCCTCGATCTCACCGAGCGAACGAACGATCACAGGGTCACTCCTAGCAGTTGAATCGAATTGGATCAATGGGCTCCCCGGTCACCGGGCCGGTATCGGACCGGCGCCGGCGAGCCCACGAAGACGGGTCAGCTCGACTTCGTCCCACAGACCGCGTGGACGGCGTCGGTGACGATGGCCAGGCCCTTGTCGACCTCTTCGTCGGTGATGGTGAGCGCGGGCATCAGCTTGGCGACCTCGCTCTCCGGGCCGGAGGTCTCCATCAGCAGGCCGCGGTCGAAGGCCGCCCGGCACACCTGGCCTGCCTGCTCCGCGTCGTCGAAGGCGAGCCCACGCGCCAGGCCTCGGCCTCGGGCTTCCAGACCGGGAATGGTCTCCGCGAGCGATTCGAGGGCCCGGCCGATGTGCTCGCCCTTGGCTAGGGTGCCCTTCTCCAGCAGGTCGCTGGTCCAGTACTCCTGCAGCGCGGCGGCGGCGGTGATGAAGGCCGGGTTGTTGCCTCGGAAGGTGCCGTTGTGCTCGCCCGGCTCCCAGACGTCGAGCTCGGGGCGCAGCAGTGTCAGCGCCATCGGCAGGCCGTAGCCGCCGATGGACTTCGACAGGCAGACGATGTCGGGAACGATGCCCGCGGCCTCGAAGCTGAAGAACGGCCCGGTTCGGCCACAGCCCATCTGCACGTCGTCGACGATGAGCAGCATTCCGTGCCGCTTGCACAGCTCGGACAGCGCGCGCAGCCACTCGACCCGCGCGACGTTGATCCCGCCCTCGCCCTGCAGCGTCTCGACGATCACGGCAGCGGGCTCGTTGAGCCCGGAACCGCTGTCCTCCAGCAGCCGCTCCAACCACAGGAAGTCGGGGGTCTGGCCGTCGAGGAAGTTGTCGTAGGGCATCGGGGTGGCGTGCACCAGCGGGATGCCCGCGCCGCCACGCTTCATCGAGTTGCCGGTCACCGAGAGGGCACCCAGCGTCATACCGTGAAATGCATTCGTGAAGTTGATGACGGATTCGCGACCGGTGACCTTGCGAACCAGTTTCAGGGCAGACTCCACCGAGTTGGCACCCGTCGGTCCGGGGAACTGGACCTTGTAGTCGAGACCGCGCGGCTCGAGCACCACCTGTTTGAAAGTGTTCAAGAAGTCACGTTTCGCCACGGTGCCCATATCGAGACTGTGGGTGACCCCGTCGCGCTCGATGTATTCGATCAAGGCTCGCTTCAAGATCGGGTTGTTGTGGCCGTAGTTCAACGCCCCGGCGCCTGCGAAGAAGTCAAGATAGGGTTTTCCCGACTCGTCATGCAGCCAGCTTCCGTTAGCCCGGTCGAAAACCGTGGGCCAGCTCCTCGAGTAGCTACGAACCTCGGATTCCAAGGTTTCGAAGACGTTCACGATACTCCGTCCGATCTATGGTCAACGTTTTACCAACCGACGCGACGGCACTGAACCAGGAAAAGATCGATCCCCGACAATACGCAGCAACGCCACTCCCGGCTGAGAAGTCCGCTTATGCGAACTCCAACAAGCCCTTGGTTGCGAAAAGGTCTATAAGGTCGACCCAACCGTTCCGAATGGGCCAATTCGGTAAAGATCCTCGGCAGCGTGGCCGTCGCCGAGCAATTCCGCGGCGAAGAGATCCGACCGCTCGATGGTGGTGTCGCGGTCGCGCGCCAGACCGGTGAACAACCGGATCGAGGCAGCGTTGTCCGCCGTGATGGTGGTCTCCACGAAGCGGGCCCCCAGCGCGATCGCTCGGTCCACCAAGGTGGCCAGCATCCGACCGGCCAAGCCCTGACCACGATGTTCCGCGTCGACCGCCACCTGCCACACCATGAGAACCTCCGGAGCTTCCGGTCGAAGGTACCCAGTTATGAAGCCGCCGACACGGTCCCCGATGCGCGCCACCACCGAGGTGGCTGCGAAGTCTCGTCCCCAGAGCACATAGGCGTAAGGGGAGTTCAGGTCGAGCGAGCCGGAATCACGCGCAATTCTCCACATCGCGGCGCCATCGGTCCGTGCAGGCACCTCGATCACCACACGCGTACCTGACCCGCTTTCATCATTCGGTGGTTCTTGATGAGCCTTGGTCATGATGAGCCAACGTAACAGAGCCACCGAAAAGTGCCAGGTCAACGACACTCCGAACACTCATCTACCAGGAGCTTCTCAGAAAACCCGGTGACAAGTACAACAAAAAGGTTGCTTCTGGCGACAAGCCGGTGTTAATAGCACATCAACAAATCGACTCGGCAGGCACCCCTCGAAAGGGTGAACTCAGGCGACGATCGAGTCGATCTCGGCTAGCTCCGCGTCGGTCAGCGGCGGGGCAGCGAGCGCTCCGACGTTCTGCTCCAGCTGAGCCACCGAGCTGGCCCCGATCAGGGCCGACGTCACCCTCGGGTCGCGCAGCACCCAGCTGAGCGCCAGCTGGGCCAGGGTCTGGTCCCGAGCCGAGGCCACCTCGTCGAGCCTGCGCAGCCGATCGAGTTGTTCGCTGGTCAGCGTGTCCGCCAGCCCCTCGTTCCTCGCGGCCCGAGAGCCCGCCGGGACGCCGCGCAGATAGCGGTCGGTGAGCAATCCCTGCGCCAATGGTGAGAAAACCACACAACCAACCCCGAGTTCGCCGATGGCGGCCAGCAGATCGGGTTCGATCCACCGATTCAATATCGAGTACGACGGTTGGTGAACAAGCAATGGAATACCCGCCCGACGCAACACGTCCGTTGCCTCTCGGGTAGCCACCGGGGAATAATTTGAAACACCGACATACAACGCCTTGCCCTGTTGATACGCCGAAATCAACGCGCCAACGGTCTCATCCAGCGGCGTGTCCGGGTCGAACCGGTGCGAATAGAAGATGTCGACGTAGTCCAGGCCGGTGCGCGCCAGCGATTGGTCCAACGAGGCCAACAGATACTTGCGCGACCCCCAGTTGCCGTAGGGGCCGGGCCACATGTCGTAGCCCGCCTTGGTCGAGACGATCAGCTCGTCCCGGTACGGCCGCAGGTCGTCGGCCAGCAGGCGCCCGAAGGTCGTCTCCGCGGCGCCGTAGGGCGGTCCGTAGTTGTTGGCGAGGTCGAAGTGGGTGATGCCGAGGTCGAAGGCCCGGCGAGCCACCGCTCGGCCGGTCTCGTACGGCCGGTCCGCGCCGAAGTTCTGCCACAGCCCGAGCGAGATCGCGGGCAACAGCAGCCCGCTTCGACCGGTCCGCCGGTAGACCATGTCGTCGTAACGCCGGTCGGCCGCCTGATAGGACATGCGGGTTCCTCTCAGTTCGGCGGGCGCAGGTCGAGATTTCGTGGGTTCTACCACGGGCCGGGTGAAGCCGTCGTCATCGTCGCGACCAAGCGGATCTTGGACCGGATCAGAGTCGAGCCTCGCATCCAGCCGCGGACCGCGCATGGTGCTTCCCACTGCGTGGCATCGCCCGGCCCCGCCATCCGTTACTCGCCAGACGCGCCCCGAACCGAGACCCGAACGGCCCCGGCGGAATACCACCGGGGCCGTTCGTGCTGATCAACGCTGAGCCGACGAGGGGGCTCGAACCCCTGACCTCTTGTTTACAAGACAAGTGCTCTGCCAGTTGAGCTACGTCGGCGTTGCCCGTCTGCGCACCGTGCTCGGACGATCGACTCGCCCCGCGCGCAGCGGTCGCCCACATCCTAAGCCGGGGGTGGGACAGCACCCAAGGCACCGGTCGCGACACGCCGCCCGCCCGCGTGGGAATCCTCGCAGGCGACCCGTGAGTCGCGCGTCACCTATCAGTGTGGGAACAAGGTCTCTGACCTGTGCGTTCTGCCCCGAAGCCTACCGTGGTCAGCACGCGGTCCTCCGGCGGAGGATCACAGAGGACCACGACCGACGAAACGTGTCCAACGCCACTACCGAGCACCTGCAACGGCGACGTCATCCGCGCCGATGACCCGGGCGGCTAACCCGTACGCCCCGGGCAGGCCGCAGGGCGCACCACCGGCCTGCCGCACCACCATCAACCACGGCGATCAAGGAACAGGAGGAAGGCCCGTGGGTCTCGCCCAGCGGGCTCGGGACGTACTGCGCCGCAAGAACCCGGCGCCGGTCACCGACGCGCACATCGAATACGGGCCTGCCCTTCCCGATGCCCCGACGATCCATCTGGTGCTCGATCTCGCGCTGCGGATCGGCGAGGTCCAGATGGCCAGCGGAGCGGGTGCGGCGGACGCCACCGCGACGATCCTCGCGGTGACCAACGCCTTCGGTCTGCCGCACTGCGAGGTGGACGTCATCTACACCTCGATCACCGTGTGCTGTCACCTCGGTGTCGACCAGGCGCCGATCACGACGCTGCGGGTGGTGCGCAGCAGGTCCATGGACTACAGCAGGCTCTCGGACACCGAGGACCTGGTCCGGCGGATCACCTCGGGTGAGATCAGCGTCGGCGACGCCCACTCCGAACTGCAGCGGATCACCACCGCCAGGCACCCCTACCCGCGCTGGGTCTCGACGCTGGCCTGGGGTGGAATGGCGGCGGCCATCGCCGTCTTGATCGGTGCGGGTCCGTTCCTGGTGATGCTGGCCGCGCTGATCACGATCGTGATCGACCAGATCGGGCGACAGCTCAATAGGCGAGCGCTCCCGTTCTTCTTCCAACAGGTGGTCGGCGGGGCCATCGCCACCGGCGCCGCGATGGCCGTCTACGAGTCGGATCTCCTCGGCGATGCGACGACCTCGCTCGCGGTGGGCGCCAACCTCGTCGTCCTGTTGTCCGGGCTCTCGGTCGTCGGTGTCGCGCAGGACGCGGTCAGCGGATACAACGTCACCGCCACCGGCCGGGCGGGCGAGACGCTGTTGATGACGGCGGGTCTGGTCACCGGCGTCGTGCTCGCGCTGCGGATCGGGGTGGCCCTCGGCGCCTCCGAATCGGCCGTGGCCGAACGCCTTCCACCGGTGGTCGGCGATCTACCGCTCATGATCACCGCCGCAGCCGCCACTGCCGCGTGTTTCGCGCTCGCCAGTTACGCACCGTTGCGTTCGTTGCTGGTAGCGGCCGCGGCGGGTGCGATCGGCCAGGCCGTGTACAGCTTGCTGATCCTGTCCACTCTGGCCGGTCCGATTCCGGCAGCCGGCGGTGCGGCCGCCGTGATCGGCTTCTGCGGCGGCGTACTCAGCCGCAGGCTCGGCGTCTCCGCGTTGGTCATCGTGGTCTCGGGAATCGCGCCGATGCTGCCCGGCCTGTCGACCTACCGAGCCCTCTACCAGGTCGCGGCCGAGAACGACCTGGCCAGCTCGATCCCCGAGCTGATGATGGCCGCGGGTATCGCACTCGCTCTGGGTGCGGGCGTGGCGCTCGGCGAGTTCCTGGCGCACCCGGTCCAACGTGGATTGAGCAGGCTCGAACGCCGCCTCGCCGGTCCGAGGATGTCCGGTCCGCTCAATCCCGCGCCTCGCCGGTTGGAATGAATCGCCGCTAAACCAGACGGAGCAGTTGGTTACTCAGTGACATGTGACGAGCACAACTCGATCAGCCTCGCCCTCGGGAAGGGGCTAGCCTCGTCCACATAGCTCTCACACACGGAGCGTCCGCGCAACGTCGCCGGTACCCGTGGCTTCATCGACACGGTCAATCGCTCCCCCTGCCAACCGAGGAGGCGATCGGTGAGCAGCGCGACCAACAACTCCCCGCGCGCGGATTTCATCGTTGTCGCGAACCGTTTGCCGGTAGACCTCGAGGAGGCGGAGGACGGCACCCAACGCTGGCGGCACAGCCCCGGCGGTCTGGTCAGCGCACTGGAGCCCTTCCTGCGCGCCAGGCGCGGCGCCTGGGTCGGCTGGCCGGGCGTCGCCGACGCCGACGTGGAGCCGTTCGAGGACGGCGACATGTATCTGCACCCGGTCCGGCTCAACTCCGACGAGTTCCGGGACTACTACGAGGGATTCTCCAACGGCACGCTCTGGCCGCTCTATCACGACGTGGTGGCGCCGCCGGTGTTCGAACGCACCTGGTGGGAGTCCTATGTCCGGGTGAACAAGCGCTTCGCCGAGGCCTGCGCCGAGGTCTCTGCAGCGGGCGCCACGGTCTGGATCCAGGACTACCAGCTACAGCTGGTGCCCGCGATGCTCCGGGAACTGCGTCCGGACCTGCGCATCGGCTTCTTCCTGCACATCCCGTTCCCGCCGGTCGAGCTGTTCATGCAGCTCCCGTGGCGGACGGAGATCGTGCGCGGGCTGCTCGGGGCCGACCTCGTCGGCTTCCACCGGCCGGGTGGTGCGCAGAACTTCCTGTGGCTGGCCCGCAGGCTCGCGGGCTTCGAGCCCAGCCGGGGCAGCGTCGGTGTCCGGAATCGCCCGGGCGTCGTCCAGGTCGGCGACCGACCGGTCCGGGTCGGCGCGTTCCCGATCTCCATCGACGCCACCGGCTTCGACTCCCTGGCCCGTGCCAAGGAGACCCAGGCCCGTGCCAAGCAGATCCGCGCCGAGCTGGGTAACCCGAGGCGCATCATGCTGGGCGTCGACCGCCTCGACTACACCAAGGGCATCGACGTACGTCTTCACGCCTTCGGGGAGCTGCTCAAGGAGGGCAGGCTCGATGCCGAAGACACAGTGATGATCCAGCTCGCCACGCCCAGCCGGGAGCGCGTCGAGCACTACAAGAAAATGCGGGAGGAGATCGAGCGCGAGGTCGGCAGGATCAACGGCCAGTTCAGCAGAGTTGGTCGACCAGCGGTGCATTACCTGCACTCCTCGGTGCAACGCACAGAGCTCGCCGCGTTCTACTGCGCGGCGGACGTCATGGTCGTGACACCGGTGCGAGACGGGATGAACCTCGTCTGCAAGGAGTACGCCGCTTGTCGACACGACCTTGGTGGTGCGCTCGTACTCAGCGAGTTCGCTGGCGCAGCCGCAGAACTCACCAGTGCATTCCTCGTCAACCCACATGACCTGGATGGGGTGAAGAATTCTCTTGTCGCCGCCCTCAACGTGGATCCGACCGAAGGCCGCCGTAGAATGCGCGCACTGCGCCGACAGGTACTCACCCACGATGTCGATCGTTGGGCAAGGTCGTTTCTTGAAGCGCTGGGAACCAATCTCACCTCTTGAAACCGCAGTTCACCAGTCCACCCCTGATGCCGTGAGGAGGAGGCGTTGACCGCCGAGGCCCTCCCCGCCGAGCTTCGCCGCGCGATCGTTCAGGCAGCTCGGACGCCCCGACTGCTGATCGCCTGCGACTACGACGGAACGCTCGCGCCCATCGTCGAGAACCCCGACCAGGCAAGACCACTCCCCGAGTCGGTCCATGCGCTGCGTTCGCTCGCGGCTCTGCCGACGACGACGACCGCAGTGATCTCGGGACGAGCTCTCCGCGATCTGGCCACCCTTTCCAGACTCCCCGCCGAAGTCCATTTGGTGGGAAGCCACGGCTCCGAGTTCGACGTCGGTTTCGTGCATAAATTGGACGCCGATGCCACGGCACTGCTAACCCGGCTGAAGAAACATCTGGAGGCGACCACCCGCGATTACGAGGGTGTTCACCTGGAGATCAAGCCGGCCAGCATCGCCGTGCACGTCCGCCGGTCCGAACCCGAGGTCGCCGAGCAGGTGATGGAGTTGGTTCGCGCCGACCCCGCAACCTGGGATGGCGTGGAACTCACCGAGGGCAAGGCCGTCCTGGAACTCGCCGTGGTGCAGACGGACAAGGGCAACGCCCTCGACGTGCTGCGGCACCAGGTCGGGGCGACTGCCGCGCTGTTCATCGGCGACGACGTCACCGACGAGAAGGCCTTCCGCAGACTGCAGGGACCCGACCTGGGAATCAAGGTCGGCCCCGGCGAGACCGCGGCGAACTATCGGATCGATGACACACCTGCGGTCGCCACCGTGCTCGCCCTCCTCCTTGAGGAACGACGCACCTGGCTGTTCGGTGAGCAGGCCGTGCCGATCGAGCGGCTGACCATGCTCGCCAACGATCGCTCGGTCGCACTGCTCACGCCGGACGCTCGGATCAACTGGCTCTGCCACCCGGAGCCGGACTCGGCGGCGGTGTTCGCCGATCTGCTGGGCGGCCCCGGTGCCGGACACTTCTCGGTGAAGCCCGAGCGCAATGGACTGCCGCTGGGACAGCGTTATCTACCGGGCACGATGACGGTGGAGACCCGCTGGTCGCGGCTGCTGGTCACCGACTACCTGCACCAGGACTGCGAGCTGCACCGCACGGACCTGACCCGGTTGATCAGCGGCACGACCTCGGCTGCGGTCGAGTTCGCGCCGAGGCCGGAGTTCGGCCAGGTGCAGGTCCGCCTGGTCCGGGAGGAGAACGGGCTACGGGTGCTGGGCACCTCGGACCCCATCGTGTTGTTCTCGCCCGGCGTCGAGTGGGAGGTCCACACCGACGGGATCCACGAGACGGCTCGCGCGGTCGTGCACCCCGGGCCGGATCAACCGGTCGTGTTGGAGCTCCGTTGCGGCACCGACGATCTGTCTCCCAGCGAGACGCCGGAGGTGGCACGGCGCGACCGTTCCAGCAGGCACTGGTCGGAATGGCTGCACTCCCTGGAGCTGCCGCCGTTGCAGCGGGAACTCGTCGGTCGTTCCGCGTTGACCCTGCGTGGGCTCTGCCACGAGACCGGGGCGATCCTGGCCGCGGCCACGACCTCCCTGCCGGAGGAGATCGGCGGCGTCCGCAACTGGGACTACCGCTATTGCTGGATTCGCGACGCCGCACTGACCGCGCAGGCACTCGTGTCGCTCGGTTCGTTGGTGGAGGCCGAGGCCTACCTGGCTTGGCTGCACCGGGTCCTGGACACCCTCCCCGGCCCGGAGCGACTGCACCCGCTCTACACGCTCTACGGCACCACGCTCGGTCCGGAAGCCGTGATCGACACGCTGCCGGGCTACGCGGGCTCCCGCCCGGTGCGCGTCGGCAACCTGGCCAACCAGCAGGTCCAGCTCGACGTGTTCGGTCCGGTGGTCGACCTGGTCGTCCAGCTCACCGAGGTGCGCGGCAAGCTCACCGACGATGACTGGAACATGGTCAAGTCCATGGCCGAGGCGGTCTCACGGCGGTGGAACGAGCCGGACCACGGCATCTGGGAAGAGCGGCACGCACCACGACACCGGGTGTACTCCCGGGTTCAGTGTTGGGTAACGCTGGACCGGGCGATCACGCTCGCCGAGAAGCACGACCGGGAGCTGGACCCCAGCTGGTGGGCGTTGCGTGCTGAGATCGCCGACGATGTGCTCAAGCACGGGTGGAACGAGGAGGTCCAGTCCTTCACCACCGCCTACGACGGCACGGACCTGGACGCCGCCACCCTGCACATCGGACTGTCCGGGCTGATCGAGCCGACCGATGAGCGTTTCCAGGCCACTGTCACCGCCACCGAGGCCGAGCTGCGTAGTGGCTCGACGGTCTACCGCTACAAGCGGGACGACGGTCTGCCCGGCACCGAGGGCGGCTGGCATGTCTGTGCGGCCTGGATGATCGAGTCCTACCTGCTGACCGGCAGGCGCACCGAGGCGGAGGAGCTGTTCCAACAGCTTGTCGACGCGGCAGGCCCGACCGGGCTGCTGCCCGAGGAGTACGACCCGATCGCGGAGCGCTCGCTGGGTAACCACCCGCAGGCGTACTCGCACCTGGGTCTGATTCGCTGCGCCCGGCTGCTGTCCGCCTGACGCACACCTGCGACACCGAAGGGGCCTCTCCTAGGAGAGGCCCCTTCTCAATGTTCGTGGTCCCGCTTCGTTGTGGTCGGACAGACGCGCGGTGCCCCGATCAGGGACCGAACCAGCGCTCCTCTGTCGTCCTCGGGGCAGCCGAGGTCCGGCCGATGATGAGTTCCGTCGGCAGCGTGACCCGGCGGGGCCTGCCGTGATCGCTCGGGTCCGTGAGCAGGCGGCCCGCCGCGAGCCCCTTCTCCCGCACGGGTTGCCGCACGGTGGTGAGGCCCAGCCGTTCGGCCTCGGCCACGCAGTCGAAACCGGTGACGGTGAGGTCCTGCGGTACCCGTAGGCCGCGTCGAGTCGCCTCCTCCATCGCACCGAGCGCGAGGATGTCGGAGGTGCAGATCACCGCCGTGATCTGCGGATCGCGGTCCAGCAGTTGGGCCGCCGCCGAGGCGCCGTTGGCGATGTCGTGGTCGAAGCGTTCGACGACCGACACGCCCTCCCAATCGACGCCTGCCGCGCCGAAGGCCTGTGCCAGCCCGGCGAGTCTGGAGCGTTGGACGTGGAAGTGTGCCTCGCGTTGTCGCACTTGGGAGACCAGGTCGTCGTTGCGATCCCGACTCAACCGCATGCAGATGACGCCGATTCGCCGATGCCCCAGTTGAATGAGGTGTTCGGCGACGCTGGTCATCGCGGCACGGTCGTCGATACCGACCGAGTCGAAGAGCTCCAACTCCGGTTGGTCGCAGACGACGGTCGGCACCGGGCGCTCCAACACCGAGGCGAGATGCGGGTCGTCGTCGGGCACCGAGTAGACGACGAATCCGTCGACACCCGCGCGGTGCACGGCCGCGACGTCCTCTCGCTCCGGATTGGCCGGAACCAGTAGTAGGCCCTGTCCGGCGAGCTCGCACGCCATCGCGAGGCCTTCGAGGAAGCTCACCGCCGCAGGATCGCGGAAGGCGTAGGAGAGATTCTCCGTCAACAGCAGTCCGACGGCACCGGCCTTCCTTGTTCTCAGCGAACGTGCCACCGGGTCGGGGCCGGGATAACCTAGACGCCGCGCGGTCTCCAGGACTCGCCGACGAAGCTCAGGAGAGAGCTGGTCAGGTCGGTTGTAGGCATTGGACACGGTGGTCCGTGAGACCCCGAGTTCTGCCGCCAACGAAGCCAAGGTAGCCGGGCGGCGGGCATTCATTGACCGCGCCATGAAGTGACCGTAACGGTCCAGAACCAACAGGTGAAGCATGGGCGATGCTCACCACTAGAAGGAATGCATTTCCGCAGTTCAGCACCCCCATTTGGACGCAAACTGGTTTGGACCAATTTGCGTTGTCCGGCTGTGTGTGAATCACGGAGCCACTGCTGGCAGAAAGGTTGCGGCGGATCGGCCGACCACCGCCCCCGCGATGCGACACGCCGCCGACACCCGCCGCACGCGGTATGCCCCGGTCGGGTGGTTCCGCCGACGCCCGAAATGGCCTCCGCGACGCCTGTCGGCCGGTTCGCGCGGATCAGACCGCAGGCGGGGCCGTCGACTCGCGTACGACCAACCTGGGCCGGAACACCCGACTGAAGGTGCCCGGTCGGTTGTCGGCGGCGGGTTCCAGGCGCTCGATGAGTTCGGCGACCGCCGAGGCGGCCATCTCGCCGATCGGCTGGGCAAGGGTGGTCAACGGGGGGCCGCAATAGGCGGCCAATGCGCTGTCGTCGAAACCCACCACCGACAGGTCGGCGGGCACCCGCAGATCTCGGCGCCGGGCTTCGGCGACCACGCCGAGCGCCATGTGGTCCGAGGAGCAGATCACCCCGGTCACCGTGGTCCGCTCCAGCAGTTCCCGCAGCGCGCTGCTCCCGCCTGCCGCGCCATAGGGCGCCTGGGCGACCAGCTCGGGGGTCGCGGCGTGACCGGCCTCCTCCATCGCCGCAGCCCAACCGGCGTGCTTGAGCCGGGACGGCAGCGAGTACGCGGGGCCGCTGACGAAACCGATGTCGCGGTGCCCCAGTTCGAGGAGATGCCGGGTGGCGGTGTAGCCGGCGAGCTGCTCGTCGACTCGGACGTCGGGCACATCGAGGGTGGCGGCACCGCCGTTGACGAAGACCAGCTGCACGCCGTCGTCCACCAGCCTGCGGTAGTGGCTGCGGACCCGGCCCGTCGTCCCAGCTGCGGCGTTCTCCTGATTGGTGATGTCGGGCGAGACGAAGATCATGCCCTCGACGCCCCTGGTCAGCAGCATGCGCACGTACTCCTCCTCGCCGAGCCCCTGCGGGCTCAGCGAGCGGGTGTTGCACAGCATCGAGGCGTAGCCCGCGCTGGCCGCCCTGGTCTCCAATGCCTCGGCGAAGGCGGGGAACACGGGGTTGGACAACTCGGGGACCAACAGGCCGATCACGCCGGTCCGGCGCAACGCCCCGATGCCCCGGGAGGTGTAGGGCATCTCGGCCAACACGGTCAGCACCCGCTGTCGCGTCTCCTGGTTCACGCCTGCTCGGCGATTGAGCACCCGGCTGACGGTGGAAACGCTGACCCCAGCGGCCTTGGCGATCTCGGACAGCCCAGCCACGTTCCCACCCCCGGTTTCCTCAGTCGCGCGAGACTCGGGGCAAAGGGTGCCGATTACTGCAAGTTTTTGCAACTACCTTCCCGGCGCGGCGCGACGCTCGTTCCCGGCCGACTAGGCGCGACGCGCCTCGTTACCAGTTGGTTACCCACGGTCTCTTGACGTGACTCAGGTAACAGGAGTGCAATTCGCGTCAACTAGCGCTGCAAAAAATTTCAATAACCGACCTTCGCGAGGCTCGCGACAGGTCATTCTCGGAGGGTACGGACAGCAATGACGCGACGGAACTCCCTCAGCGCCATCTCCGCCATGGGGCTGGTCTCGGCATTAGCGCTCGCCGCGTGTGGCTCCGGTGGCGCGGGCGATGCGAACGGCGACACGACGCTGACCTACTGGGACACCAGCGGGCCGAACGAATCCCCGGTCTTCGCCGAGATCGCCCAGGGCTGCGCCGAAGCGGGCGGCTACGACGTCACGATCGAGCAGGTCGCCTTCGATCAGGCCATCAACAACTACAAGACCGCCGCGCAGGCGGGGCAGGGCCCGGACGTGCTGCGCGCCGAGGTCGCCTGGGTGCCGCAACTCGCCGAGGGCGGCCTGGTTCAGGATCTCTCCGACACCGACCTCGCCGATTCGGCCGATTTCCTGGCCACTCCGTGGAGTTCGACCCAGTACGACGGACGCACCTACGCCGTCCCGCAGGTCACCGACACGCTCGCGCTGCTCTACAACCGCGAGCTGCTCGCCGAGGCGGGAGTCGAACCGCCGACGACGTGGGCCGAAGTCGAGGAATCGGCCGAGGCGCTGGGCGGTGAGTCGACGATCTTCCTCAACAACGACGCCTACTACGCGCTGCCGTTCATCTACGGCGCGGGCGGCGACCTACTCGACACCGAGAACCAGGAGATCCTGGTCAACGCGACCGAAGCCGTCGATGGCCTGAGCACCGCCAAGGACCTGCTCGACGCTGGGGCCGCGCAGACCGCGCTGGATCAGGGCAACTCCTACGGGAACATGAAGGCGGCCTTCACCGCGGGCGATGTCGCGATGATCATCGACGGCCCGTGGGCGATCGCGGAGCTGCTGGATGGCGCGGCCTTCGAGGACCCGGAGAATCTGGGTATCGCACCGGTCCCCGGCCCGACGGACGGCGAGGGCAACTCCCCGGTCGGCGGCCACGACTACGTCATCCGCCAGGGCAGCTCGGCGACCGAGTCCGCCCAGGACTTCATCGCCTGCATGAGCAGCACCGAATCCCAGATCACCATCGCCACCGAACTCGGTCTGCTGCCCACCCGCGAATCGGCCTACGAGGACGAGGCCGTCATCGATCAGCCGATCGTCTCGGCGTTCTCGCCGGTCATCGAGCAGGCCCGGCCTCGGCCGTGGATCCCGGAGGGCGGCGAGCTCTTCGACCCGCTCAAGATCGCCTACTCCGACATCCTGGCGGGCAACGTCGAGCCACAGGCGGCGCTGGACGAGGTCGCCACCACCTACCGGGACACGATCCTCACCGACTACTCCGTCAACTAGCAGACCGCAGCCGCTGCCGACTCGCCAGGAAGAAAAGGAGGGCCGCCACCGTGCGTCGGTTCCTGGACCGATATTGGTACGCCTACGCGATGGTGCTGCCGGTCGTGGTGGTGATCAGCGTCCTCGTACTGCTCCCACTGGGGCAGGGTGTCTTCTTCACGATCACCGACATCAACGAGAACAACATCGCCAACCCGATCCTGGACCGCCCCGCCACCTTCGAGGTGGTGGGGCTGGCCAACTATCTGAACGTGCTCTCGGGCGACCCCGCCTACGGCGCGTTCTGGTCGACGCTGGTTCGAACCCTGATCTGGACGTTCTCGGGAGTGTTCTTCCACTACGTCATCGGGCTCGGGTTGGCGATGCTGCTCAATCGCCCGATGCGGATGCGCAGCCTGTACCGGGTGCTGCTGATCCTGCCGTGGGCGGTGCCCGCCTTCATCAGCGCGTTCTCCTGGCGCTACCTGTTCAACGCCGACTACGGCTTGATCAACTGGGCGCTGGACTCGGTCGGGCTGCCGACGCCCGTGTGGTTGGGACAATCGGATATCGCGCTGGTCGCGGTGATCATCGTCAATGTCTGGCTCGGCGTGCCGTTCATGATGGTGGCGCTGCTGGGCGGGCTCCAGTCCATCCCGGCCGATCTGTACGAGGCCGCCGAGATCGACGGAGCGAGCCCCTGGCAACGCTTCGTCCACGTCACCGTTCCGGCTCTGCGCTCGGTGTCGAACACGGTGGTGCTGCTGGGGATCATCTGGACCTTCAACATGTTCGCGGTGGTCTATCTGGTCACCGGGCCCAATCCCAACACCCGGATCCTGATCACCTACGCCTTCGAACGCTTCTTCTCCGGCGCCACCAGGGATTACGCGATCGCCTCCACCTACGGCGTGCTGATCCTCTCGGTATTGCTGGTCTTCGCGTCCGTCTACCGCCGCGCACTCAAGCGGCAGGGGGAGGTCTGGTGAGCATCGACGCAGCCTCGTTACAAGCCACTCGGCAGGCGACCCGCCGCAGACAGCCCAGCCGAGCCCGACGCTCCCGACTCGCGAGCATCGGGCTGCACGCAACACTGATCGTCGCCTCGTTCATCGCGGTGTTCCCGGTCTTCTGGGTGTTGGTGACCTCGTTCAAGCCGGATTCGCGGGCGATCGAGCCGACTCCGACGCTGGTGAACGAATCCAGCCTCGACAACTACCGGGCGATCCTGTCCGGGGAGAAGGGCGATTTCCTCGCCTGGTTCGGCAACTCGATCACGATCGCCGGGCTGACCACGGTGATCGCGCTCTTCCTCTCGTCGACCACCGCGTATGCGGTCAGCAGGTTCGGTTTCCCGGGTCGGCGCGGGTTGATGCTGGGTTTCCTGGTGATCCAGATGTTCCCGTTCGCGGTGCTGATCGTGCCGCTCTACAACATCCTGCTGGGCCTGGGTCTGCATGGCTCGACCATCGGATTGGTGCTCGTCTACTGCACCACCGCGGTGCCCTTCTGTACCTACATGTTGAAGGGCTACTTCGACACGATTCCCGTTGACATCGACGAGGCCAGTCGAGTAGACGGGCTCTCCCCGTTCGGCGTCTTCTGGCGTCTGGTGTTGCCGCTGTCCCGGCCTGGCCTGGCCGTCACCGCGTTCTACGCGTTCCTCACGGCCTGGGGTGAGGTGGCCTTCGCTTCGTCGCTGCTCTCGGTGGCCGACGAATCGAAGACGCTGGCTGTCGGACTGCAGGTCTTCATTCAGCAGAACCGGACGGAGTGGGGACATCTCGCTGCCGCATCAATCCTTGTCGCGATCCCGGCGGTCGTGGTTTTCTACCTGGTACAGCGCTTCCTGGTGTCCGGTCTGGCGGCCGGCGGCGTCAAGGGTTAATCGAACAAGAACCTCACATAGTGGAGACGATGCTCGCAGACCATCTGCCCGCGAAAGCAGCAGGCAGAAGCCGTCCGGCGGCTCGGATTCACTACCTCCAACGTGGAAGGTGCAGCAAATGGCCGATGTGGCTTACAGGGGTGCTTCTCGGGTGTTCACCGGAACCCCACCGGTCAAGGCCGTGGACCAACTCGATCTCGAGGTCGCCGACGGCGAGTTCCTCGTCCTGGTCGGCCCCTCCGGGTCCGGGAAATCCACCGCCCTACGCATGCTCGCCGGACTCGAGGACATCGACGAAGGCGCCATCCACATCGGCGGCCGCGACGTCACCCACACCCCACCCAAGGGCCGCGACATCGCCATGGTCTTCCAGTCCTACGCCCTCTACCCCCACATGACCGTCGCCGAGAACATGGGCTTCGCCCTCAAACTCCGCCGCACCCCCAAAGACCAGATCAAAACCAAGGTCGACGAAGCCGCCCGCATGCTCGACCTCACCAACTACCTCGACCGCAAACCCAAAGCCCTCTCCGGCGGACAACGCCAACGCGTCGCCATGGGCCGCGCCATCGTCCGCGAACCCTCCGTCTTCCTCATGGACGAACCCCTCTCCAACCTCGACGCCAAACTCCGCGTCGAAACCCGCGCCAACATCGCCGCCCTCCAACAACGCCTCGACACCACCACCATCTACGTCACCCACGACCAAGTCGAGGCCATGACCATGGGCCACCGCGTCGCCGTCCTCAAAGACGGACTCCTCCAACAATGCGACACCCCCCGCGCCCTCTACGACACCCCCACCAACGCCTTCGTCGCCGGCTTCATGGGCTCCCCCGCCATGAACCTCAAAACCGCCACCCTCACCCCCCAAGGCGCCCAACTCGACGGCCTCACCATCCCCCTCACCCCCGAAACCCAGAAAACCCTCAACACCACCACCATCACCCTCGGCATCCGCCCCGAGAACCTCACCCTCACCACCAACAACCAACCCGGCATCGGACTCACCGTCGACCTCGTCGAGGAACTCGGCGCCGACGCCTACGTCTACGCCACCACCACCAACACCGACACCCCCGAACGCTTCATCGTCCGCGCCGACGCCCACAACCCACCCACCATCGGCCAAACCATCACCGCCACCCTCACCACCCCCCACCACACCCACCTCTTCCACCCCGAAACCGGACAACGCATCACCACCAACTGAGTGGTGATCAGCCGGATTTAATAAGCACACTTTCCACCGCCCGCCGCGTTTTGCCGGCGGGCGGTGTGTGTTCTGGGGTCATCCGAGTGCATTCGGTCACCTCAATGCGCCACCATGGGACGGACACGTTGCGTAAGGGGGCGCGCATTGTCCGTGACCGAAGTGGTTGCGCAGTTGCGGCAGGCATATGCGCTGGTAGTCGAAGCTCGGGAGGCCGCAACACGGGCCGAGGCCGCGATAGCGGCGGGTTCGGAGATCTTCGCCGAGGGCACTAGGGGATCGATCTGGCCGCAGGTCCGCGAGATCCACACGCTGGGCCGGGCCGCACGTGAGGATGTCGAACTGGCCTTAAGCGAGTTGGGCCAAGCACAGGACATCATCGATGGGTACTGCTTCGCGATCGCCGGACACGGGATCGGCCCACCCGGCGTAGATATCGGTTCCGGTGGGTCGGCGGGCGCGCGGACTCCTGGCACCGAGGAGCCGCCACCAGCACTGTCAGACGGTGGCGATCAACGAGACCATTACCCGGAGTGGATCGCCGAACGCGAACGAGCTGGCGCGATCATCGATCGAGATAACGTCGACCGCATGAGCAAGTTGCCGGACGGGCGGACCGTGTGGGTGGAAGGGAAAAATTCGGAAGGCGGGTCAGACCACATCCTTTCTATTGACCGGATAGGACACTTCGAACGGGTGGGGATCCCAAAACATAAGGTTATGGATCTCCTTTTCGTCGCCCTAGAGCGGGGTGTGATCGTCGGATACAGCGGCAGAGACCGTCCGGTGTACGAAGTAACATTTGAAAATGAGAGGCGCCGCATAGCGATTACGGTCACCTCGAAGGGGTTGATTGTTGGCGCCCATCCAATTTCATTAAAGCGAAAGCTTCGCCAGCATGCCTATAGGAGCTAGAGTGATCCGTTCAGTAGTGGTCTCTTTGTTGACAGGATGGCAGGAAGATCCGTTCTATTACGACTTCGACGACCCGGAGGAGTACAATCATTCGATCGAGGAGGCTGGCGAACAATTGCAGCTCCCTGCCGACCTGATCAGCGACATCAGGGCATGGGACGCCGAATATCAAGCGACCTACAATCCAGATGAATTCCATAAATCCGGCTTCTCCAGCCCAGAGATCGCGGCCGCATGGCGGGAGCGGGGCAAGGAATTGGCGGCGCGGATCAAGCGGGAGTCGCCGGTTACGGCCAGCGTGGATTATCAGGCCAACGGCCTGATCCCGAAGGGCAGCTGCATGTTCTGACCGGCCCGCACTCCCACTCCGGCCGGCCAAGATCAACCGGGGCGCCTCATCCATTCGGCGGTCTAGCCACCTCGTGCACCCCGAACGGAGTAAGGACAGGGGCTACACTGATTTGACTATCGTTTCCATCTTCCGAAGTCAGTCGCAGGAGGCCCACCCATGAGATCCCGATTGCGTCGACCTGCCGCCCTGGTGGGCGGCTTGGCGGTCACCGCGCTGACGCTCGCGGCATGCGGCGACGGCGGGGCCGGCCAGCAGGGGGACGCGGGCGACGGATCACTCAGGGTGGCTGCTTCCACGAACGTGTGGGGCAGCGTGGCGCAGGCCGTCGGCGGCGACGAGATCGAGGTCGTTGCGATCATCGATGACCCGTCCGCAGACCCGCACTCCTACGAGAGCACGCCCCGCGACGCTGCCGAGGTGCAGGACTCCGACCTGGTGGTGCTCAACGGCGGCGGCTACGACGAGTTCATGCGCAGCATTCTCGACTCGATCGGCTCGGATAAACCGACCGTCGACGCGGCCGAACTCGTCGGCGTCGAGGGCCACAGCCATGCCCACGAGGACGAGTCGGGCCATGGCGAGGACGACCACGCCCACGACGACGAGGACCACGCGGACGAGGGCGAGCACGGACACGGCGAGGACGAGCACGCCGAGGAAGACCACGGAGCCGAAGAACACGCCGACGAGGACCACGGCACTGAAGATCACAGCGACGCAGGCCACGAGCACGACCACGCTCACGAGCACGGCGAGGACAACGAACACGTCTGGTACGACGTCGACACCGTCGCCGCCGTCGCCGACGCGGTAGCCGCCGAACTCGGCGAGCTCGACCCCGACGGCGCCGAGACCTACACCGCCAACGCCGAGGCCTTCCACGCCGAGATCGACACGCTGCGCACCCAGATCGAGGGCATCGGCGCCGAACTCGACGGCGAAGCACACATCCTGTCGACCGAACCCCTCGGCCAGTACGTCTTCGAGCAGGCCGGTCTGCACGATGTGACTCCGACCGACTTCCTCCGCGCCGTCGACGCCGAGACCGACCCACCCGCCGCCGCCATCGCCGAGATCAACGAGGCGGTCGATTCGGGCGAGATCAACGCGCTGGTGTTCAATCCACAGACGGAGACGTCGGTGACCAGCCGGGTCCGGGAACGGGCCGAAGCGGCAGGCATCCCGGTCGTGGAGTTCACCGAGACGCTCCCCGCCGATCAGCAGGACTACCTCGCGTGGATGTCGGCGCAGGTCGATTCGCTTTCGGTGGCCTTGACGCCGTGACGACTGCCGGGCTCGACCGGCCGCCGCACGCACCCCGATCGCCTTCCGACGATCAACGGCAACGATGAGGACGGGCATGGCATCCAGCGCCGAACATCCCGCCGCCTTGCAGCTGCGGTCGGCCACCCTCGCCTTCGGCGAGCGCACGCTGTGGGACGGGCTCGATCTGGAGGTCCAGCCGGGCGAGTTCCTGGCGGTGCTCGGGCCGAACGGCTCCGGCAAGACGAGCCTGCTGCGGGTGTTGCTCGGCCTACAACCCCTCACCAGCGGCGAGGCCCGCATCGGTGGGATGCCGCCCGGCAGCCGCAATCGACGGATCGGTTACATCCCGCAGCAACGCAGTGTCGAGCCGACCTTGACCGTCCGGGGCCGTGACCTGGTCGGGCTCGGGCTGGACGGCCATCGTTGGGGTATCGGCTGGCGGGGTAGGCAGGAACGCCGGGAGCGGGTGGACGCGGCCTTGGCCTCGGTCGATGCCTTCGACTTCGGAAATCGGCCGCTCGGCCTGCTCTCCGGCGGCGAGCAGCAACGGCTTCGGGTGGCCCAGGCGTTGGTGGGCGACCCGGCGCTGCTGCTGTGCGACGAGCCGCTGTTGTCGCTGGACCTGGCGAGTCAGCGGATGGTGAGCCAGCTGGTCGCGGGCGCCGCCCGCCGCAAGGATGCCGCCGTCCTGTTCGTCACGCACGAGATCAACCCGGTGTTGCCGGTGGTCGACCGGGTGCTCTACCTGGTCGACGGGCGCTTCCGGGTGGGCACCCCCGACGAGGTGATGACCTCCGAGACGCTGTCCGAGTTGTATCGGACACCGGTCGAGGTCATCCGGCTCGCCGATCGAATCGTGGTGGTCGGTGGCGAGAACGGTGCGGCCGCCCACCACCACCCGTTGGAAGAGACCACGTGAACCTGGCAGCCATCTTCGACTTCGAGACCATGCTGCGACTGCTGGAGCTCGATTTCGTCCAGCAGGCTCTGCTCGCGGCCGCGGTGCTGGGCCTGGTCTCCGGGGTTCTGGGACCGCTGGTGGTCGCCAGGAACATGTCCTTCGCCGTCCACGGCACCGCCGAACTCGCCTTCACCGGTGCTGCGGCTGCGCTGTTGTTGGGCTTGAGCGTCGGCGTCGGCGCACTGGCCGGGGCGGTGATCGCCGCAGTGATCCTCGGGGTGCTCGGCAAACGGGGCAGCGAGCAGGATTCGGTCATCGGTGCGGTGCTGGCCTTCGGCCTGGGCCTCGGCGTGCTGTTGCTCTGGATGTATCCCGGTCGTGCCTCCAGCAAGTTCAGTCTGCTGGTCGGGCAGATCGTCGGTGTCGACTCGACCGATCTCGCCCTGCTGAGCGGCGCCGCGATCGCGGTCATCGTGGTCTTCGCGGTGCTCTACCGACCGCTGTTGTTCGCCAGTGTCGACCCCGAGGTGGCCTTGGCCAGGGGCGTTCCGCTGAAGTGGCTGACCCCGGTGTTCGCGGTGCTGGTCGGCATCGCGACCGCGTTGGGCGTGCAAACCGTCGGTGCGCTGCTCGTGCTCGCTCTGATGGTCACGCCCGGAGCCGCCGCGGCACGGGTCACGGCCAATCCGGTGACCGCCACGGTGCTCGCGGTGTTGTTCGCCGAGGCCGCGGTGTTGGGCGGCATCGTGCTGTCCTTGGCGCCGGGGGCTCCGGTGAGCAGCTTCGTCACGGCGATCTCGTTCGCGATCTACCTCGTGTGTCGGGTCATCGGGCGCTATCGACTGCGCAGGGTCGGCACGGCCTGAGTCCGGGGCGCGGTCTCAATGCTGGATGAGTCCGCCGACCGGGACCGGCGGCACCCGGCCGGTGGCGGGCCGGGTCTGCGCCAGCGCTAAACCGATGTCGACCAACGAGGATCGGCGCAACGACGCGACCTCGGGGATCGGCGTCCACACCGACTCGACGATCTCATCGCCGGGTTCGGGCCGAGGTAGACCGCCGGTGATCCGGACCTGGTAGAAGATCCCGAGGTTCTGGTGTTCGACGCCTGCACGCGCCTCGGCGGCGGGGATCACTCGCGAATCCACGCCCAGCAGGCGTTCGATCTCGGCCACGCAACCGGTCTCCTCGTCGACCTCGCGGATCACCGTGTCGAATGGGTGTTCCCCGTGCTCCACCCGGCCGCCCGGCAGGGTCCAGGTCCGCGCTGCATGGTGGGCGAGCAGCACCCGCCCGTTCTCGACGCACACGGCGTAGGCCGCCAGCCGGAAGCTCATCCGTCTATGGTCTCGGATGTTCGGCCAGGGCCGCACCGATATCGGCGACCACCCCGGGATCGAGGAACGGGGTGACGCCGCCCGCGATCAACCGCTCGACGGACTGCACGACGATCACATCGCCCGCCACCAACACGTCGAGCATGGCCTGTCGATCGCTCTGTGCCACGGTGTAGTTGATCAGCCGCAGGTCGGCGAAGGCGGCGGGCAGGTAACGGCTGGTCGACACCATGAAGGAGTCGCCGAGCATCGCGACGCGCTCGGTGACCATGCCGGTGGTCGCCGGGCTGGAGAAGTGCACCGCTTCGTCCAGGCGGTTGATCCTCGGACCGGTGCGGTCGACGGTCCCGTCGGGACGCAGGCGGTACCGGGTGCCGCTCTCGGCCTCGATCCGTCCCTGCATGACCGCGAGATCCGGCGTGTGATCCCAGCGACCCTGCCGATCGATGAGCCAGCTGTCCGAGCTGCCCGGACTGATCTGTTCGGCGAGTGCCCTGGTGGCCTCGATGGCGCCCTCATCGGTCCAATGCGTGTCCATCAGGTGATACGCGGGGCGGCCGGATTCCGGTGCGGGGTCGGGCTGCCGCAGTGCCGCCCGCAGGTCGAGCGCGCCCGTCTCGGCGGGTACCCGGGCCCAGAAGTCCTCGGTGGCGACTCTCGCGCACTCCAGATCCGGATACTCATCCGGTAGGTACTCCGGCACGATCGTGCTCTTGTCCGGCGCGATCAGCACGATGAGTTCGCGGCCGGATTCCTCGACCACCCGCCGCAGTTCCCGCAGGCTGGCGATCGACTGGTCCAGGTCGCGATAGGGATCGCATTTGCCCTCGACGTCGTAACCGAGGTAGAGCCACCCGTCCTTGCCCTCGATGACCTCGCTGGATTCGGCGAGGATCAGCTGCTCGGTCAGGTCCGTGGATTCCTCGGAAGGCGGGCTGGGCGCAGGTGGCTGCGGCAGCACCGCCGGGCCCGCTGGTTGATCGGGGATGCCCCGGCCGGGCGGCTCGCCGAACACACCTCTGCTGATCCCGTCGGCCAATCGGATGGCCGATTCGCGAAACACCAGGTTGTCGACGGCCCATTGCGGCATTCCGGTGAAGAAACCCCAGCCGTCGGCGAAGCCGGGAAACGCCACCAAGGGTCGATTCTCGATCTCGGTGGCCCGAACACCCATCCCGTAGACGGCCAGCGGCGCCGCGAAGAAGACCACTCCCGCGAGTAGCGCGATGAGTTGGCGGCCGCCGTGTCTCGGCCGGTACAACGAATGTTCCCTCGGCAACCAGGATTCGTGCACCTCGGGGAGAATCAGGCTCTCGGGTGTTGCACCACGAGCGCCCTCCAGGTGTGTCACGGGATACACGGTAGCCAAGCCCAGGCCCGCGTCGGTCGATCGCGCCAAGGCTTCATCGAGTCGGAACGCAACCGGAGTCCTCCGGCGGGGGCCGCAGTGGCGCGCGCTCCCGGCGCGGCGGTTGCATCGCGAATCCCCCCGCGAATCGATGTCGGCTAGCGATCGAATGGCTACGATCGGTGAGAACGACCGGGATGCCCGGCGCAGCAAGCGACTGCGTACCCGGTCGGCAAGTCGTCACCGAACTCCCGGGCTCCGCGCGTGCCTCGCTCGGCATCGCGAGACCGGGCAGCGGTCGATCGTTTCAGAATCCCGCGACCATGCAGGCGGCTATCGCCGCAGGTCGGCCCACGCTTCCCGAAAAAGGACACCGATGACGATTCACGACGATCCGCCACCACAGCGGCAACGCGCCGTCGCACCCGATCTGGCGCGCGGACTCATGTTGCTGTTCATCGCCCTGGCCAACGTCCCCTGGTTCCTCTATGGCGCGCCCACCGCTCTCACCAGCGCGCACCGCGCCGATGCCACCGGCCTCGACGTGGTGTGGCAGACCATCGCGATCGTCGCGATCGATGGGCGCAGCTACCCGCTGTTCGCCTTCTTGTTCGGCTACGGCATCTGGCAGCTCTACACGAGGCAGCAGGCTGCCGGAGTCGATGAGAAATCCGCGCGCCGCCTACTCCAGTTACGTCACCTCTGGATGATCGTCTTCGGTGGCGTGCACGCCGCGCTGCTCTGGCAGGGCGACGTCCTCGGCGCCTACGGACTCTGCGGGCTCATCATGGTCTGGCTGTTCCTGCGTCGGCAGACCGCCACTCTGCGCCGGTGGATCATCGGTCTGTTCACCATGCTGGCGATCGCCACGATCTCCGGATCGGTGGTGGGACTGCTGCTGCCGATGGAGGAGGCGGCCGCCATGGTCCAGCCCACTGTGCCACAACTGGCGGGAACCGAGTCCTATCTCGACTCGATCCTCCCTCGTTTCCTCTTCTGGTCGCCGCTGGTCGTCGCCCAGGGGTTACTCGGGTTCGTCGTGCCGATCGCCGTACTGCTGGCGATCGTCTGCGCTCGGCGGCGAATCCTCGAATCGCCGGAGACACATCGCAGGTTGCTGATGCGCACCGCAGTCGTCGGGATCGCGATCGGCTGGCTCGGTGCCGTGCCCGCCGCCCTGGTGCACCACGGAATCTGGGAGCTGCCCGATTGGGCACCCACCCTGCTGCACCTGCTGACCGGGTTGTGCGGTGGGATCGGTTATGCGGCGCTCTTCGGTCTGATCGCCGCTCGCTTCGCCGACGGTCGTTCTCCTGGCGCGCTGGTCGGCGGCCTGACGGCCATCGGGAAGCGGTCCCTGTCCTGCTATCTCGTGCAGTCGGTGATCTTCGCGCCGCTACTGGCCGCCTGGGGTCTCGGACTCGGCGCCACGCTCACCGAATGGCAGGCCGCGTTGATCGCGGTGGCGGCCTGGCTCGTCTCGATGGTGTTCGCCATCGCGTTGGAGCGTGCGGGTAAACGCGGTCCGGCGGAGTGGTTGCTGCGCAGGCTGGCCTATCGCGGACGACGTTCCTCGGCGACACCGGTAGCACGCTGATCGGGTTTCGCAGCCCGGACAGCTGTCGTCGCGGTCGAGTGCGGCTGCGGCGACAGCTGGCCTGGGAATAGCACCGGCCGCTGGGGCGGGGCTACATCCGGTCAGTCATCGCCGCCGATGTCGTCGGCATTCGTACCGCCATTTGAACCACCGATGTGGTCGTAGTGGCCGGACGGGCCGAAGACGGTGGGGTTGTCCCGGCTGCCGTTCTCGGGTTGCCGGTTCGGCTTCGGCGGCTGCTCGGATCGAACCTTCCTTGGTCCCCGACGCGCGAGGGCGAACGGCAGAATCAGGGCTAGCAGCACCATGGCCGTCAGAAGCAGCAGCCCGAGCGACGGGAGTTGGGCAGATTCCGCCTCAGCGGCGATGTCCAAGACGCCGGCCGCGAATTCGGCCGACTCAGTCACCGCCACCGCCGCCGCCGCCGTCGCCCCCACCACCGCTATCGCCGCCGCCCCAACCGCCACCGCTGTCGGAATGGGAGTCGGACGATGCGGATTCGTGGTGGCGTTCGTAGTCGCCGTAGTAGGTGTGGCCGCTATCGCCGGGGCCGCTGTCTCGATAGGGCCGCCGCTTGGCGGGGCGCCGGGTGCGCTTGCGGGCGGCACTGCGGCGCGCGGCGATCGCGATGAGAACCATGATGCCCAGCGGGATGAGCGCATACATCCACGCCGGTAACCCGTCGCCTTCCCCGCTCGACGCCGCTAAGCCGCTTGCCGTTTCGCTTGCCAGGCCGGCGATCACGCCAAGGCTCATTCTCGGACCTCCCGAATACGCTGCCCCCAGGAACGGCGGCTCGCTCAGGTTAGGCAGCGGATCTTCGGCTTGGACGCGAAATAACAGCATCGCCTACGGATGTTCACTGTCCGCAGGCATCGGGTGTGTGTGCTCCTCCCGGGCTGGGCTGTCTTGCGGTTACGGTCAACGATGTGACAGGCGACCAACGGCCGGACCTGGATCAGATCGAGGCTCGATTCCGGGCGGTTCTCGATGGGCGGTCCAGCCGCGATGCCATTGATCGGTGGGCCGCGAGGTGGGTAGCCGACGACGCTCTCAGCTGGGACGAGGTGAGTTGGTGGGCGTTGGAGAAGCTTCACGGCATCGATCTTCGCCATGGGCCACACCAGGATTTCCTCCACGGCGACGACCAGATCCGAGGCTGGCTGGTGGAACTGCACGCTCGCCGCGCCGCCGATCGGGACACCGGCGACTGACGCACTTCAGATCATCACGATGGACGCCACAATCGGTTCGCGCCGCTACCTGCATTCACGCCATGCCGGTCGGGTCCGAGGGTCGACGCGGCAAGCGACTCGGTCTCGCGAATTCGTCACCGCGAAAATTCGGTTTAGAGAGGTTTCGGTCGGATCTAGAATTCGATCATGATCAACCCGAATGCCGCCTTCGACGAACTCGCGCCGAACTACGATTCCGATGGCAGCCATCGGACGTTGGCCGAGCGTCTGGTCGCGGGCCTGGCGCCCTTGCGGGCGAAAGCAACCGTGCTCGATGTGGCAACGGGAACCGGCGCGGCGGCCTTCGCAGCACTGCGTCGGCTCGACATCACGCGTGTCGTGGCCGTGGACATCTCCGAGGGCATGATTCAACGAGCGAGACAGGCAGCCACCACCGCCGATCCGACGGGCCGGATCGAATGGCAGGTGGCGGCGGGCGTGCCCGCCCCGATGCCCGCAGGCTCCGCCGACCTCGTGCTGTGTGCCTCTTCGCTGCAATTCCTGGGCCGGGCGGCGCTGACCGATTGGCTGCGCGTGCTCCGGCCCGGCGGTCAGGTGGCCTTCACGCTGACCTCGGCGGCGTGCTTCCGGCCCTCCGGTGCCTTCGCCGAGCTGGCCGCCGCCGATCTGCCGATGCCCGCCGACGAGCAACAGGCGGCGCGAATCGCCGGCGAGGCCGGGTTCGAGAACGTCGCCGTGACCACCGTCGAGATCGCAGGCGACCGCCCGAAGGTCGTGTTCCTGGTGTACGGCACCGCTGAGGAAGCGAAGTTCGATTCAGGAGATGAGCAAGTCTCAGAACTGGTAATACAAGAACGGGCTGAACGTCCCGGTGGCGACCAGGATCGCGGCGTACCAGAGGCCGACGGTCAGCAGGGCCACGCGTAAGACGGTGGCGGACCGCGACCGGGCCGATTCCAGGTAGGGGCCGGTCACCGACTTCGACGGCAGGAAGAAGGCTCCGACAGCGAAGATCAGGATGAGCAGGCGTTGGTTGTTCAGCGCGTCGTCGACCTCGATCGACAAACCGGTGAAGTCGGGGATCGCCATGCTGCCGAGCACGCTGAACGCGCTGGCCATGTCGGGGGCACGGAACAAGACCCAGCCGATGGTGACGAGCAGCGTGGTCAGCACTCGGCGCGCGATGCGCCCGCCCGCCGAGGCTGGCGCCTTGTCCTTGCCGGTGGCCCGTTCGAAGACCAGCAGGGCGCCGTGGAAGAGGCCCCAGATGATGAAGGTCCACGCGGCGCCGTGCCAGAAGCCGGTGAGGAAGAAGATGATCCACAGGTTGCGGTAGGTCTTGGCCGAGCCGTGTCGGTTGCCGCCCAACGGGATGTAGACGTAGTCGCGGAACCAGCGCGACAGCGACATGTGCCAGCGACGCCAGAACTCGGTGACCGTGACCGAGGAATAGGGGCGGGCGAAGTTCTCCGGCAGCCGGAAGCCCAGCATCCGGCCTAAACCGATGGCCATGTCCGAGTAGCCGGAGAAGTCGAAGTAGAGCTGCAAGGTGTAGGCGATCGCGCCCAGCCAGGCGATCGCGAAGGTCATGTCCTGGTCAGGCGTGTTGAAGCAGGCCGCGACGACCGGGGCGAGCGAGTCGGCGACGATGACCTTCTTGGCCAGCCCCAGCGCGAATCGGGGCAGTCCGGCGGCGATGTCGTCGAGCCGGTGGCTGCGTTCCTGCGGCAGCTGGTCGGCGATCTCCCGGTATCGGATGATCGGCCCGGCGACCAGCTGCGGGAACATCGCGATGTAGGTGATGAACGACACCGGATTACGCAGGGCGGGCCGCTCGCCGCGATAGATGTCCACCACATAGGAGATGTGGTGGAAGGTGTAGAAGGAGATGCCGATCGGCAGTGCCAGTTCCACCGTCGGCAGGTCCGCACCGAACCAGCCGGCCAGGACGGCGGCCTGTTCGGTGGCGAACCCCGCGTACTTCCAGACGAAGAGGATCGAGAGGTTGAAGCTGATGACGCCGATCAGCAGCCATTTCTTCCGGCGTCGTTCGAGGTCCCACTCGTCCGGTTGCAGCGCGGGCGCCACCAGGTAGTTGACGACGATGCACGACAACAGCAGCAGGGTCGTGCCGCCCGCCCCGCTGGCGTAGAACACCAGGCTGGCCACGGCGACGACGCCGTTGCGCCAGCTCCGGGGTGCGATCAGCACCGCCGCGAGAACGACGGGCATGAAGTACCACAGGAAAAGCGGGCTGGCGAACGACATTCTCGGCCTTATCGACGTCTGGCGAGCGACTCTAACCGATCGAAGACGGCCGAGTACCCGAGATGGTCAACCTCGTCCGCATCGGTGCGGCGAGCAGCGCGTTCGTCGCTCCTCGCCGCCCTTCGCCTGATCAGGACAGGCGCCTGCGACGAGCCACCTCGGCCAGCACCACGCCGGTTGCCACCGAAGCATTCAACGACTCGACGTCGGTGGACATCGGAATCGACACGGTCTCGTCGCAGGTCTCCTTGACCAACCGTGACAGTCCACGGCCCTCGGAGCCGACGACGACCACCAACGGCCCGGTCGCCAATTCCAGTTCGTCCACGCTGATGGAACCGTCGGCGTCCAGACCGACGATCATGAAACCCTGTTTCGCCCAATCCTTCAAGGTTCGGGTCAGGTTTGTCGCCTTGGCCACGGGGATCCTGGCCGCGGTGCCCGCGCTGGTCCGCCACGCGACGGCCGTCAGACCCGCGCTGCGGCGCTGCGGAACCACGACGCCGTTGGCGCCGAAGGCCGCAGCCGAGCGGATGACCGCGCCGAGGTTGCGGGGGTCGGTGACCCCGTCCAGCGCCACCAGCAGGGGCGGACCGCTCGATTCACCGGCTGCGGTGATCAGGTCGTCCGGGTGGGCGTAGTCGAAGGGCGGCACCTGGAGCCCGATGCCCTGGTGCATGGCGCCCTGGGTGATGCGGTCCAGCTCGGTGCGCGAGACCTCCGAGACGGCGACGCCCTGTTCGGTGGCGAGGTTGACGGCCTCGGTCACCCGATCGTCCAGCTCGATCCCACTGGCCACATACAGCGCGGTGGCGGGCACGCCTACCCGCAGGCACTCCACCACCGGGTTGCGTCCCGCGATGGTCTCGGCGCCGGTACCGGCCGACTTCGAACGCTGCTCACGGTTGGCCGCCGCCCGGTTGGCGAGTTCGGCCCGCCGATGCGCCGGGTGGTAGGGCCGGTCCTCGGCACGCGGCGTGGGCCCGCGCCCTTCCAGTGCCTTGCGTCGCTGACCGCCGGAGCCGGTCGTGGCACCTTTCTTGGTGCCCGGCTTGCGCATCGCACCACGCCGCTGGGAGTTGCCCGCCATCAGTTGCTGTCCTTCACAGTCCATGTCGGCCCGTCCGGACCGTCTTCGACAGCGATCCCGACCGTAAGCAGCCGATCGCGAATCGCATCGGCACTCGCGAAGTCGCGGGCTGCCCGAGCGTTCTGCCGCTCGACCAACAACTGTTGCACGAGTTCGCCGAGGACCCCAACCGCGCGGTCTTCCGTGCTACCGGCTGCGGTGTCCCACTCGGTGGCGAGCGGGTCGAGGCCGAGGCTCGCCAACATTCTACGGACCAATGCGACGTGCTCGACCAGCGCCGACCTGCCCTCGGCCGAGGAGTCCTCGGCGAGCAGCTGGTTACCGGCCCGCACCAGGTTGTGCACGACGGCCAGCGCCCGAGGCACGTTGAGGTCGTCGTCCATCGCGGCGGCGAACTCGACCCAGGACTGGGTGGCGACCAGGGCGGCTTCGTCGGCGGACTGCTCGTCGGTGGCGTCGGTGGCCTTGCGGACGAAAGCCTCGATCCGCTGATAGGCCTTGGCCGCCTCGCCCAGTGCTTCCTCGCTGTATTCGAGGTTG
Organism: Actinoalloteichus hymeniacidonis; assembly: GCF_014203365.1. Classification (NCBI taxonomy): domain Bacteria; kingdom Bacillati; phylum Actinomycetota; class Actinomycetes; order Pseudonocardiales; family Pseudonocardiaceae; genus Actinoalloteichus; species Actinoalloteichus hymeniacidonis. The sequence goes on from NZ_JACHIS010000001.1 coordinate 5,938,291, forward strand.
GAGCGGTAGTGCGCCGAGACGAGGTAATACCGCAGCTCGGGGGCCCGCACCCGCTCCAACATGACCGGGATGCCGACGGTGTTGCCCAGCGACTTGGACATCTTCTCGCCGCTCATGGTCACCCAGGCGTTGTGCAGCCAGTATTCGGCGAACCCGTCGCCTGCGGCGTTCGACTGGGCCGCCTCGTTCTCGTGGTGCGGGAACACCAGGTCGGCGCCGCCGCCGTGGATGTCGAAGCGCGGGCCGAGGTAGTAGGTGGCCATCGCGGAGCACTCCAGGTGCCAGCCGGGCCGACCGGGGCCCCACGGGGTCGGCCACGAGGGCTCCCCCGGCTTCGCTGCCTTCCACAGGGTGAAGTCGCGCGGGTCACGTTTGCCGGTCGCGGCGGACTCGCCCTGCTGCATCTCGGACAGTCGCTGCCCGGAGAGCTGCCCGTAGTCGGGGTAGCTGGTCACCGAGAAGTAGACGTCGCCGTCGGCCGCGTAGGCGTGACCTCGGTCGATGAGCCGTTGCATCAGCTCGACCATCTGCGTGATGTGTCCGGTCGCCCGAGGCGTGACGGACGGCGGGAGGCAGCCGAGCTTGTCGTAGGCGTCCTCGAAGGCCCGCTCGAAGCGCGCGGCCCACTCCCACCACGGCCTGCCTGCGGCCTCGGCCTTGGTCAGGACCTTGTCGTCGATGTCGGTGACGTTGCGCACCAGGAGCACGTCATAGCCTGCCAGCATCAGCCAGCGGCGCAGCACGTCGAAGTTGAGCCCGCTGCGCACATGGCCGATATGCGGAATTCCCTGGACGGTCGCCCCACACACATAGATCGACACCACGCCGTCCTGTAGCGGACGAAAGTCCCGGGTGGTTCGAGTACCGGTGTCGTGTAGGCGCAAAGTCACATCGGAAAGGGTACGGAATCACAGACTTCCGCAACAGAAAGGGTTGACGAAGTCCGTTTCATCATCAAGCAGGCGCGGAATCCAACAGCCCATGCTTGCCGAGCACGTCCAGCAGGGCGGCAGGCCGCTGGTCGGTCGGCAGCGGCGGGACGATCGCCACGGTGCAGCCCAACTCGGCGGCCGCGCCGTCGGCCTCGGGGCTGTCGCCGACCATCAGTGTCTCGGCGGGCTCGACGCCGAGCCGTTCGCAGGCGATCTGGAACAGCTTGAGGTCGGGTTTCATCGCCCCTTCGACGTAGGACAGGGCGTACTCGTCGACCAACTCGGCCGCGTCGATGCTCGCCAACGCCGACCGGACGTCCCAGACGATGTTGCTGACCACCGCCGTGCGAATCCCGCCTGCGCGCAGCCCCCGCAATGCCGACGCCGTGTCGGGATAAGGCCGCCAATAGGCGGGGTCGATCAACCGCCGGTAAAGCGGTTCGGCCAACTTCTCATCGATGCCCGCTTCGCGAATGATGGCTTGATAAACCGTCTGATGCAGCGAGGCATCGAGGTCCCGACGATTCCAGGCATCTCGAAGTTCGGGGGGCAGGCCCGCTTCCTCGCCTGCGGGCGCGGTGAGCCGAACGATCAGTTTGGCCTCGGCATCCTCGGACAGCGGGGAGCCTGCCCCATCGCCGAGGCCGCGAAACCAGGCCGGGCCCGGTTCGAGCCGAAACAGGGTCCCGGAGAAGTCGAACAGCACGCCGCGAATCGCCACGCGCTCCACGGTACGTCGTCGGGCGGCGCGGACACCATGGGCCTTTCGGCCGGTGCTACCGGTCGTCGGCTCTTACTGGTCGGGAGATCGGGTGGGATTGCCGCGCAACACCCAGGCGTAATCGGCGCAGGCCGGGCAGGTGAGCTGTGGTCGAGTCGGATCGCTGCGGGCGGCGTCGCTGTTGACAACGAGCCGGGTGCCGCAGAAGGCCGTGATCTCGGTGCCTGCGGGCGGTCGGGGCGGGGGCGCGGCGTGCCGGTCGGAGACGGCGGATCTCGGCCTGGCGACGGGTTCCCAGAACAACTGTGGGTCGCCGTGCCAACCGGGGATCACCGTCCTGCCCGCAGGATCCGAGGCTGCCGAGCCCTACGGGATGGTTCGATGCGCCTGCGGAACTCGATCGGGCCGGTGGGGGTCGTCGGCAGCGGTTCGACGCCGGTGGGCAGCGGGTAGGGATCGACGAGGTTGATGGCGTCGACCAGGGCGATCACCAGTCGTGGCAGGCGATCGAGCCCGATTCGCCAGGCGTCACGGGGTGCGCGTTCGCCGAGGACAGCCAGATCGATCCCCACGCCGGGATACACGGTCAGCACCACCACGCGAGGCGCCAAACCAGGGCCGAGCGCGCGCAGTCGGGTCTCGCCGGGTTGTCGCAGGTCGATGTTGTCGATCAGTGAACGGGTGGTCGTGGGGTTGAGCGCGGCCAGACCTGCGGAGCTGAACCCGAGTTCGAGAAGGACCCGGTGTGCGGACCGGTCGACGGTGATCGCGATTCGTTGGCTGCTTCGGCGCCTGCCGCGTAGGTCGGCGGGGATCAGACTGAACAGCTCGGCGTCGGGATAGATCATGCGGCGCTCCGGAGCGGGACGTCGAGACTGCCGGTGAAGGCGGTGACATAGCCGGGCGATGGTGTGGGGTGCCGGTGGAGCGGCGATTGGTGGGAGCCCTGTGGTTCTTGGGACTGCGACGGGGTTTGCCAGCAACGCGCGGCGATCGCGGCCACGCAGTAGAAGTCGTCCTCTGCGGGATCGGCGTCGAGTGTTTCCCGCAGTAGCAACACATCACCCGCCGTCGGGTCGAATCGCGCTGGCTCGAAGGCGAAGTCATCGAGCGGGAATGGATCGGGCTCGGTCTCCCATTCCGAAGAGGTCGAGGTGGCCGCGTCTGGCCAGCCGATGGTCAGTAATGCCTCGTCACGAGGTGACGCGGCAATGCGTCGAGGTGCTGTCGCGCGGGCGGTGGTGTGCGTGGCCTGCGGTGAATAGCGGTGGTCGGACGCGGTTCGCGTGGCTCGCGGGCTGTGCGAGGCCAGGACGGCGACCGGCTCCCCGAAGGAGATCCAGATCAACACCACTCCGAACACCATGAGCGCCAACCCGCCCAACGCGGTACCGACAAAGCCGTCGATCGACATGAGCGACTCCGGAAATGTCACTGTCTGCAACTGGGACAGCACCAGCTTCTGGAAGTGACCCAGCTACTGTCAAGCTCCGCTCGGCCTATCCGCCCAATCGAGTGGCGGCGCTATCGTTCGATGCATGGCCAGCACAAACAAGAGCCCGCTTGTCTATGCGCTCGGCGAGGAGTTGAAGCGACTCCGCCTCGCGAAAGGGCTAACGGTCCGTGCTGTAGGTCGATTGGTCGGCGCCGATCACACCCTGGTCAGTCGCACCGAGTCAGGGGTGCGGAAGGTTTCTCCCGAGGAGATCGCCAGGTGGCTCGGCGCCATCGGAGCCGACAACGAGGACTACGACCGAATCCTCGAAATGGCACGAGACGCCACGCGAGCGACCTGGTCGGAGGTGAATAGTCCCGGATTGCCCACCCTGCTCGATACTTTGATCAAGTACGAACAACAGGCCACCGCGATCACCGAGGTCAATCCGATGCTTGTTCCTGGGCTGCTTCAGACCAGGGACTACGCGATGGCTGTCATGTCGGATGGCGATCTGGCAGCCGACAAAATTCTTCCCCGAGTGATGTACCGCCTCGGGCGGCAGGATGTCCTTCATCGCAAGGACGGCCCACACTTCACCGCGCTCATCGAAGAATCAGTTCTGCTCCGCCACATAGGCGGACACTGCGTGATGGCAGACCAGCTGGACTACCTGCTCGAAGCCAGCTCCCGCAAGAACGTTGACGTCCGGGTGATCCCACTATCAGCAGGCGCGCACGGCGGACTGGCAGGCGCCTGGGTCCTACTTGAGTTCCCCGTCGCACCACCAATTGTTCATCTCGAGCACGTTGGTTCCGCAACATTTCTCCATAAGCGACCACACACCCAATCCTTCCTCAACGCCCGCAGTAGCCTCTTGGATATCGCCTTGAACGGAGCCGAGTCTGCCGAGGTAATTACCTCTTATGCAGATCAGCATCGACGGAATGGGGATTCATGAACGAGCCGATCTCATGGCGCAAGTCAAAGCGCTCACACCAGACCACCTCATGCATTGAAGTGGGCCAGGATCCAAGAAACATGCGCATCCGAGACACCAAGAACAGAGCGGGCGGCACGCTACTCCTCGATAAGTCGACGTTCAGCGCCTTCTTAGCCGCAGTCAAGTCGGATCGGTTGCGCTAGAGCCCCCGTCAGGCTGCTATGGAACCGACCGATGGCGCTAACAGCACCAAGACTCACAACGCCTGCGTAAGGACCGCCAGCAACTCAGCGGAACATTTGAAAGAGGGTAGCAACATGACGGCACCCCGACAGTTCCACAATTGGCAGAAGTCAGCACACAGCGGCGGGCAGAGCCAATGCGTCGAGGTTGGCCAGGCTCCCGGCCTGATCGGCATCAGAGATACGAAGAACCGCACAGGCGGAACCCTCGTGATCGAACGCGGCGCGTTCGGCATCTTCCTAGCGGCAGTGAAAGCTAACCGGCTCCACTGACAGCGCACGAGAGGACGTTGCGACATGATGACGGACCTGCATAGATGGCGTAAATCGACACGATCTGGACAGCAAAGCTCTTGCGTCGAGGTCGGCCGGGCCCCCGGCTTAGTCGGCATCAGAGACACCAAGAACCGCGCGGGCGGAACCCTCATGGTCGAGCGCGCTGCCTTCGGCACATTCCTGGCAGCGGTGAAGGCCGACCGGCTCAACTGACCCGCCCACGGCAACGGCCTCCGGACCACACCGGACCGGAGGCCGCTCTATGCCAGCGCCGCCGGGGAGCGGACCCGGTCGCGGGGCACTGCTTCGGTTCAGACCGGTACGCCAGCGCGGCGGGCAAAGCCACGCAGGCCGGGCAGGGTGTTCGCCGTGGGGTGATGGAGCAGGCCTGCGGTGATCTCCTGGATGGGCTTGCGGTAGCGGACCTCGTCCGGCGAGGCATGTTCGGCGGCCAGCAGCGCCCGGTAGCACTGCGCGGGTTTGCCCCACTGGTGGTACGACCGCGCAACGTCGGACCAGTAGCGGGCCTGCCGTTCGGTCAGCGGGATCGCGGCGGGGTTGATGCGGCGAGCGACCTCGATCGCCGCACCGGAATCCCCGAGGACCCGCGCAATGCTGATCTCGTACAACCCCACGCCGGTCGGCCCGAACGCGGTGAACCGGTGATTGCCCTCGACACCCAAGCGGCCAGCCGCCTGAACGGCTTCGCCGATCAAAGTGTGCGCAGTATCGCGGTCCCCATCGACGGCGGCCGTGTAGGCGGCAGTGGACAGCAGCGATCCGTACACCGACAGGTATTCCGGCCCCCGGTTCAGGTCAGGTTGCAGGACGGCGGCAGCGTCGATGATCTGGCGCTCGGCGGTCGCGGTGTGGCCAGCGCGGCGCAGCACGATTGCCCAGGCTCGGCGGGCGGCAGCCTGAGTGAGCACGTCGTCTCCGGCGCCGTAAGCAGTGCTCACTGCTCGGTCGGCGGTGGTCCACGCCAACCGGTCCCGACCAAGCTTGACCATCAGCTCGGATGACAGGACATACAGCTGGGAGAGTTGGCCGGTCGCGTCGGCACGATCGTTCTCGTCCACGCCCTCGGCACCGGTGGCCATCGCAGTGGCTAGCAGCCTCGGTAGGCGTGCGGCGACGTCTGTGTAGCGGCCCTGCTGAAACGTGGCCCGCGCAGTAGCCACGTCGTGCCGCAGCTGAGGCAGCGTGGTCGGAACGCCAGAACTCAAAGCAGAATCGAGCAGGGTGCTCTCCAACACGGTGACCGGGTCGCTCGGTGCACCGCGTAGGGCGGGTGCACCGAGGACGGCGGCGCCTGCCAACCCGCTCAGTCCTGCCAACAGCGTGCGACGACGCATCGGGTCGGTCTCCTCGTCCGGCGCCAGGATGGACTCGACCATAGCGGCGGGTCGCGAAACTGACACGAACCGTGCCGAAATATCCGCGAGCCCGAGTAGGTGACTCGGGATCCGCAGTGCGTCGGCAAGGCCCCGCAGTACCTGAAGATCCCGCAGCGGCTGCTTGCCCGTCTCCAGCCGCGAGAGCGTCGATACCGAGTAGCCACACCGTGCCGCAAGCTTCGCGAGGGTCCAGTGGTTAGCTTGACGCACCGCGCGCACGATCGCCCCGGCGTTTCCGGATTCGAGGGCAGCGCGCACAGCGTCGGTGTGCCAGACCGCGTGGGGAGCATTCATCGCCTGCGCTCCTTGCTCAGGCCAGGATATCCCAGCGTATCCAACTGATTACTATCAGTGCCAGGCGATTTGCGTACCGTGCAATTCTGCTTCCAAACCTTGCAAAAGGACTGGTCAACGGCCTGCTGCAGTCGTGTGCTGGAAACCGCCTCGGCAGTCCACCCGTCCCTGCCGTGGTGGAGGGATGCCATGACCAGCCCCACCACATCTACTTCGATGGCGATGCCACAAGTTCCATCGAACCAGCCTCCAGCGCAGGAGTTGACTGCAGCCGAGCTGGACCGTGCAGGCCTGCTTCACGCAGATCCCGGCGCCCGGATCAGTCGGTTCGCGGTTTTCGTGCCCACCGACGCGCTTGGCACTCTGCGTCCGGTCACGATCCACTCCGGCGCCGTGGTCAGCCCCTTCTCCGTGGTCCACGGCGGCACCACCATCGGTGCACACGCCCGTATCGAGGGGCACACCATAGTGGGAACTCCGGAGCTGGGCTACGCGGTCGGCCGGGTCTACCCCGGGGTCGGCGGCGGCACAATGATCGGCGCTGGTGCAGTGGTCCGCAGCGGCGCCGTCGTCTACGCGGACGTTCAGATCGGTCTCAACGTACTCATCGGGCATCACACTCTGCTGCGCACCGATGTTCAGGTCGGCGCCGAATCCCAGCTCGGCCACCATCTGACCGTCGAACGCGCCAGCCGAATCGGTCGGGAGGTTCGTTGCTCTCCCGGCTCACACATCACCAGTTCCACCGTGTTGGCCGACCGGGTGTTCCTAGGGGCCGGGGTTCGCACGATCAACGACAAGACACTGACTTGGCGCGATCCCCTTCGCAAGCCGCTCCTGATCGCACCTCAGTTCGACACCGGCGCAAAAATCGGCTCCGGTTCGATAGTGCTGGCCGGTATCAGAGTCGGCGAGCAAGCGCTGATCGGGTCCGGTTCGCTGCTCACCCGCGACATCCCTCCCGGGGCCCTGGCTTATGGCCACCCGGCCAGGGTCCACGGGGAGGTCTAGGTGAGTATCGAGTCGATCAGCAACGGGCGGCCCCCTGGAGCCATCGGGAGGTGGTTGGAATCGCTCCTACCTGTGCTGGATCCGGCGAGGCTTGTCGACTGGCCTCGGTTGTCAGAACTGGCCGCAGCCCTGAACGAAACACTCGTCACCCATCCGCTCGATGCAGGTCTCACAGGAGGTGTCGAGCGCAGTCGCCGGCTTCATGACATCCGCCGTGCCTTGGCCGTGCGGGGCCACCTGAACACCGGCGGGCATCCACCGCTGTTCGGCGTACTCACGCAGTTCGTGTGCGGGTATCGGGATATCGACCTGCGCGATGCCACCGGCTTAGGGCACGGCCAGCTCATCGCCCGCCACGGCAGTGCCCGAGCGCGGCAGCATTGGATTCCCCGGTTGTTAGCTGGCGAGTTAGCCGGTATCGCCGTCACCGAGGCCCATGGTGGCTCGCGGCCAGCCGAGACCCGCACAGCAGCCGTGCACGGATCAGATGGCACCTGGCTGATCACCGGCGGCAAGACGTGGATCAGCCGGTTGAACGAGGCAGCCGTGTTCGTGGTGTTCTTCCTCGATCCACATGGGCACCTGGCTGCCGCCGCAATCGATGCCACCACGCCGGGCCTACACCGCCAGCCGCTGTCGCCGACAGGTCTGGCTGGCTGGAGTTGGGGTGTTCTGGAACTGGATGCAGTACCGGTCCGGGATACCGACGTGCTGCACGGAGACGGGATGGAACTGCTGCGCGAACACTTCGCCGCCTACCGGCCGCTAGTCACCGCAACAGCACTGGGGGGCGCGGCCGCAGTGTTCGACACAGTAGCCGCGACCCTCGTCGCCCGCCGAGACAACGGTGAACTGACGCGACTGCGGGACACGGCGCTGGTCACCCTCGGCCGCACCCACGCCCAGCTCATGACCGCCTTGCTTGGTGTAGTCGTGGCCGCGCAGCTCTCCCACACTGAGCACCAGGATGCGGAGCGCTGGGGCGCGGCGATGAAGGCCCACGGCATCGATACCGCCAACCAGGCCGCAGCGGAACTAGCGCTGCTATTGGGTGCGGTCGGGTACCGAACCGATTCCCCCGTTGCAAAGATCCGACGCGACCTCGGCGGGTTGCTGTACGCCGACGGCATCCACGACAGTCTCTATCGGGCTGCAGGCAAACAACACACGATCGCAGACCAGACCCTGCAGGTGGCGGGACGCTGGCTGGATGACATGCCGACCACCGGGGACGGCTGACGGCGGTAACGGGTAGGGACGCCGGTTCAGTCGATCCGGCGGCCCTGCTCGCACAGCACCGTCGTTCCCTGATCGACCGCCTCCATCGCAGCGGATACGCGGTCAGCTAGCAGCGGTTTGACCCGTTCGGCGACCTGGTCCGGCGCATAGAACCCTACGGAAAGTATTTCGGCGTCGACGAATTCCATCCCAATCATGTCCGTCGCATCCAAGACTCCACCGTCGAATACGAACACCACGCCTTCGGGACGGGAGTCCTGCGGCCGCACATAGTCCACGACGAGCAGCCGACCGAGCGGACGGTCCCAACCAAGTTCCTCCGCCAACTCACGGGTCGCAGCGGCCCACGGCGACTCATCGGAATCCACCGCACCACCGGGAATTTCCCAGTTCGGTTTATAGGACGGTTCAACCAACAACACCCGATCCTCGGCATCGCGAAAAAGCACACCTGCCGCCATCCGTTTGCGGGCGAGCCTGGCAACGTACTGCTCCACGGGTAGCACGTCCGTGGACGCCGATGAGGAGGAACTCGTCGAGGTCACCCATGCACTCTAATCGAGAGGCCAAAGGAGGCACGAGATTACGTCGGCTGGCTCGCCTTGTTGAAGGGCGAAGGTATGGCCCATATTCTGCGACCGACCGGGCCGACCGCTTTGTGCAGAAGGCGTGCTGACTGACCGCATCGTCGACCTGATCTCCGCAAGGATCGAACATCAGGGCAAAAAGCTCATCGCTCGCATCAAACAGGAGTCAGCGCGCATCAGCCGCATCGATTACCAGGCCAACGGCCATTACGAGAATGGCACCTGTGTGTTTTGATCCAGGGACGATGCTCGGCTCTGTGTTGAGAAGGACCCTCAGCCCTGAACCGGCACCAACAGCGCCGTGGCGATCGCTGCCACGCCCTCACCTCGGCCGGTGAGACCCAGACCGTCGGTGGTGGTGGCAGTCACACTCACCGGGCCGCCTGCGGCCTCGGAGAGGACCCGCTGGGCCTCTTCGCGGCGGGGGCCGATTCGTGGGGCGTTGCCGATGATCTGCACGACAGCATTACCGAGTCGGTAGCCCGCCGCCTCGAAACGGCGTCGCACCTCGCCGAGCAGCGCCACGCCGTGCGCACCCGCCCACTCGGGCGCGCTGGTGCCGAACACCGAACCGAGATCGCCGAGAGCGACCGCGCCGAGCATCGCGTCACACAGGGCGTGCGCGGCGACGTCACCATCGGAGTGGCCTGCACAGCCGGTCGCGTCCGGCCAGTGCAGTCCGGCCAGCCAGCAGTCCTTACCCTCTTGAATCGGGTGCACGTCGGTGCCCAAGCCGACCCGTGGCACGGCAAGAGCGGACAGCTCGGTCATCGGGCCTCTCCCACGGTCTCGTCGGCTCGCTCCGCCGCCACTGCCTTCTGCGCCAGCATGGCGTCGACCACCGCGAGATCGAACGGGGTCGTCACCTTGAAGGCATGGGAATGACCGGCAACGATATGCACCGGAATGCCGGACTGCTCCACTAATCCGGCGTCATCGGTGTTGAGAATCGACATCGGGCTCGCCCCATCGGGGTCAGAATCGAGCCCATAGGCCTTTCGAAGAACATCGACGTCGAAGCCCTGCGGGGTCTGCACCAACCGCAATCCGGCCCGATCCGGGGTCGCCACCACCCGGCCCGTCGAATCGATCTGCTTGACGGTGTCGGCCACCGGCAGCACCGGAATCACCGCAGGCAATCCCGAACGCACCGCGTCGACGACCGACCTGATGACCTCGACCGGGGTGAAAGCCCGCGCGGCATCGTGCACCAACACCACCCGGGCCCCGGGCAAGACAGTAAGGCCGCTCCGCAGTGCCAGACGCACCGAGTCGCCACGTTCAGCGCCACCCACGACCACGCTGACCTGCGACCCGAAACGCTCCACGGCAGCGACGACGACGGACACCTCGGCCGCTGGGGCGGCGACCACGACATGGTCGACGCATCCGGCGGACAACAATCCGTGCACCGCGTGTACCAACAACGGCTCGCCTGCGACCTCGACCAGCGCCTTCGGCACCTGAGCACCCAAGCGCTCGCCACGTCCGGCCGCAGGCACGACCGCAATGACACTCACTGTCCGCTACTTCCCTATTTACTCAGGGTGCCCAATTTTCAGGAAGCAGTTTCCAGAACCTCGTCGAGCAAGATTTCAGCCTTGCCCTCATCGGTGCCCTCTGCCAACGCCAACTCACTGACCAGTATTTGCCTGGCCTTGGCCAGCATGCGCTTCTCGCCCGCGGACAGACCGCGATCCTTCTCACGCCGCCAGAGATCGCGCACCACTTCGGCAACCTTGTTCACATCGCCGGAGGCGAGCTTCTCAAGATTGGCCTTATACCGCCGAGACCAGTTGGTCGGCTCCTCGGTGTGGGGAGCACGCAGCACCTCGAAGACCCGATTCAGGCCCTCTTGCCCTACGACGTCCCGCACACCGACGATCTCGGCGTTGTCTGCGGGCACTCGCACGGTGAGGTCGCCCTGCGCAACCTTCAGGACGAGATACTTCTTCTCCTCGCCCTTGATCACACGGGTCTCGATTGCTTCGATGAGAGCGGCACCGTGGTGCGGGTAGACGACGGTCTCTCCGACCTTGAAAACCATGTGTCCTCTGCCCCTTTCGCTGATGCCATCTTAACACGCAGGGCAATTCACGTCCGGCCGACCGACCAACCTTCCGCGCAGGTCAGCGCCAGTGTCCGGGGGTTGACAAACAGCCGAAGAACATGCAAGGGCGTTCGCAGAAGATCGGCTGACTGGTCCATTGTGGACTAATACCGATCGGGTACCTCGGGGACTTGATGTCACGACCGCGAAAGCCGTTGGTTAGGCTGCGCAGGAGGTCACGGGCTCGAGCCCGTCAGCGGCATGGTCTACAGGGAGGACCCGCATTGAGACGCGCAGAGCAGACGGTGCGGCGTGGGATCGGAACGGGCTCGGCCCGTCGACGTCTCGTACCCGTGGCGCTGGCAGCAGGCATCGCCCTGATCGCAGGCGGTTGCAGTGCAGGTCAGATCACCCAGACCTCCCGCAAAGAGCCGATCATCGACGGCATCAACGGTGACGTCGGGGACATGGCGATCCGCGACGCTCAGCTGCTCTTCCCGGTCGGCGAGGACCCGCGCTACGAGGCTGGCGACAGCGTCCCGCTGAGCGTGACCCTGGTCAACACCGGCTCGGTGACCGACACGCTCGTCGAGATCACCAGCCCGTCCGCGCAGGTCGTGCAGGTCCAGGGCGACACGGTGATCCCCGGCGGCACCAGCATCGTCGCGACCGTCGACCCGAGGGACTGGACCGACGCGCAGCGGCAGCTGGCCGAGCAGCAGGAGTCCGCAGACGCCTCCGGCACCCCCGGTGACACCGAGGACGAGGACGGCGAGAACCAGGACTCCGAGGACGCCGAGAACCAGGACGGCGACCAGGACAACACGACGGGTGACGAGACCAGCCCGTCCGACCAGCCGGAATCCTCCGCGAACCGCCAGCCGCTCGAAGACAACGTGATCACGGTGGTCTTGGACGAGCTCGTCAACGACGTGCAGGCAGGCACCAACCTCGAGGTCGTGTTCGTCTTCGAGAACGCAGGCCAGATCTCGCTCCAGGTTCCGCTTGGCCCGCCCGCCGAGGGCCGCCCGGTCGAGCAGAACGACGAGCACTGAAATCCGCCGCTAGTCGGCCCTGAGTCCGCGAGACGCGCCGATCCCCCACGGGGTCGGCGCGTAGTCGCATCCAGCTGACTTCGAGCACCACCGGCGGCCGCGATCGACATCGCGTCGGGGCGGCGGCCTAGTCTGCTGACCCGTGGCCCCGACGAAGAGTGCGAAGCCCGCCCGACCGAGGTACCGCTGTGGCGAATGCGGCCTCGAGGTGCCCAAGTGGGTCGGGCGGTGTCCCGAATGCCAGGCGTGGGGCAGCATCGATGAGACCGCCGCACCGAGCCGCTCCAGTCTGAGCCGGGTGGCGGCGGGTGCCCCGGCGACGCCGGCGCGGCCGATCGCCGATGTCGATGTCGAAGCGGCCAGAGCCCGACCGACCGGCGTTCCCGAACTCGACCGCGTCCTCGGTGGCGGGATCGTGCCGGGGGCCGTGGTGTTGCTCGCAGGCGAACCGGGCGTCGGTAAATCGACCCTGCTCCTCGAAGTCGCCCACCAGTGGGCGGCGGGCCCGGGTGGCCCCGCGCTCTACATCACCGGTGAGGAGTCCGCCGGACAGGTCCGGCTGCGAGCCGAGCGCACCGGCAACGTGCACGAATCCCTCTACGTCAGCGCCGAGAGCGACCTGTCGGCGGTCCTGGGCCACGTCGACGCGGTCCGCCCCGGGCTGTTGATCCTGGACTCGGTGCAGACCGTCCAGTCACCCGAGGTCGAGGGCAGTCCGGGTGGTGTGACGCAGGTCCGCGCCGTCACGGTCGCGTTGACGGCGCTGGCCAAGGAACGCGGCCTGCCGGTGGTCCTGGTCGGCCACGTCACCAAGGACGGCTCGGTCGCGGGGCCTCGGGTATTGGAACACCTGGTCGACGTCGTGCTGCACTTCGAAGGCGACCGGCACTCCACTCTGCGCATGGTGCGCGGGGTGAAGAACCGATTCGGCCCCGCCGACGAGGTCGGCTGCTTCGAACTCGCCGACGACGGCATCGTCGGGCTGGCCGACCCTTCGGGGCTGTTCCTCAACCGGCGCGAGACCGCGGTCGCGGGCACTGCGGTGACGGTCGTCGTGGAGGGCAAACGGCCGCTGCTGGCCGAGGTGCAGGCCCTGGTGTCCAAATCCACGCTGGCCATGCCGCGACGCGCGGTCAGCGGCCTGGACTCCGCTCGGGTCTCGATGATCCTGGCGGTGTTGGAGCGGCGCGGCCGGGTGCGGCTCGGCGAGTCGGACGTCTTCACCGCGACGGTCGGCGGCATGAAGGTCAACGAACCCGCCTCAGACCTCGCGGTGGCGCTGGCCGTGGCCTCTGCGGCCAACGATCGGCCGCTCCCGCCGGATCTCGCCGTGGTCGGCGAGGTAGGCCTGGCCGGCGAGATTCGCCGGGTCGCCGGGGCGGGCAGGCGGTTCGCCGAGGCGGCCCGGCTCGGCTTCACCAGGGCGCTGGTTCCGCCGGATTCCGGGCCGCTGCCTCCCGAGCTGCGTGCCGTGGTCGTCCCCGACCTGCGTGCCGCGCTGGCGGAGTTGCGTCGGGGCGACTGACCGCCGCCGAGCCTGCCTGGCTCAGTCGGCCTCGGTCTGCCCCGCCACGCCCAGTTGTTCGCGCCTGCGCCGCAGCATCAGCAGCGTCCCCGCGACAAGACCGGCCGTGCCGAGCAGGGCCAGTAGCGCCACCGACACGCCGGTGTCCGCCAAGTCGGGGTCGCCGCCGGTGGGCGGGTTCGCTCCGGGGCCGCCGGGTGCCTCCGGAATGACGGTGGTGTGGCCGCCCTCGCTCGGCAGCACGGTGATCGTGATGCTGGTCGGATTCGAGCCGACGTCCTCGACCAGTTGGACAGCGGCGATGGTGTGCGAGCCGTGTGACAGCGGCTCGACCAGGGTGATCGACCATTCGCCGTTGTCGTCCACGACGGAGGCCGTGCCGAGATCGACGTCGTCGACGGTCAGCTCGACCACGGCACCCGGCTCCCCCGTGCCGAAGATCATCGGCGCGGTCTCGTCGATCTCCGCGCCGTCCTGCGGCGAGGTGATGGCGGGCGGGCCGGGAGCGATGAAGAACCCGCTGGTCGTCTCCCCCGACTGCCACTGCGATCCGTTGGTCGCCGTCCACGACTGCGAGACGGTGATCTCGTAGTGGCCGAGCGCGAGCTGCTCCTCGGCGGGCAGCCGCCATTCGCCCCGATCATCGGCGGTCACCAGATGGCTCTGTCCCCGATAGGTGACGGTGACCGTCGCACCGGGCTTCGAAGTGCCCACGATCGGCAGGCTGCGTTCGGTGTGCCGGGAACCGTCCTCCGGGGAGGTCACCACCGGGACGCCCAACGTCGGTTCGTCGGGGTCCAGGAAGGCGGGGACTCCATCGCCGTTGGCGTCGTGCACCGTTGTCCGATCGGCGGCCAGCTCCTCGTGGTCGGGCACCCCGTCGCCATCGGTGTCCGCCGTGGTGGTGAGCACCCGCAGGTCGTCACCGAAGTCGCCGATCACATCGGTGGCCAAGGGCTCGGCGAAGGCGATGTTCTGCTCGCCGATCGTCGAGAGACAACGCCGATCGTCCGGCGTCAACGCCCCGGCGCTGTGCAGGCCGACGGCCAGGGTCCCGGCCAGCACGGCCCCGCCGCTGTCGCCGCGTTCCGTGCAGGCGTCGTACCAGAAGCTTCGCTGCGATTTGACGGTGCCGTCGGGGCCGTTGACCCGCACCTCGACGTCGACCTGCTGGATCTGGCCGCACTCCCACTGGCTGGTCTGGCCGGAATGACAGACCTGCATGCCCTCGATCGGGGCGACGACGCCTTCGACGGGCAGGGTGCCGCCCTGCCAGTCGGTCACCGCAGGCTGCGCGATCAGATTCGGATTCTGCACCCGCACGCTCGCGTAATCGTCGCCATCATCGCCATCGGCGATGCTGTTCCAGGCGACGCGCTCGGGAACGCCGATCTCGGTACCGTCCGCCGCGAGGATCGTCGCCGCATCCGTGGCACAGTGCCCGCTGGTCAACGCCAACGCGCGTCCTTGGCCGTCGATCGCGTTGAAACCCAGCGAGCAGCTCGCCAACTCGGAGCCGTCCTCGGCGGCGGCGCTGATGCCCTGCCCGCCGAGCAGGTCGGCGGCCTGTTGGGTCTGCGGGGGTTCGAGCACGAACTCGGTGTTCAGCTCGACGCCGTGGTCGCCGGGTAATTCGGCGGCCAGCGAGCGGCCCGCCGAGGTAGCCGAGAATGCGAGGGTGACGGAGCTGGTCTTGGCGCTGGTGGAGAGCCCGTAGATCAGGGCCCGTCGCTCTGCGGGCAAGCCGTCGATCCAGGCGCGGAGATCGGCCGAGACCTCGATCAGTCGTTCCTCGTTCACGCCTCGGATGTGTGCCTCGGCGCCGCGTTGCCGGACCATGTCGGCCGCACCCTGACTTGTCACCGCGACGTTGAGTCTGCCCGCCGCCGGGTCGAACCAGGCGCCACCGAAATTGTCGGCCAGTTGATCACGGAGGGCATCGGCGGTCGCGGAGGCATCTGCTGCGGCGAGGGAATTCGACGCATAGGTGATCGGGTCGGTCGCAAGATCGCGTTCGATGGCGACTTCGAGACTCGCCGGATAATTCGCCGCTTGATCGGCGGCGGAAAGATCCGACATATCCGATTGTTGTGCGATGCCGCGCGGTGTCGCTCCAAAGATCGATCCGGCAGCCAGTACGCCCGCAGCCAGCACCGAGGCGACCAGTCTTGCCTGCTTCACCGCTCCTCCAGCCCATTGCGGGCATGGCCCGACGATTGTTACCAGAGACGGTATCCAGCTGAGAGGCTCTCTCATTCCTTACCAAGCGAAACGAAGCGTAACGGTGCCCTGCTCGTTAGCTACCGAATGTCACCAAATCTGCACATGAGTTCACTCCGCTGCCGCAGGAAGCGCATCGCCGCAGCGTGGCAACACTGTGAGCACTCACCCAAGTGGCCCAGTAGAGACCGGCATTCGCCAGCCGGTCACGCGCCGGCCGATCCCCGCAGTCGCGAACCGGGGCCCGCGTGCATCGCCGAGGGCGGTACTGCCAGGATCGAGTCGTCATGAAGTCCACGGTGTTAGCCCCCACGACCTTGATCGCGTGGTTCGACAGGACCGGCCGCGATCTGCCCTGGCGCCACCCGGAGACCACCGGCTGGGGCGTGCTCGTCAGCGAGATCATGTTGCAGCAGACCCCCGTGGTCCGCGTGCAGCCGATCTGGCAGGACTGGATGCAACGCTGGCCGAAGCCGTCGTCGCTGGCCGAGGCCACCGCAGCGGACGTCCTTCGGGCCTGGGGCAAACTCGGCTATCCCCGGCGGGCCCTGCGTTTGCACGCCGCAGCGGCGGCCATCGCCAAGAACCACGGCGACGTCGTCCCCTCCGATGTCGACACGCTGTTGGCGCTGCCCGGCATCGGCGCCTACACGGCACGCGCGGTCGCCGCGTTCGCCTACGGCCGCCGGGCACCCGTCGTCGACACGAACGTGCGTCGAGTCGTCGCCAGGGCCGTGCACGGCTCGGCGGAGGCAGGTCCGCCATCGACCACCCGCGACCTTGCCGACGTCGACACACTGCTACCCGAGGAGGACGCGAGAGCCGCCCGCTATTCGGCCGCGCTCATGGAGTTGGGCGCCCTGGTCTGCACGGCCAGGAACCCGACCTGCGTGGACTGTCCGGTACGGGTGGACTGCGCCTGGCAACAGGCGGGCAAACCCGCCTATGCGGGGCCCACCCGGCCGACCCAGCGCTTCGCGGGAACCGACCGGCAGGTCCGGGGGCTGTTGCTGGACGTGCTGCGCGGTGCCTCCGGGCCGGTGGAACGGGCCAAGCTCGACCTGGTGTGGCAACACGACGGCCAACGAGATCGCTGCCTGGACTCGTTGCTCGTCGACGGATTGGCCGAGCAGACCGAGGACGGCTTGTTCGCGCTGCCCGGCGAATCCTGATCGTGCCGTCGACGCTGCGGCGCGGCGTGCCTGCGCATTAGGGCAGACTCCGCGTCGTGGCGGTGACGCTGGACTTCTTCTTCGACGATGCATCCGATCGCACGATCCGAGACCTGTGGCAACGGCTGGCCGACATCGGCGCGCGTCCCGTGCCGGGCTCGACCCACCCGGCCCCGCACGTCCGGTTCGCGGCCGCCGCCGAGATCGCGCCGCGCGTCCGGCAAGACCTACGGGCCGAATTGCGGGCCCTGTCGCTGCCGTCCTTCTGGTTGACCACCCTCGGCACCTTCGCCACCTCGGCGCCCGTGCTGATGCTGGGCGCCGTCGTGGACGCCGAACTCCTCGCCGTGCACTCCACGGTGCACGACGTCCTGGCCGGCCGGGTCAAGCAGCCATCGGCGTACTACCTGCCCGGTTCCTGGGTGCCGCACTGTCCGCTCGCCGAAGGGGTCGAGCGAGAAGCCTTGGCGGCGGGTTTCGCCGAGCTGCATCCGGTGCGGGCCATCCATGCCCGGGTCGTCGGGGTGGGCGTCGTCGATGGACGCACCGGCCATACCGAAGACCTGGTCCGCCTCGGCTGACACCATCCGACCGGATCACCCGACAGCTCGTCGATCTCGACACGACAGCGCCGGTGTTCGATCGGCCGCGACCGGTACCGTCGGATGCATGGCAGTCGTGAAGATCAACGCTATCGAGGTTCCCGAAGGCAGCGGCCCCGAGCTGGAGAAGCGGTTCGCCGCCCGCCAGGGTGCGGTGGAGAACGCCCCCGGCTTCCTCGCCTTCGAACTGCTCCGGCCGGTCGCGGGCGAGAACCGCTACTTCGTCTACACCCGCTGGGAGTCCGAGGAGGCATTCCAGGCGTGGTCGGGCGGCCCCGCCAAGGAAGCGCACTCGGGTGAGCGCAGCAAGCCGGTCGCCTCGGGCGCCAGCCTGCTCGAATTCGAGGTGATCCAGCACGCGGAGTCCAAGGGCGAATGAGCACGGATCCCATCCGGGAGGCGGCAGACCTGATCGCCGACGCCGAGGCCCTGCTGATCTGTGCGGGTGCGGGTTTCGGCGTCGATTCGGGTCTGCCGGACTTCCGTGGGCCGGAGGGATTCTGGCGGGCCTATCCGGCCTACCGGAGCCTGGGCTTGGACTTCGCCGAGCTGGCCGACCCGGTGCACTTCGCGGCGGACCCGGCGCTGGCGTGGGGTTTCTACGGCCATCGACTGGACCTCTACCGCCGCACCACCCCACATGCGGGCTTCGGGACGCTGCACCGGTGGGGAACGGCGCTGCCGGGCGGGTTCCGGGTATTCACCTCCAACGTCGACGGCCAATTCCAACGGGCAGGCTTCGCCGAGGAGACGATCGTGGAGCGGCACGGCTCGATCCACCGACTCCAATGCACCGGCCCCTGCGCACAACGACAGTGGCCCGCCGACGAGGTACAGGTCGACCTCGACGAGGAGACGATGCGGGCGCGCGGTCCGCTGCCGAGCTGCCCGGACTGCGGCGGCCTGGCCCGGCCGAACATCCTGATGTTCGGCGATCATTCCTGGGTGGCCGACCACACCAGCACGGCGATGGACGGCCTGACCACCTGGCTACGACCGCTACGGACCGCAAGACTCGTGGTGATCGAACTCGGTGCGGGGACCGCCGTACCCACGGTGCGGCGACAGGCCGAACTGGCCAGCGCGGCACGCGGCGCGCTGATCAGAATCAATCTGCGGGAGCCCGCTATCCGGCACGGGCGCGGCATCGAGATTCCGATGGGAGCCGCTGCGGCCATCGCCGCGATCGACGAACTGTTGCCGGATCGGCTGCGGGCGGCGGTGGAGACGGCCGGCTGATCAGCTGCGCGGGCCGGTCTCGACTGTTCGGTGTTCTCCGATGTGGTCCTCGCGCCGCGATGCGGTTCGCGCCGCTTAGGGAAGGCAAGCGTCCAACAACACGCCTCACCCTCCCGAACTGAATTCCGGGCGTGTCGGTCAACATTCGGTAACCTTGCCCCGCAACGAACACAATCGCCCCTGCATACGCAGGGTGGCACCGGCCCGTGAGGGCCGGTGAGGATCGCAACTGCGGGAGACCGAGGCGACGCTGACCCTCGGTGCGGCGTGGCACCGGCCCGTGAGGGCCGGTGAGGATCGCAACAGTTAGTTTCGGGTGAGTCGATTCCAGGCAATGCCGGTGGCACCGGCCCGTGAGGGCCGGTGAGGATCGCAACCAGATCGTGTGCCGAGTGACCTCGGTCGTTCGCTCGACGTGGCACCGGCCCGTGAGGGCCGGTGAGGATCGCAACTGCGGGAGACCGAGGCGACGCTGACCCTCGGTGCGGCGTGGCACCGGCCCGTGAGGGCCGGTGAGGATCGCAACAGTTAGTTTCGGGTGAGTCGATTCCAGGCAATGCCGGTGGCACCGGCCCGTGAGGGCCGGTGAGGATCGCAACCAGATCGTGTGCCGAGTGACCTCGGTCGTTCGCTCGACGTGGCACCGGCCCGTGAGGGCCGGTGAGGATCGCAACGCCAACAAGATCAGCTCCGGTGCCGCCGCCGACGTCGGTGGCACCGGCCCGTGAGGGCCGGTGAGGATCGCAACCCCGGCATCGTCGTCCTCACTGCTCGCGGCAAGGAGGTGTGGGTGAGGATCGCAACGGTGTTCGCGCCTGCGTCATCTCGCTGCGGCTCTCTGGTGGCACCGGCCCTCACGGGCCGGTGAGATCGCAACTGATCCTTGTCGATCTTTACGGCGTAAAGTTCAGGTCGTGGCACCGCCCTCACAGGCCGGTGAGGATCGCAACCGCCGTCTCGGGTGTCGTGGTTCCGGGTGTCGTTCCGGGTGACACCGGCCCTCACTGGCCGGTGTGGATCGCGCCACTACGACGGGACGACGAACTCGGCCAGGACTGCCCGGTGGTCGCTGCCGGGCACGTCGAGGACGTCGAAGGACTCGACGGCACAGCGGTTGTCGACCAACACGTGGTCGATGGTCAGCGGCGGCGCGGTGATGGTGCCGCCCGCAGGCCAGGTAGGGCGGAGTCCGTCGCCCGTCTGGTCGGCCGCGTCCTGGTAGCCGGAGTTCAGCAATCGCCGAAGTGGGCCATGGTCGAGGGTGGCGTTGAAGTCGCCTGCCAGCACCCGGATCGGGTCGGCCGAACGGGCCTCGGGCAGGCTCGCGAGTTCCCGCTGCCAGGTGTCGGTGGTGCCGTCGCCGATCGGCCACAGCGGGTGGACCGACACGATCTCGAACTCGCCGCCGTCGGGCAGCGTCACCGCTGCGGCGGACTGGCGATGTGTCGCCGGGATGGCATCGATGCGTTCGGCCTCGTGACGCGAATAGAGGCCCGAACCGGGTGCGCCGTTCTCCGGGTCGATCACCTGGTGCGGTAGCTCGGACTCGATGCCTGCCTCGGCCAAGGCGGTGACCGCCGCCGGGGTGAGCTCCTGCAGGCTCAGCACATCCACCTGTCGGTCCCGCACCAGATCGACGAGCACGGCGGGGTCGGCGCTGCCGTAGCGCATGTTGAGGCTCAGCACCCGGACCGACTCGCCCTGTACGAAGGGGCGCGCGTCCGGGGTGGCCCGGGGGATCACCACGGCGGCCATGATCACGGTGAGCACCGCGGCCACCAGGGCCACCGCCCAACGACGTAAGGCGAAGCCCGCGACGATGAGGAGAAGTCCCAGCGGCAGCGTGTACGGGGTGAGAGCGGCGGCGCCGACGGCGATTCGAAGTCCGCCGACCTCGATGAGTCGGTTCACCGACACCAGCACGAACGGCACCGTCAACAGCAGCAATAACAGGGTGACCAGCGGGCCGCCCGGACGTCGACGTCCGGTCTCCTCTGCCTCGGCAGGATCCTCGTATGCCATGTCCGTCCGCGCCCCCATGATCTGATTCTCACCCACGCCCGACCGGCGCGTCCCCGCCCTGCCCTGCCCGAGGCCCGCTCGGGCCTGCGGGCGGGACCCCCTAATACACAAAAGCTGGGGCCGATGCCCGGTTTCGGCATCGGCCCCAGCTCAGGGTTGGTTCATCGGGTCACTCGGACTCGCCCTCCGCGGGGGGAAGCTCCTGGTTGCCCCCGGTCGAGCTGGACAGCTCCACCGGCGGGACATCCGGAACCTGCGAGGGCTTCGGCTCGCCTCGGAAGACGAAGCGCGCCTTGTCGTCGCTCTTGCCCTCCTCGAAGCCCTCGACGTCGCCGATGATGATGTGCCCGGCCTCCAGCTCGCCGAACAGGATCTTCTCGGACAGCTGGTCCTCGATCTCGCGCTGGATCGTCCGACGCAGCGGCCGAGCACCGAGCACCGGGTCGAAGCCGCGCTTGGCGAGCAGCTTCTTCGCGTTGGCGGTCAGCTCAAGGCTCATGTCCTTGTTCTTGAGCTGCGTCTCGACCCTGGCGATCATCAGGTCGACCATCCGGATGATCTCGTCCTCGGTGAGCTGGTGGAAGACGATGATGTCGTCGATCCGGTTGAGGAACTCCGGACGGAAGTGCTTCTTCAGCTCGTCGTTGACCTTCTGCTTCATCCGGTCGTAGTTCGAGCCCTCGGTGCCGCCACCGGCGAAGCCCAGGCCGACCGCCTTGGAGATGTCCTGCGTGCCCAGGTTGGAGGTGAAGATGATCACCGTGTTCTTGAAGTCGACCGTGCGGCCCTGACCGTCGGTGAGCCTGCCGTCCTCGAGAACCTGGAGCAGCGTGTTGTAGACCTCCTGGTGCGCCTTCTCGATCTCGTCGAAGAGCACCACCGAGAACGGCTTACGCCGCACCTTCTCGGTCAGCTGGCCACCCTCCTCGTAGCCGACGTACCCGGGGGGCGCGCCGAACAGCCGAGAAGCGGTGTAGCGGTCGTGGAACTCACCCATGTCGATCTGGATGAGCGCGTCGTCCTCGCCGAAGAGGAAGTTCGCCAGCGCCTTGGACAGCTCGGTCTTACCGACACCCGAGGGGCCGGCGAAGATGAACGATCCGGAGGGACGCTTCGGGTCCTTCAGACCGGCGCGGGTACGACGGATCGCCTGGGAGACGGCCTTGACGGCGTCCTCCTGGCCGATGATCCGCTTGTGGAGCTCCTCCTCCATCCGCAGCAGCCGAGTCGTCTCCTCCTCGGTCAGCTTGAAGACGGGGATGCCGGTCCAGTTCGCCAGAACCTCGGCGATCTGCTCGTCGTCCACCTCGGCGACCACGTCGAGGTCACCGGACTTCCACTGCTTCTCCCGCTCCGCCTTCTGGCCGAGGAGCTGCTTCTCCTCGTCACGCAGGCGGGCGGCGCGCTCGAAGTCCTGCGCGTCGATCGCGGATTCCTTGTCCCGACGCACGTCGGCGATCTTCTCGTCGAACTCGCGCAGGTCCGGCGGCGCCGTCATCCGACGGATGCGCATCCGCGCGCCCGCCTCGTCGATGAGGTCGATCGCCTTGTCCGGCAGGAAGCGGTCGTTGATGTACCGATCCGCCAGCGTGGCGGCGGCAACCAGCGCCGAGTCCGTGATCGAGACGCGGTGGTGCGCCTCGTAGCGGTCCCGCAGACCCTTGAGGATCTCGATGGTCTGCTCCATCGTGGGCTCGCCGACCTGGATCGGCTGGAACCTGCGCTCCAGAGCCGGGTCCTTCTCGACGTGCTTGCGGTACTCGTCGAGCGTGGTGGCACCGATCGTCTGCAGCTCGCCTCTGGCCAGCATCGGCTTCAGGATGCTCGCGGCGTCGATCGCGCCCTCGGCGGCACCCGCACCCACCAGGGTGTGGATCTCGTCGATGAACAGGATGATGTCGCCCCGGGTGCGGATCTCCTTGAGCACCTTCTTCAGGCGCTCCTCGAAATCACCCCGGTAGCGGGAGCCCGCCACCAGCGAACCGAGGTCCAGCGTGTAGAGCTGCTTGTCCTTGAGGGTCTCGGGAACCTCGCCCTTGACGATGTTCTGCGCCAAGCCCTCGACGACGGCCGTCTTACCCACACCGGGCTCACCGATGAGGACGGGGTTGTTCTTGGTACGGCGGGACAGCACCTGCATGACCCGCTCGATTTCCTTCTCCCGGCCGATGACCGGGTCGAGCTTGCCCTCCCGAGCGCTCGACGTCAGGTTGCGACCGAACTGGTCGAGCACCAGCGAGGAAGACGGCGTGCCCTCGCCGCGGCCGCCGGTCTCGGCGGGTTCCTTGCCCTGGTAGCCCGACAGCAGCTGCAGAACCTGCTGACGCACTCGGTTCAGATCGGCACCCAGCTTGACCAACACCTGCGCGGCGACGCCCTCGCCCTCGCGGATCAGGCCCAACAGGATGTGTTCGGTGCCGATGTAGTTGTGGCCGAGTTGCAGAGCCTCCCGAAGCGACAGCTCCAGCACCTTCTTCGCCCGAGGCGTGAAGGGGATGTGGCCGCTCGGGGCCTGCTGCCCCTGACCGATGATCTCCTCAACCTGCTGGCGGACGCCCTCCAGGGCGATCCCCAGCGACTCCAGCGCCTTGGCGGCGACACCCTCACCCTCGTGGATCAGGCCCAGGAGGATGTGCTCGGTGCCGATGTAGTTGTGGTTGAGCATCCTGGCCTCTTCTTGGGCCAGGACGACCACCCGCCTCGCGCGGTCGGTGAACCTCTCGAACATTCGCACTCCTCGACAGCGGCGGCAGCGGCTCTCGCCCGGCCACACACCAGGGACTTCGGTCTCTGGCGCTGTAGTGACGGGGTCGGCACCCTAACAACCACTGTAGTCGGCATTACCGTGACATCGAGTTGGTGTCGGCTTCTCTTAGGCCGTTCCGTAGCACTCGCAACCTGCACAACGCTGCGTGACGCGGCCTCATTCCAGGTCAGGCCCTCGCGCGTTCGATGTCCGCTGAGAGCGAACACGCACCGTGTCGGACCACAACCACCCCGCGAGCCTCGCCCCATCCCGGCTCCCCCGCGCGGCGACCAGATAAGCTTAGGCAACCCTGATTTGGTCGCGGCTGTCATCGCCGAACCAGACGGTCGACCAGTAGGCGTTACCCGACGAAGGTGGGACATCGTGCCGATCCGCAGCTGCACCCAGGAACGGAGAGCCGGTCGATGACCACGGCTTTTCGCAGGTCAGGCGCCTATGGATCGGGGACGGCCGCGAACATCGCGGAGTCGATCGCCCGACTGGACCTTCCGCCGTGGCTGGAGGCCCGACACGGTGACGCCGCGCTCGACGCCGGTTGGTCACGCTGCTCGTCGCTGCTCGACGACCCGGCATCGTTCACTCGATGGCGTGAACTGCTGAGCGGCTGGCTGATCGAGAACTACGGGGCCGCCCCGGAACGAACCACCGCCGGCTACGTGATGTCCTGGTACCTCAGCGTGCCGGGCTACCTGGGTGCGCTGCTGTTCCACACGGCACGCCGGGTGCCGTCACTGGCGCCCGAGCACACCGCGTTCCGACTGGCCGAGGGACGACCGCACCTGGACGGCATCGCCCTGACCGGCGAGGCGTTCGCCTGCCTGCCCGACGATCCGGCCGCACACACCAGCGCGGCCACCGTGGTGGCCGACGAACACGCGTTGGCCGATCTGCTCCGGGCGAGGTTCGCGGGCCACGCCGCCCGCTTCGTCGCGGCGTTCGCCCCCGGCACCCGCCTGGGCCGCCGAATGCTCTGGGCAGCGGCCACCGATGTGCTGGACACCACGCTGTGGCTGGCGGGACAGATGTGCGGCGACGAGGACGGCGGGGTCGCCGATGCGGCCCTGGTGCTCGGCACCGCCGCCGACCCACTGCTGGACCCGTTCACCTCGGTATCGACGATGTACCGCGTCTCGGTGGACGACGGAGAACGGTGGACGAGACGTCGAGGAAGCTGCTGTTTCCATTACGCGCTGCCCGGTTCGCCCCAGGCCTGCACGACGTGCCCTCGGGTCGGCACAGCGGAACGGGACGCGCGCGTGCGCGAGCTCGGCTGACACTCCTGGCGACGCGTTCCCTCGATGGCAGTCGCCCACCGGCTGCCATCGAGACGTGTCCGAATCGAGCACAAGCGCGTCGCCGAGCGGCAACGGTCGCGTCGTTTTCTTCTCCAGGGTGATTTCGCGGGCAAGGTTCTTGCACTCGCCCGACTCAGCGCCGCACACATCGCAGCACGCGCGCGTCCCCTCGGCCCGGCTCTAGCCGAGCCAGGCCAATTCCCAGTCCGCGAGAACCGACTCGGTTTCGCCGGATTGCCGACCGAGGAATCCGAGTGTGGCGATCGACTCAATCAGTCGATTTCACGGTCGGAGTTCGTCGGTACGGCTCAGTTTGCCGCGTGGTAAGCGTCGATGACATCGGCGGGGATACGGCCGCGATCGGAGACCTTCATGCCACGCTTGCGCGCCCACTCCCGAATTGCCTGGTTCTGCTCCCGATCGCCTGCCGAGGTGCTGCCACCGTCGGCCCGGTCGCCGCCGGGACGCACGTTGCGCTTGCGCCCACCGGAGCGCCGCGCGTGCCCGACGAAACCGGCCAGCGCATCCCGAAGTACCCCGGCATTGGCCGAGGAAAGGTCGATCTGGTAAGCGGCTCCATCGAAAGTGAACTCGACGGTCTCGTCAGCCTTAGAACCGTCCAAGTCATCAACCAGTGTGACTGTGACCTTCTGTGCCATGACCCATGTCCTTCCACGAAAAGATCTGCTCAAGGCTGCCCACGCGCCTCATTTCAGCCGATATTACCGCAGAAATGGATCCGAACGCTCTTAGTTCTTAGACAACGTGTTTGGAAGAAGCCGATCGACACCGCATGGTGCCGATCGGCAGCAGCGTCATTCCGGACGGACCAGCGGAAACAGGATCGTTTCCCGGATGCCCGCACCGGTCAAGGCCATCAACAAGCGATCAACGCCCATTCCGCAGCCTCCAGTCGGCGGCATTCCGTACTCCAGAGCCCGTAGGAAGTCCTCATCCAATCGCATGGCCTCGACGTCGCCGCCCGCTGCCAGCCTGGCCTGCGCTTCCAGTCGTTCCCGCTCGACGACGGGGTCGACGAGTTCGGAGTAGCCGGTGGCCAGTTCGAAACCTCGGATATAGAGGTCCCACTTCTCCGCGACACCGGGTTCGGTGCGGTGCTGCCGAGTCAACGGCGAGGTCTCGATCGGAAAATCCTTCACGAAGGTCGGCTCGTACAGATGATCGCCGATCAGATGCTCCCAGAGCTCTTCGATCAGCTTGCCGTGACCGAGCGCGGGATCGTGTTCCAAGCCCTGTTCAGCAGCGATGGCCCGCAATCGCTCCACCGATGTGTCCGGCGTCACCTCTTCGCCCACCTTCTCGGCGAGAGAGCCGTACATGCTGAGCCACTTCCATTCACCGGAAAGGTCGTACTCGGTTCCATCGATCAGTGTGACGACCTCACCACCACAGGCGGCTCTGGCCGCCTCCTGGATGAGTTCCCTGGTCAAGGTCGCGATGTCGTTGTAGTCGCTATACGCCTGGTAGAACTCGGTCATCGCGAATTCCGGCGAGTGCGAGGAGTCGCTGCCCTCGTTGCGGAAGTTCCTATTGATCTCGAAGACGCGCTCCATTCCGCCCACCACGCAGCGCTTGAGATACAACTCCGGCGCGATGCGCAGGTAAAGGTCGATGTCGAACGCATTGGAGTGGGTGTGGAACGGTCGGGCCGCCGCGCCCCCGTACAGGGTCTGCAACATCGGCGTCTCGACCTCGGTGAAGCCGTGCCGATGGAACGACTCCCGCAGCGAACGAACCACTGCGGCCCGAGTCTCGACGATCCGACGGGCCTGTGGCCGCACGATCAGATCGACGTACCGCTGGCGAACCCGGGTTTCCTCGCTCAGTTCCTTGTGTGTCACCGGCAACGGACGCAGTGCCTTCGCCGCGATCCGCCATTCATCGGCCATTACCGACAACTCGCCCCGGCGCGAGGTGATGACCTCGCCATGCACGAATACGTGATCGCCGAGGTCGACATCGGCCTTCCACGAAGCCAGCGACTCCGCCCCGATCTGCGCCAGGCTCAACATCGCCTGCAACTCGGAACCATCTCCGGAACGCAGCGTCGCGAAGCACAGCTTTCCGGTGTTTCGCAGGAACATCACTCGACCCGAGATGCCGACGATCTCGCCGGTGGCGGTGTCGGGCTCGAGATCGGTGTGCTTCGCGCGAATCGCCGCGACGGTATGTGTGATGGGAAGCACGACCGGATACGGTTCGATACCGGATTCCAGCAACCTCGAGCGCTTCTCCCGGCGTACCTTCATCTGCTCGGGAAGAGTGTCCTCGCTGGTCGTGGCGTCGTGTTCCGGAATCGCGTTCACAGCGACACAGCGTACGGTCCGACCGGCGCTCGGCGGAAACGGGATACGGCTGCCGACGGGCGACTCGGCGGCCACTGCGGACCCCGACTCGGCGCGGCCGGTGTCAGCTCATATTGCGCTCGTAGACCAAACGCAGGCCGATGAGCGTGAGATCGGGAACATGGGTGGTGATCGTCTCCGATTCCCCGATCACCAACGGGGCCAGTCCGCCGGTGGCCAATACGGTGACCGGCCCGTGCTCCCCTGCCGACAGCTCGGCGAGGATCCGGCGGACCAGGCCGTCGACCTGGCCTGCGAAGCCGAAGAGGATGCCGGATTGCAGGCACTCCACCGTGTTCTTGCCGATCACGTTCCTCGGCCGCAGCAACTCCACCTTCCGCAGCTGAGCGGCCCGCGCAGCGAGGGCGTCCACCGAGATCTCGATGCCGGGCGCGAACACCCCGCCGAGAAACTCGCCCTTCCGGGAGATCACGTCGATGTTGGTGGAGGTCCCGAAGTCGACGACGACACAGGCCGTGTCGTAGAGATGGTGGGCCGCCAGGGTGTTCACGACTCGGTCCCCGCCGACCTCCTTGGGATTGTCGACCAGCAGCGGGACCCCGGTCCGCACCCCCGGCGCCACGATCAGGGTCGGGACCTCGGCGTAGTACCGAGCGAGCATCACCCGCAGTTCGCGCGCCACGGCGGGCACGGTCGACAACGCGGAGATCCCGGTGATCCGGTCGGCATGCTCACCGAGCAGACCGCGCATAGTCCACGCGAGTTCGTCGGCGGTCATCCGGGCATCGGTGCGCATCCGCCAGTCACGCAGCAGCCGCGCGTCCGGCCCGGAGCCGACGTACAGGCCGAACACGATGTTGGTGTTCCCGACATCGATGGTGAGCAGCACCGCCGGTTCTCCCTTCGCAGGCCGCCGGCCAGGGAAGGCCGTCAGCGTTCGGACTGCAACAAGGCGTCCAGGCGCACCGCATCATCGGTCTCGCCCGCCGCGATGCTCTCGGACCGGGCGGTGGTCGAGCCGCCTGCGGTCGGGGCCGAATCGGCCGACCGCGAATCGATGGAGCCCGATGAGAGACCGAAGCCATCGGGAACGACTGCCGGATCGGCGTCGAGGCTGATCACCTTGTTGTCTGCGTCGACGAACACCACCGAGGGGCGGTGCTCGCGGATCTCGGCGGCGTCCATCAGCCCATAGGCGATGAGGATCACCAGGTCACCAGGGTGCACCAGGTGCGCTGCCGCTCCGTTGATCCCTAAGACGCCGGTGCCGCGCTCGCCCGGGATGACATAGGTCTCCAGCCGGGCACCGTTGGTGACGTCGACGATGGCGACCTGCTCACCGGCCAAGAGGTCGGCCGCATCCATCAGGTCCTCGTCGACCGTGACCGAACCGACGTAGTGCAGGTCGGCCTGGGTGACGGTCGCGCGGTGGATCTTCGACTTGAGCATCGTCCGCAACATCTCGTTCTCCCTCTCAGCGACTCTCGGCGGAGTCGGTCGCCGCACCGTCCGCAGCCGGGGCGTCCGCGACCTCGCCCGGTTGCTCCTCGGCCGTTCCGAAGGCGATCGCGACGTTGTCGATGAGCCGAACCGCGCCGACCCGAGCCGCCACCAGCAGCCGGGCCTCGCGCTGCTCGTCGACGGCATTCAGTTCAACGTCGCGAAGCTCCAGGTAGTCCACGTCGAGAGCAGGCTCACCGTCGAGTACCTCGCGGGCGGTGGCCAGCACCCGCGCGGCATCCCCGCCCGAGCGAGCCGCATACACACCTGCCGTGAGGGCCGCCGAGAGCACCACCGCAGCGTTGCGTGCCTCGGCATCGAGATAGACGTTCCGGGACGACAGCGCCAGGCCGTCGTGTTCGCGGATCGTGGGGATGCCCACGATCGAGGCGTCGAAGTCGAGCTCGCGCCCCATCCGACGCAGCAGCACCAACTGCTGGTAGTCCTTCTCGCCGAAGAAGGCGAAATCCGGCCGGACGATGTTGAGCAGCTTGGCCACCACGGTCAGGACGCCCGCGAAGTGCCCCGGCCTGCTCGCCCCCTCCAGCTCATCGCCGAGGGGGCCGGCCGACACCGTGATCGAGGTACCTGCGCCGTACATCGCCGCCGCTGTCGGAGCGAAGACCAGCTCGACCTGCTCCGCACGGCAGACGGCGACGTCGGTGTCGAGGTCCCGGGGATAGCGCTCGAAGTCCTCGCCTGCGCCGAACTGACGCGGGTTGACGAAGATCGAGACCACCACGATGGTGTTGGGGACCCGCTTGGCGCGGCGGATCAACTCCCGGTGCCCGCGATGCAGGGCCCCCATGGTGGGCACCAGGACGATCCGTCGTCCGGTGGCCCGCAGCGCCCTGGTGACCCTCGCCAGCTGCGCGGGGTCGGAGTGCACCGTCGTATCACCGGGCGCGAACAACGGGGACTCCCCCGGCGCTCCGGGCGTGGCCTGGGTCTCGGTCATCGGGGCTCCTCGTTGAGCAGGTCGTCGACCTCGGCGGCGGTCGAGTCCGAGAGCAGACCGGCGGCTCTCGCTCGGTCGGCGGTGCGGGCGGCCAGCACCCGGTAGCTCGGGACCACCTCCGGTGCCACCTCGCCGAGCACGTCGAGATGGGTGCGCAGGGTGCTCAGATCGCCCCTGGCCACCGGGCCGGTCAGGGCTCGATCACCGTGGCGTAGGGCGTTGTCCATCGCGGCGCCGCACAGCGGTCCCAACAGCCGTTCCGGATGCGCGACGCCCGCTTGGGAGAGCAGCCCGACGCATTCCGTGAGCAGGGTGATCAGGTGATTCGCGCCGTGTGCCAGCGCCGCGTGATACAGCGGGCGGACCGCCTCGGGGATGCGGACCGGTTCCGCGCCGATCTCGACGACCAGCGCTTCGCCGACATTCCAGCCGGGCTCGACCGGGGAATTCGGGTCCCCGGACGCGGTGACGCCGATGCAGCAGGCGGCGAGTCGCTCCAGGTCCTCGCTGCGACCGGTGAAGGTCATCACGGGGTGCAGGGCTAGGGGGAGCGCGCCCAGCTCGGCGGCGGGGGTCAACACGTCTACCCCGTGGGCGCCCGAGGTGTGGGCCACGATCTGGCCGGCTCGCAGTGCCCCGGTGGCGACCAGCCCAGCAACCATGCCGGGCAGCACATCGTCCGGTACCGCGAGCATCACCAGGTCGGCCCTCGTGGCGACCTCGTCGGGCGCGAGCACCGGGACGTCGGGAAGGAGTTGCTCGGCCCGACGCAACGAGGCATCGGACACCGCGGAGGTGGCGACGACGACGTGCCCGGCCCTGGCGAGCGAGGCACCGAGCACGGCACCCACCCGACCTGCCGAGATGACTCCGACGGCCAATCTCGCAGGCCGAACCCCTGCGTTGTCGATCATGTCGGTGGCGACTCCATTTCTGCCGTTCCAGTCCCGTCCTTCGTCCTACGGGTACCGGACGGCGGCGAGCGTAACGGGATCGACGCCGGTCTGCCGCGATCGGGTGAGCAGGTTCACCGCCGCGATCGGCCGCCGGCGCCCGAGCCGATCAGGCCTTCGGTTCCCCGCTGGTCGGCGGCACCGGGTCGATCACCACGGTCACGTCGGTCGACTCCGAGGACTGCGCCGGGATCACCGGTTCCCGCGCCGAGGTCAGGGCAGGCTCGACCGGAGCGACGACCCCGTCGTGGCGGACGGTCGGTGCGCCGCTCGACAGCGGCTCCAGGACCATCTTCGGGATGGGCAGGGTCTCATCGGCCGATCGATTCGATCCGACCACGATCCCGGGCAGCGTGACCTCGGTGGAGACCGGCCGTCGAGGCGGGCCCAGTGCTCGCAGCAGCACGGGTTGGCGGTCGAACAGCCAACCGGAACCGCGCGATGGCCGGTTCCGTCTACGGATGCCCGCAGTGCTGCGCGCGGCGTCCGCCAGGGCGCCTGGCGAGCGCAGGACGGCCGCTCTACTCCGGATCAACCGCGCGACCGCCTGGTCGAGTCGCTCGGCCGTCTCGGGGAACGTCCGGCCGCCTGCCAACTGATTCCGCACGAACGCCAGCTCGGTGACCGCGAGCTGGTAGGCCGCCACCGCCTTGCCTGCCGAGGCCCCGGACCGTTTGCGGACGGCGACCCGCCATTCCTTGCGGCTGGTGAGGCTGGCCAGCAGGCCGATCTCGCTGGCGGCGATCCACCCCTCGGCCGCGAAGCCGGGCAGCTGGGTGACCACGACGTGTTGTTCACGCCGACGCTGCCAGCAGACCAGCAGCGCCGTGGAGAGGAAGATCGGCACCATCACCAGGAAGTAGACGTTGATGAAGATCCGGCCGCCGCCGAGGGTCGCAGCCCCGTTCCAGAGCGCGTGCAGCAACACCGCCATCAGGTAACCGATCAGTGGCGCCGCGATCCGCATTCGTGGACGGCTGGTGCAGGCGGCGATACCGAGCCCGATGCCCAGCATCGCGCCGAACAACGAGTGGGTGAACGGCGACAGCACCCCGCGCAGCACGAACACCGCGACCACGCCGCCGCTCATGTCACCGAAGCCGCCCTGGACGAAGGCCAGCCCGAAGTAGGTGATGTTCTCGGTGAAGGCGAACCCGACACCGGTGATCCCGGCGTAGACGATCCCGTCCACGATCCCGTTGAACTCCTGCCTGCGGCGCAGCAGCACAGCGAGCACGAAGAGCCCCTTGGCGGCCTCCTCGAACAGCGGGGCGGAGATCAACGCGGCGACGAGGTCACCGCCGCCGGTGCCCAGGAGCACCTCCCCGACGACCTGCGCGGTGTCGTTGATCAGCAAGGCGGCGATCGTGGCGCCACAGGCGCCCCAGAGGAAGGCGGCGAACAGCAGCCTCGGTGGTTCCGGCTCCCAACGGTCAACCCACAGAAAGGTCGCGATCACCGGACCCAGCGGCAACAACGCGGCCGCGGCGCCGACCACCAGCGCGACCGCGCCCACCCGAGCATGGGTCAGGCCCAGCAGCGTCAACCCGCACAGACCCAGGATCACGACGCCGAGCACCGGCAGCAGGAAACGCTGCCAACGGCTCGCCTGCGAGCTCGTCAATCGCTGCGACGTCGACGAATGTTCGCTGGTCACGGTTGGTAACACTAGGAGTTCGGGGACTCAGTCGAGCGGTTCGAGAACGGGGTGACCGCCGGTCGGGTGTAGTTCGCCGAATGCCACAACGCCCCCGTGGGTGACGCGGTGGGCGCTCCCGATCGAGTGAGCCCGTCGAGACCCGATGCGTCAGCCCGATGTCGCTGGCGGCTAGTCCCCCGCTTCGCTGGACATCGTGGCGTCGTCCATGCCTCGAATGCCACCGGCGAGAACGAACGGGTTGTACCGCAGCCGCCGCAGTAGCACCGCCGCGATGGAGCCCAACAGCATCACCGCAGCGACCACCAGCAACAGCCACCAGGAAGCGGCGTCGATCGTGAGTCCGACGACCGAGCGATAGCCGAAGTCGACCACCAGGAAACCCGCGCCGATCACCGACAACACACAGATACCCGCCGCCAGACTCAGGCCCCAGCTCCGGCCATGCCAGACGGCGCGGGCCGCCGCCCACAACAGTGAGACGATCGAGACCGGCAACAGGGCGAAGAGGCAGAAGAACACCACCGCAGGCGGCGTGGCCACCAGCTCGCCCTGCCACAGCCAGAACGCCACGACGAAGGTGGCCAGCAGCATCGCGGCGGCCAACACCGCGAGCAGCACGGCCGCAGCACGTAGCGACCGAGGCGGTGACCCGAACGGCAGGGCATTGCCCGCAGCCGCCGATCGCCGGGCCTGCACCGGAATCCGGCGCGCCGAAGAGCGCCGGTCGGCGGGGTCGACCACGACATCGGGCCCGGCTAGCTCCTCGTATTTCATCGGGAAAGTCGCACGCGAGCCACGGTCTGACATCGGGCCTCCCCTGACGCCGCGGGCCCCTCCCCGGCACCGGTACCGGCCCCCGCACGGGGGCAGACCCCGCCCTCTCATTATCGATCGTGTTGACCATCCAGGCCGGCGATCAGCACCGTTTGTCGAGGTGAACAGCCCATTCGGCTCGGATGACCACCGACCGTATTCACTCGGGAGGGTTCGGGGTCACCGACATGGCCGCCGGACGGTCGACCCGACCGCCCATCGCCGCCGTCAGACAGTCAGCGGGGACGCACCAGCACGCGACATGACTCAGCGCCCCGCGTTCATCGCCGGAGCGCGGGCAGCGAAGACGATGCCAAGGCGGCCCCGCCTCGGGGTGATCAGTCGCGCCTGCGGCGATGCCTGCGGGGCTGCTCGTCGCTGTAGGCCGCCAGCAGCTCGCTCACCGAACGGCCGGAAGCGTGCGCACCCGCGTCATCGCCGTCCTCCGGCGCCGCCCGACGACCACGGGCCGCCCGACGACCGGTCGGCTCGGGTTCCACCGCCACCGGCTGCTCGATCTCGGGCTGCCAACCATCGATGCCGTCGAAGGCGGTCTCCTCCGTCGCCCGCGATACCGGCGCGGGCACGGGGGCAGGCGGCGGCGCAGCGGGTGCGGGCCGCTTCGGACGGTTGATCTGCCGGGTGGGTTCCTCCCGGGTCGGCCGCTTCGGCGCAGGTGGCGGCGCCTGGCGCGTGGGCTGCTCGGGAGGCTGCGGCGGGTTCCGGCGGGCGGGCGGCCGGTTCGGCCCCCGGGCCGGCGGCTGCTTCTGCGGTGGTGGCGGTGCCTGCGCCGGTTTGCGCGGCCGAGCGGGCGGCTGATCCCGCTGATCCATCGGCTGGGGCGACTCGACCTCGCCGACGACCTCCATCCGCATCGACCGCGAGCTCTGGTCCTCTTGGCGGTCGTGCCCGGCGGCGGGCCTGGCCTGCGGCGGGACCTGTGCCGGTGGACGTTGTCCCGGACGCCGGGTCGCGGTCCGCCCGGAGTCTTCCCGGCGTGGCGCGCCCGCCCGCCACTGTTCGACCGGATGCGGTCGGTCGCCTCGGCCGGGCCGATTGCGTCCCGGGGAACCGATGCCGCGTCCATCCCCGGACCGCAGCTCCATCTCCTGAACCGCGTTCTCTACCTCCACCAACGCGTCGATGATCTGCGTCTCCTCGGCGGAGACCACCGAGGAGGAGCTCGACGAGGTGATGCTGCGGATCTCGTCATCGTGCGCGGCGATCACCCGTGACTGGTCGGACAGCGAGCGCAACCGGGTCGACTCCGCGCGCAGGGCGACGCGCTCGACCAGCACGTCACCACCGAGCAGCGCCTCGAGGTTCTCCCGCAGATTCCGAAGTTCACCGCGCAGCGCATCCAGTTCCCGGCGCGACTCGTCGCGGACCTCTTCCTCGACCTGACGTCGGGTCTCGGCCTCGACCTCCAGTTCGTACTCGCGACGCGCCGCGATCTCGCGTTCCAATTCGAGTTCGTAGATCTGCTGCAACCGGTCGGCTTCACCGGTGCGGGCATTGGCGTCCTTGCGATATCTGGCGGCGGCGAAAGCGCCCAACAGCGCCGTCCACAACGCCGCAAGCAGGCCGAGCCGCAGCAGACGCGCATCGTCACCGAGTACGAGGACCACCGTGGCGATGAGTGCGAGACCCGCACCCAACGCCCAAAGGATGGTTCCTCGGCCAATGCGATGACGCTCGCCGTCCGTATCTGACAAGCCGACCATGGCCCATACGGTACCTGCCGGTTATCTTCGCGAGACCTCCTCGCAGGCACTACGAAGATCAACCCGCCCTACCAGCGCGGAGCCGATCAGGCGTGCCGATCGGGATGCTTCTCGTCGTCGTCCTCGGGCGTCCGACAGCAGTGCTCCAGCCACAATCCGGCCGCGATCGCCGCCGCAGCCGACACCGCACCCACCACGGCGGCGGCCATATCCGCACCTGCGGCGGAGATATCGCCGATCAACGGAATGAGATAGCCCACCACACCCAGCCAGGCGCCGAGGACGATGGCACTCGTCAAGGACGTGGCCTTGGCCAACGCGACCGCTCTGGCAGCCACCAACGGCTCCACCGGCGGCGCACCGGGACGACGCCCGATCCTCGACCGCAGTGAGAAGGCCAGTACGACCTCGACGACCGCGAGGACGAACAGCGGGCTACCCGCCAGCAACGGCAACGGCGGCCACGTCCCATAGCCCGCCTGCACCACCAGGTTGAACAACAGCCCGGCGATGATCACCGCCGTACCGAGATCGCGTGCGCGGGTGAACTTCATCGGCTCCCCCTCGTCGTGGGGTGCTCGTCGAGCAGTCCCGTGTCGAGTCGGCGCAGATCCGTGCTGTCGAGTCCAGCGAGCAGGTCGCGAATCGGGCCGCGCCCCGGCAACACCGCATCCGGGTCGATGTCGTGCCACGGCACCAGGACACTGGCTCGGTCGCCCGCACCGGGATGCGGAAGCAGCAACTCGGGATCATCCGAGCGAACCTCGTCCACCGTCACCACATCGACGTCGAGGGTGCGTGGCCCCCAACGGATCTCCCGGACCCGCTGGGCCTGCGTCTCCAAGGCCTGCGAGCGGCGAAGCCAGTCCCAGGCCCCGATGTCGTCCTCGACGATCACCACCGCATTGAGGAAATCCGGCTGATCCAACACACCCCACGGCGCGGTCTCATAGACCGGCGACACCGCGCGCACCGCCTCGCCCAGCCCCGTCACGGCCAAGCGCAGCATGGCCAGGCGGTCACCGAGATTCGAACCGAGCGAGAGCACCGCGCGGCTCATCAGTCGGCCCGTCCCCGACCCGCCCGCCGCGACCGGCGCACGGTCACCGCGACGTCGGCGAACTCCAACGGAATGGGTGCCTGCGGCTTGTGCACCGTCACCTCGACGGCGTGTACCCGAGGATCGGACAACACCGAATCGGCGGCCTCGGCGGCGACGGTCTCGATGAGGTTCCTCGGTTCGCCCCCGACGATCTCGGCCATCCGAGTGGCCAGCACCCCGTAGTCGAGGGTGTCCTGCACGTCGTCGCTGCGCGCCGCGCGATCGGTGTCGATCCACACCGTGACATCCACGATGAAGTCCTGGCCGTCCCGGCGCTCATGCTCGAAGACACCGTGCCTGCCGCGAACCTTCAAACCGGTCAACACGATTCGATCGGTCATCGGTCGTTCCCGCCTTTCCATGCAGCCGCCACCCGCACCGCGTCCAGCGAGTTGACCACGTCGTGCACCCGTACGCCCCAGGCGCCTGCCTGCGCGGACAACGCCGAGATCACCGCGCCCGCGACCTCCCGACCTGCGGCGGGACGCGGCTTGCCGTCATCGTCGGCCAGCACCGCACCGAGGAACCGCTTGCGTGATGCGCCGATGAGGATCGGCAGTCCGAGCGAGCTCAACTCGTCCAACCGGCCGAGCAACTGCCAGTTGTGCTCCGCGGTCTTGGCAAAACCCAGCCCGGGATCCAGTACCAACGCCGAAGCAGCCACCCCGGCGGCCAGGGCCGCATCCACCCGGGCCGCCAGTTCGGTACGCACATCGGTCACCACGTCGGAGTACTCGGCCAGCGAGTTCATCTCGCGGCTGTGGCCGCGCCAATGCATCAACACCCACGGCACATCCGCATCGGCGACGACCTTGGCCATCCGATCGTCGGCGAGCCCGCCGGAAACATCGTTGATCACCGTCGCACCCGCGGCCACCGCCGCCTCCGCGACCACCGACCTCGTCGTGTCGATGCTCACCGGGACGCCCTCGGCGACCAGCTCGCGGATCACCGGAACGACCCGGTCCAGCTCGACCTCGGCGGGCACCCGATCGGAACCGGGGCGAGTCGACTCGCCGCCGACATCGATGAGGTCGGCGCCCTGCCGGGACATCCGAACGCCGTGCGCGACCGCCTCGTCCCGGTCCAGGTACCGACCGCCGTCGGAGAAGGAGTCCGGCGTCACGTTGAGCACGCCCAGCACCGCGCATCGGCCGGGATCGGGCAGCAGCCGATGCACGACTAGTGCCCCCGGATCAGGTCGAGAGCCTCGGCGCGGGACGACGGGGAGGAGCGGAACAGGCCACGCACGGCCGACGTCGTGGTCCGTGCACCGGGCTTACGCACGCCACGCATCGACATGCACAGATGCTCTGCCTCGATCACCACGATCACCCCACGCGGGTCGAGCTTGCGCACCAGCGCATCGGCCACCTGCGAGGTCAACCGCTCCTGCACCTGCGGGCGTCGGGCATACAGATCGACCACGCGCGCCAGCTTCGACAGCCCGGTCACCCGGCCCTGCTGGTTCGGGATGTACCCGACGTGCGCGGACCCGTGGAACGGCAGCAGGTGGTGTTCGCAGTAGCTGTAGATCGGGATGTCGGTGACGAGCACCATCTCGTCGTGACCCTCGTCGAAGGTCTTGTCCAGGACCTCGTCCGGATCGGTGAACAGTCCGGCGAACATCTCCTGGTATGCCCGACCCACCCGGGCGGGAGTGTCCCGAAGGCCCTCCCGATCCGGGTCCTCTCCGCAGGCCAACAGCAGCTCGCGTACCGCTGCCTCGGCGCGGGGCTGGTCGAACGCGGGCCGAGACGAGGGTCTCGCCCCCGCCTCGGCCTGGCCGTTCTCATTGATCAGGTCGGTCATCGCGTTCCTCCGCTGACGGCGGGGTCAGCGACCACCACCGTCTGACTGGTCCTCGTCGTCGACCGGACGGTCCGGCCTCAAATCATCCCGGTTGATCCGTTCCGTCCCATCGTGTGTCGGGTTCACACCCGAGACAGCGCCTGCCTCGTCACGACGTTCCCACGACGGGCCGGACTGACGCTCCCACGACGGGGTCCACGAACTCGGCGGTCCGGTGGGCGACGTCGCAGGGGTCCATCCGGGCGGCGCACCGTAGTTCGGCGGGCCAGAACCCACGCCATTGTGATTCACGCCCTGCGGGCCGACACCCTGCGGAACGGGCCTGCGAACAGTCGGGTCGGTGTCCGTCGAAGGATAGGTACGCGGCTCCGGGTCGTGCGGGGGCACACCCTCGCCCGGCCCGTGGCCCGTGCCGGGCAATCCGTCGGGCTCATGCGATCCGGGCGGTCCGTCGGGCAGATCGCCACCGCCGTGCGCCTCACCGACCGGGGTCGGCTCGGACTCGACGATCGGCGGCCACGGCTCGCCGCGCTCCT
Organism: Actinoalloteichus hymeniacidonis; assembly: GCF_014203365.1. NCBI lineage: Bacteria > Bacillati > Actinomycetota > Actinomycetes > Pseudonocardiales > Pseudonocardiaceae > Actinoalloteichus > Actinoalloteichus hymeniacidonis. The sequence goes on from NZ_JACHIS010000001.1 coordinate 5,976,700, forward strand.
TGGCCAGCTCACCGGGGCTCTTGATCGGCGGCTTGTCCGACGGGGTGCGACCACCGAAGTCGTTGAACGCGGTGATCCGGGGCCGCTTCTCCACGCCTGCGAAGATCCGCTCGAGGTCGCGCCGCTGGAGCGTCTCCTTCTCGAGCAGCTCCCGCACCAGGTCGTCGAGGATGTCCCGGTAGGTCCGCAGGATCTCCCACGCCTCGGTGTGCGCCGCCTCGATGAGCGCGCGCACCTCCTTGTCGATCTCGTGGGCCGCTTCCAACGAGTAGTTGGGCTGGCTGCCCATCGAACGACCGAGGAAGGGGTCGCCCTCGTCCTTGCCGTACTTCACCGCGCCGAGTCGCGCGCTCATGCCGTACTCGGTGACCATCGCCCTGGCGATCTTCGTCGCCTGGTCGATGTCGGAGGACGCGCCCGTGGTGGGCTCGTGGAAGACCAACTCCTCGGCCGAACGACCGCCGAGTGCGAACACCAACCGGCCGATCATCTCCGAGCGGGTCATCAGCTCCTTGTCGTCCTCCGGGACGACCAGGGCGTGACCACCGGTGCGGCCTCGCGGCAGAATCGTGAGCTTGTAGACCGGCTCCAGGTCGGGCATCGCCCACGCCGCGAGCGCGTGACCGCCCTCGTGGTAGGCGACGAGCTTCTTCTCCTTCTCGGAGACGACGCGGCTCCGGCGGGCGGGCCCACCGATGACCCGGTCGACGGACTCCTCCAGCGAGGCACCAGTGATGAGCTGCTCGTTCTGGCGTGCGGTGAGCAGCGCGGCCTCGTTGATCACGTTGGCCAGGTCGGCGCCGGACATACCCACGGTGCGCTTGGCCAGCGAGACCAGGTCGACATCGGGAGCGAACGGCTTGCCCTTCGCGTGCACCTGCAGGATCGCCTTACGGCCCGACATGTCGGGTGCCGCTACGGGGATCTGGCGGTCGAATCGGCCGGGACGCAGCAACGCGGGGTCGAGGATGTCCGGCCGGTTGGTGGCGGCGATCAGGATGATGCCGCCACGCGAGTCGAAGCCGTCCATCTCGACGAGCAGCTGGTTGAGGGTCTGTTCCCGCTCATCGTGTCCGCCGCCGAGTCCGGCGCCACGCTGACGGCCGACCGCGTCGATCTCATCCACGAAGATGATGCAGGGCGCGTTCTGCTTGGCCTGTTCGAACAGGTCGCGAACCCGGGAGGCACCGACACCGACGAACATCTCGACGAAGTCGGAACCGGAGATCGAGTAGAAGGGCACGCCCGCCTCGCCCGCGACCGCACGCGCCAGCAGCGTCTTACCGGTGCCGGGCGGGCCGTAGAGCAGGACGCCCTTCGGGATCTTCGCGCCGAGTGCCTGGTAGCGGCCCGGTGCCTGCAGGAAGTCCTTGATCTCGTACAGCTCGTCGACCGCTTCCTGAGCGCCCGCCACGTCGGAGAAACTGGTCTGCGGCATGTCCTTGTTGAGCTGTTTGGCCTTGGACTTGCCGAAATTCATGACGCGGTTTCCACCGCCCTGAGCATTGTTCATCATCCACATGAGCAGCAGCAGGAGCAGGCCCAGCGGGATGAGGTAGATCAGAACCTGGAAAAGCAGGGAGTCCTGGGTGACGGTGGTGTCCCAGTCACCGGGAATATCGGCGTCGATGAGCGCCTGAGTGAATTCATCGGTGGCCTGCGAGGGGAACTGGGTGATGAGCTGGTTGTTCCCGTTCACCGGGTTCTCCAGCGTCAACCGGAGCTGCTGCTCACGGTCCTCCAGCACGGCCTCGCGGACATTGCCGTTCGTGATCTGTTCCAGAGCCGTGGATGTCGGCACCTGCTCGTACCCACGGGTGTCATCGAACAGGGCGCTGAACCCCAGCCACAGCAGTAGCACTGCCATGATCCAGAGCAGCGGGTTACGGAGCAGGCGCTTACGGTCCATTCGGCTACGGCCGCCTTTCGGCCTCGACCCTCCAGAGACGCACGGTGCGGGCAATCCGTCGACGAGACGGGAACCCAGTTCCGACCAGCGTACCGCTCAACGCGCTGCGTACTGCGCCGAGCGGTGGGGCGGCCGTACCGGCCGATACCCCGCACGCTGCTCACTCACGGTGACTCAACTGCCCGGCGGCCGAAGAAGTTCCCGACATCCGCCGGATGAGCGGTTGAGGTCACATCCGGCGGATGGGAGATCGAGATCGAATCGGCCGGGACGATCGTCCCGATGCCGGCTGAATCAGCTCGAGTAGACCCGGGGTTCGAGGGTGCCGACGTAGGGCAGATCCCGGTACCGCTCGGCGTAGTCCAAGCCGTAACCGACGACGAACTCGTTGGGGATGTCGTAACCGACGAAGCGCACGGGGACGTCCACCTGAACGGCGTCGGGCTTGCGCAGCAGCGTGCACACCTCCAACGACTTCGGGTTACGCGAGGCGAGGTTCTTCAGCAGCCACGACAGGGTGAGCCCGGAGTCGATGACGTCCTCGACGATCAGCACGTCGCGGCCCGCGATGTCCCGGTCGAGGTCCTTGAGAATGCGTACCACCCCGGACGACGAGGTTCCCGACCCATAGGAACTCACCGCCATGAACTCGAGCTGGGTGGGGATCGGCAGCTCACGGGCCAGGTCGGTCATGAACATCACCGCACCCTTGAGAACGCCCACCAAGAGGAGATCGGATTCCGCTTCTTGGTAAGCGGCCGCGACCTCGGCAGCCAATTCGGTGACCTTGTCCCTGATCTGCTGCTCGCTGATCAGCACGGAAGCGATGTCGCCGTCGTACACGGCTCGGCTTCCCCTCTCTATTCGGCTGGTGCGTTCCGGCCGGTGACCCAGTCGATCGCCCTGCGTCGAAGTCAGTCCGGCGCCTGGAGCGCAAGCCTGCCATGCGCCCGCGCGGCCACCAACCCACCCGGCAGCCACACACCGCCCTGTCCGCGCCATCGGGAGGCCAACTCGTCGACGGCCTGGAGATGCCGGGAGGACAGGTCTCGGACACCCATCGCCCGTAGCCAGGAACGGAGCACCCTGGACCGAATGGCGGCGGGCAGATCGGCCAGATACCCGGCCCGCAACTCGTCGGGGTGAGACTCGTCACGCGCGGCCGCCAACGCTCGATCCGACCACTCGTCGAGCGCGGACAGATCGGCCCGCAACTGCTCGGCAGTCCTGGCCAGCGCCGAGGCCACCCCGCCCTGCAACACGTCCTCCAACAGCGGCAACACCTCGTGTCGGAGCCGAGCCCTGGTGAATCGGCGCGCGCTGTTGTGCGGATCCCGCCACGGCGTCACCCCGAGGGCGACACAGGCCGCCTCCGTGGTGGCTCGGGTGCACTCCAGCAGTGGCCGAGCCCAGGGCGGATCCAGTGGACGCATGCCTGCGATCGAACGCGGGCCCGATCCCCGGCCAAGGCCGAGCAACACGGTCTCGGCCTGGTCGTCGCGGGTATGACCGAGCAGGACGAGTTGCTCGGGGTGCTCCCGTGCTGTGGACAGCGCGTCGTATCGGGCCCGCCGCGCCGCCGCCTCCAAGCCACCGTCGCCCGCGACCGTGACGCCGAGCACCCGGACCCGCGCGCACCCGAGGGCATCGAGTTGATCGGCGGCGGTAGCGGCGACGGCGGCCGAGTCCGGTTGCAGACCGTGATCGACTACCAGTCCGTGCACAGCTAGGCCGGGCCTGCGGGCGGCTTGGACGAGGCCGCCCGCCAGCGCGAGCGAGTCAGCGCCGCCCGAACAGGCCACCGCGATGCTGCCGACCCGATCGAGAGTCTCGGCCGCCGGTCCGGTCAGCAGCCTGCGCACCGCAGCGCGCACCTCGTCGAGGGCGACACCGGGTTCGATAGCGGGTTCGGCGGGCGGCAACGCGGTCATAGGGCGTGACTATCCCGGTTCGCGCCCGACAACGGGCAGGCGAGGGCCGTCGCGTTTCGGTGCCAGCCTGCGAGCCGGCTCGGGAAAGGCAATTCATGGTCCAAGGTCGGCCAGCGTGCTCGCCCTACCGAGTCCACATGCCAAACGGCGAATATCCACGTAACGCTTCCTGCACGCTTGATAAGCCCTGCGTCCGGCCTCACGACGGCAATTGAAGCCGCATCCCCGAGGTCGGGCCCTTCATCGACTCTTCTCGATTGCATTCGGCCGATTCACGATCGGCTGTTCTGCGGTGACTCGTCGATCAGGTCCGGTCTCTCGGCAGACTGCGCATTCCATTCGGCAGCTTCGGAAATCCCATGTCACGTCGGCCGTAGCTCGCACGGACATCGTGCTCTGCTAGCAACGCAGCCAGGCCTCGACCGCTTTCCCGAAAATCAGCCGTCGAAGCAGATTATTCACCGGCATACCCACAGATCAGCGGATAAGGCCGTGATTCTTGTCGCATATACGGATGAAGCTCTTACCGGACACTCGAATGCCCGATAAGGGCCCGCAGCCGGGCACCGATGCAGAACCACACGGTGCGCGGTGTCGAACCCGACCCGCGCACCGGGGGTCGCCCTAACCGTGGACCCGGTCCAGCCAGTCCGATGGTCGGCTGATCTCGGCACGGCTGGGCAGGGTCTCGGGAGAACGCCAGACCTCGTTGAAACCCGCCATGCCCACGGCATCGACGACCTGTTCGGTGAACTGCGCGCCATCGGCGTACTGGCGCACCTTCGCCTCGACCCCGAGCACCGACCGCAGCACCCGATCCAGTACACCGCCACCGCGTCGGCGAGCGGTGAACCTGGCCCGGATTCGGCGTACCGATGGCACCACGGACGGGCCCGCCGCATCCATCACGTGATCGGCGTGGCCCTCCAGAAGCGTGGAGAGCGCGATCAGCCGATCGAGGCGGACGCGTTGTTCCGGAGACTGCAGTAGTTCCATCAACCCGACCGGCTCACCCTCGGCGCCACGGCGCCGCGCGGAGCGGACCAGCTCCGGCAGCCGGACGACCACCTGGGCGAGGGTGTCGTCCATCGAGCTGAGCAGACTGCCGACCTCGCTTGCGAAATGATCACGCAACCAGGGAACGGCGTTGAACTGCAGCCGGTGGGTCGCCTCATGCAGGCAGACCCACATCTCGAAATCCTCGGCTGGCACATCGAGGGCCTGACGGGCGGCGACCACGTTCGGCGCCACCAACAACAGGTGACCCGAGCCATCCTCGCCGCCGAAGGGGTCGTACTGGCCGAGGACCCGGCTCCCGAGGTAGGCGAGCACCACACCCGTCTGCACGCCCGCGCTGCCTGCGGCGACGCCGCCGAGCAGGGTCGACGGGTCGTCACCGGCCAGTGCGTCATCCATCAACGCGGCCAGGCCGACAACTGCCGCCTGCGCCCAACCCGGCCGGTCGACGACCTCCCCGCTGTACAGCGGGAGGCCGGCGCCGAGACCGGTGACCTCACGCACGTGCGCCTCGGCGCTCACGCTGAAGTCGCGCAGCCTGGCCACGGTGGCCTCGGCCTCCGCCAGCGGCAGTACCGGTCCCGGTCGCATCAGCCGTTGCGCGGTCGACGCCGCCACGCTCCACGCGATCGGGACTCGGTCTGCTGTCGCTTCCAGCTCCTGCACGCTCGAGTCGGGCTTCACACCGCCGACGCTACCGAACGACGGGGGCTACCGACATCCGCACTCGCGCAGCGCGCTGGTGACCTCGTCCAGCGCTGGGCGAGCCACCGTGGCGTTCGTTCCGCTCGACAACAGCGCGAACGCCATCAGCTTCCCGTCCCGGTCGGTGACCACTCCTGCCAGGCCGTTCACCGCGGTAAGACTGCCGGTTTTGGCCCGCACCCAACCGCGCCCCGCAGAGGCGCCCGCCGGATAGCGATCGGTGAGTTTCCCACTGGCCCCGGCCACCGCCAGGCCGGTGAGCATCGGCCGCAGCTGTTGGGAGACGGCGGTGTCCGACTCGTCCGCCGGATGGGCGGCGAGGGAGAGCACATCCCCCAGCAGGTTCGGCGTGATGAGGTTCTGGTTGCTCAGGCCGCTGGCATCGGAGAGCTCCAGCTGCGAGATGTCGAAGCCGTTCTCACCGAGGACCTCGATGATCGAGGCGGCGCCGCCCGCGAAGGACGGTTCCGCGCCGCGCTCGATGGCGACCTCCCTGGCCAGCATCTCGGCGGCGACGTTGTCCGAGAGCAGCATCATGGCCTCGATCAGATCGACCAACGGCAGCGAGCTGATCTCGCCAAGCACCTCGCCGTCCGCCGGGCTGCCTGCCTCGTCGACGGCGGAGACGCTGGTCGCACCGAGTTCTGCGGCCAGGGCGTTGCCCGCCTCCAACGCAGGATCGCCGACTCGCTGCGAGAGGTCGTTGAGCGGGTCGGACCGGCCGCCGTCCAGCATCAGCGGCTCGATGAATCCGCCGTAGCTCGATGGGGCATCGCTGGCATCCCACCCGTCCGCGATGGCCTGACCGGTGTAACGGCTCGCGTCCACCAGCACCTCGGTGATGGCGATGTCACCCGCGTTCTCGCGCACCTGTGCGGCGAGATCGGAGATCCGGGCCGGGTTGGATGCGTAGAGGGTGTCCGTCCCTTCGGGGACGGCCGTCAGTGAGGGATCGCCGCCGCCCACCAGGATCACCGAGCCGGGTGTGGGACCGGCGACGACCGTGGTGGTGAAGGTGTGGTCGGCGGGGAACGTCAGCAGTGCAGCCGCCGAGGTGAGGATCTTCGTGGTCGATGCCGGGGTCGCGGGCACGTCGGCCTCGTTGCCCCACAAGGACTGTCCGGTGCCCGGGTCGACGATGACGGCGTGCAGCGTGCCGACCTCCGCCGCGGTCACCGAGGGTTGCAGTGCCGAGGCCAGCCCGGCTTCGGTCGGGCCCGCCGAGACGTGGTCCACCGGGATGAGTGCGAAGTCAGGATCGATCGGGTCCGGAGCGGGCTCCGTGGGCACGGCGGAGGGTCCGATACCGAAGACCCGGCCGACGGGTTCGATGGTGAAGACGGCGGTGGCACCGAGCGCGACCACCACGACGACCGCCAACGCACCGATGAGCAATCCACGCCGCTTGCGTGGCGGCTTGGCTGCCTTCGGAGCAGACGGCGGGTCCTCGGGCGGTTCACCACCGGATGCGGCGGCCGGTGGTTCGGCGGATTCGAAGACCGTGCCGCTGGAACGCGGCGAGAGGTCTCCGGACAAGGCGGTGGGTGGCCGGGTGAGCGCCACGGTCTCCTGGTCGCCGGTGGTGGCGGCCGGTTCGTTCTGGGTCATCGACCCGCCGCCCACGGTCGAGCTGATCGTTCCGGACGAGATCCTCGGCGGAACGCCCATCGACTGCTGACTCGGCCGATCCTGCGGCGCCCAATTGGCTGGCGGGCGATTCGCGGCGGGCGGCTGCGGGCGCGAACCTGGTCCCGACGCGCCCTGTTGCGGCCATTGCTGCTGTGGTGGCTGATGCTGCTGCCGCTGTTGAGACGGCGGCTGCTGAAGGTTCTGCTGCGGGTACCGCTGCTGGCCCTGCTGTCCCGGACCCGGTCGCTGTGCCGACGCAGGCGCGGGGCGCATCGAATCCGGCGGCCTGCTGCCTTCTGAAGCGGTGAGGCTGCCGGACAGGGCACCCCGCAGCCCGGTCGCCGAGCGCGGGGTCTCCGAGCCATCGGGCCCGCTGTCCCGCCTGACTTGGTCGCGCTGACCCGCCGGTTCGGCCTTGGGCTGCGCAGGCTGCCGGGCCGGATCGCCCGTAGGCATCGACGCACCCTGTCCTGAGCGATGCTCCGGAGGCGGTGGCGGAGGGTTGCTCGACGCCCGATCCTGGTCCGACGAACCCTGCGGTTCGTTGCGCCGGGGCGCGGCTGACCCTTGCGGGGGGTGCCCGGAATCGGACACGCGACCTCCTAGAACGGCCTGTTGGATGTGGCGGCGGCGCGGATGGGGATGGATTTCACATGCCGACGGGGGCTCTCGATGCGACTCCGCCGGGTCTCGTCGTTCAGACTAAGGGCCTGGGGTGACCGCAAGTGCAAACTGTGGATCACACAACGTCCAGACAACCCGGCGAAGACATTGCGAGGCACCGCGTGGAGTTCGACGTCACCATCGAGATCCCCAAAGGGGAGCGGAACAAGTACGAGATGGACCACGAGACCGGACGAATCCGCCTCGATCGGACGCTCTTCACCGCGACCCAGTATCCCGCCGACTACGGCTTCATCGAACACACGCTCGGCGAGGACGGCGACCCGCTCGACGCGATGGTGATCGTCCAAGAGCCTACGTTCCCCGGCTGCTTGATCCGGGCTCGAGCCATCGGCATGTTCCGAATGCGCGACGAGAAGGGTGGCGACGACAAGGTCCTGTGCGTACCAGCTGAGGATCCCAGGTCGGAGCACCTGCGCGATATCCACCATCTGGCTGAGTTCTACCGGATGGAGATCCAGCACTTCTTCAGCGTCTACAAGGAGCTGGAGCCCGGTAAGAGCGTCGAAGGCGCGACCTGGGTCGGCCGTACCGACGCCCAGATCGAGATCGAGCGCTCCTACCAGCGTGCGATCGACACCGGGTACTACGAGGGCAAGCACGAGTCGCCCAAGGTCTGAGTTCGAGACCGGGCGAAGGCGGCCCCCGAGTCGCTCGGAGACCGCCTTCGCCCGGTCACGTCCGGAGTTCGTACGCCGATGGCCTCAGGCATCGTCCGGACTGCGGTCACCGGAACCGCTTGCGCCGATAGTCGACGCCCTCGGTCTTTCGACCGCCCCCTCTGGGTCGCCCGCGTCCTCGGCATGCACCGAGTCCGCATGCCGGGTCGCCGATGACTCGGAGTCAGCGGCACGATCCGCTGCCGCCCGTTCCGCCTGCATCCGCTGGATGCCGGACTGGTTGCCGAGTTCGACATCCGGAACGAACCAGCTGAGCAGGAATGCCACGAGCATCACCAGTCCACCCACGAGGAAGACGGTGCTCATCGCGCTCGCGAACCCGTCGAGCACCGGAGCCGCCAACCGTGGATCGATGGTGGTCAAGAACGAGGTGTCGTTCAGGTCCAGCTCGGATCCGCTGCCCTGGAGATTCTCCAGGAATCCCTGGTTGGCCGGGTCGGCCAGCACCGCCGGGTCCTGCAGTGCCGCGTTGAACGCCGGGTCGTCGGCGGCCGAGGTGAACGCGTCGGCGATCCGCCCGGCCAACACCGAGAACAGGATGGACAGGAACACCGCGGTGCCTGCCGTGCCACCGGTCTGCCGGAAGAAGGTCACGGCGGCGGTCGCGGACCCGTTGTCGGCCGGTGGCGCATCGTTCTGCACCAATAGGGTCACGGTCTGCATCGACAGGCCCAGTCCGCTACCGAACAACACCATCAGCGCGCCGAGCAGCACCATCGGTGTGTCGGCGTCGATGGTGCTGAAGAGGAACAGCGCCGCCGCCATCACCCCCGCGCCGAGCACCGGGAAAACCTTGATCCGCCCGGTCTTGGCGATCAGTTTGCCGACGACGAACGTCGTGGTCATGATGCCGAAGGTCAGCGGGAGCATCAGCAACCCGGCCTGGGTCGGGGACTGGCTCTTGACGATCTGCAGATACAGCGGCAACGAGACCATGCCGCCGAACATCCCCAGGCCGATGATGAAGCTCATCAGGTTGCCGAGACGGAAGGTTCCGCTGCGGAACAACCTCGGCGGCAACAGTGCCTCGTCGCCCATCCGCCGTTCCACCAGCACGAACAGCACGACGCCGACGGCACCGATCGCGTACATGAGCATCGAGATGCCCGCACCCCAGCCCCATTCGCGCCCCTGCTCGGCCACGATCAACAGCGGGACCAGCGCCAGCACCAGGGCGGCGGCGCCCCAGTAGTCGACCCGATGGTTGACCCGGTTGTGCGGCAGGTTGAGCACCTTGGCCACCACGACCAACGCGATGAGGGCCACCGGCACGTTCACCAGGAACACCCACCGCCAACCAGCGACACCCAGCAGGCTCTCCTGGCCTGCGAAGAAGCCGCCCACGACCGGGCCGAGCACGCTGGAGACACCGAAGACGGCCAGGATGTAGCCCTGGTAGCGCGCCCGCTGCCTCGGCGCGACCATATCGGCGATGATCGTCATCGCCAGCGACATCAATCCGCCCGCACCGAGTCCCTGAATGGCTCGGTAGGCGGCGAGTTCGTAGATCGATCCCGCGATTCCGCAGAGCACGGAGCCGACGAGGAACAAGCCGATGGCGGTCAGATAGAGCGGCTTTCGCCCGTAGATGTCGGACAACTTGCCGTAGAGCGGCGTCGTGATCGTCGCCGTGATCAGGTAGGCGGTGGTCGCCCAGGCCTGGGCGGTCTGTCCATGCAGCTCGTCGGCGATGACGCGCATGGCCGACGCGACGATGGTCTGGTCCAGAGCGGCCAGGAACATACCCATCATCAGGCCGGAGAGCACGGTGAGAATCTGCCGGTGACTCAGCCCCCCGTCACCGGACTTGGCTACCTGCCCCGGTGGGGCCAGCGCCTCTGACATCAGGATTCCCCTTCATGACGAGCCTGGATGACGTCCGCGACGTAGGCGGGGAGCTTGGTCTCCAAAGCGTCCGCTAGTCGGGTTAACAGGCGAGCCAGGTCCTGCCGGTCCCGCGATGGCCAGTCCGTGATCATCCGGTCGATGAGTTCTCGACGGGTGGCCCGATGCGCGGCGAGTATCGATCGCCCCTGCTCGGTGATCGACAGAAGGCTGGCACGGCCGTCCTCGGGGTCGATCGTCCGCTCGACCAATCCGGATTTAACCAGCGTGGCGACCTGCCTGCTGATCGTGGATGGATCGAGGTGCAGGGCCTCGGCGACCGAGCCCGAGCGTCGGGCGCCCGCCTCGAGATGGAAGAGCACCAGATAGGTCGCCTTCTCCCACCCTGACGGCACTCCGAGTCGGCCTGCATGAGCCGTCGCGCAGTTGGACATCCGAACCACGCGGGCGATGGCCTGCCCGACGGCCTCCACCTCGACAGCCTTGGCTTCGAGAGCCTCCGGCCGGGAGGCGGCAGCGGCGTCCATGGACTCTCCTGTTGCTTGCGTCATCCAACTAGTTGTACGACACAAGCATCCACTCGACAGAGTCCGGAATTCAACTCAATAAAATATGACGCCGCTCTCAGGGCGACGGGCCGCAGACGAAGCGGCGCGCACTGGAGCGGCGTCGAGGCTCACGCGACTGTACTGCGGATCCAATCCTGGTATGCCGTCACGTCGGTGTAGATCAGGCCGCGTTCGCCACACACCGAGTCGCCACCTCGTCCGTCCAGCCCCACCAGGCCCCAGCCGCCTGCGAGCATCCGCTCCACCGCGGGACCACCGGAGTCGCCGTAGCAGGAGGTGGCCTTGCTGGTCACGTCCACACACAACTCGGTGCGTCCGTCGATCGTGGCTCGCGAACACTCGTTGTCGAAGGCGACGTCCCGGTCGATCTCACGCAGCAGCTTCGGGTACTCCCAAGAGCACTCGTAGGTGTTGCAGGTCTTGCCCCAACCGAGCAGGCGGATGGGATCGCCGTAGATCGGCGAGGACTTGGCGATGGCGACCGGCGCGGCGGTGACCGCGCGTTCCAAGCGCAACATGGCGATATCGCCGTGCAACCCGTCCCAGTTCGGGTGCGCGATCATCTCCACCACCCGTCGGTACTCGCCGCCCGCCGTCCGGTCGTTGGAACCGACTCGGACGGTGTACGCGTCGAGGTCGCCCTGCAGGCAGTGTGCCGTGGTGACCACCCAGATCGGGTCGACCAGCGCGCCGCCACACCAGTGGTCGCGACCTTCGGACTTTCGCTGGATCGAGGCCATGAACGAGTACTTCTCGACGGACTGGGTGCCACCGACGATCCTCGGGGCGGACTGCGGACCCGCTACCGCACTGCCCGCACCCGCCAATGCAGCAGTGAACATGACCACTGCGGCGAGCACGGCGCCCAGCGTTCGCGGCATCCGCATTGTTCGACTCCCTTGAAAACCCTGTTCCGGCTGGATGACCCGCTGATCTTCCGCAGTCGCCGACACAAGATCGCCCGACACACCGAAGCCCTCACCCGACCGATGGATGAATTTCCCACGATCGAGTGGGACACGGCCGGATCTCCGCCAACCCCGCGAGCCAGCCTGGAGAGAACGACGGCCACGGGGTCGCCGCGTCAGATTGCACTCCGCAAGCCAGAAATATGACCGAACGACCGTGCTAATTTATCGATGTCGGCTCCCCAGCTCGGTGGCGCGAGCCGGTGTCGCCCGGTCCAACCCGGACTCGGAAAGATCCGAAGGAGAGTCATGTCGCCCCTCTTCGCCCTCGTCCGTGGTGCCCTGTCCGCGACGTCTGCGATCGCCCCCGATCTGGCTGGTCGCCTGGCCTTCGAGTTGTTCCGCCGCGTCCCGCCACGCGGGAAGGTGCGTCCCGCCGAGCTGCCGGTCCATCAGGCGGCCGAGGTCGACCGGATGACCGTGGCCGGCCGAGAGGTCCGCCTCTACCGCTGGGGAACCGGCGACCGTCCCGTGCTGCTCGTGCACGGCTGGCAGTCCCGCGCATCCCGCTTCGCCGGTCTCATCGACGAGCTACAGGCCACCGGGCGCAGCGCGATCGCCTTCGACGCCCCCGGCCATGGTGACTCGGAAGGCAACACCACGACGGTGGTCGAATACCACGAGATCATCGCGGCACTACATCGGCGATACGGCGACTTCGAAGCGGTCGTCGGCCACTCATTCGGCGTGCTCTGCTCCTTCTACGCCCTCCGAGCGGGCGTACGAGCCGATCGCATCGTCGGGATCTCCGGCGTCGGCGACTTCGACTATCTGGTCGCCGAATTCGGTCGGATGCTGTCGCTACGGCCCGAGGTGACCGCGCGGATCCGAACCCACATCGAGAAGCGACTCTTCCCGGAACTCGTCGACGTCTGGGAGAAGTTCCAGGTCTGGCATCGCCCCGAGTCCGTTCCCGGCGAGCTGCTCTTCCTACACGATGACGATGACCAGCGAACCCCGCCCGAGCATTCGCTGCGGATGGCCACCACGTTCGGCGACCGCGCCCGGCTGGTCACCAGTAGGGGGCTCGGCCACTCCCGCATCGTCGCCGACCCGACGACCGTTCGCACGATCATGGATTTCCTCACGCGGGCCCCGGGAGGAATCACCAAGCCTGCCGAAGAGGATCAGGTCCGCGCACGGTGACGTCGTCATCGGTCAGCGTGGCGCGAGCGGCAACCGGTCCGGATGTGCACTCGCCTCCCGCAGCACCCGGAGTACCGCCTTGGCCGCCCTGTCGTAGGCGACGTCGTCATCGTGCAGCAGAGAGGCGCCGTTGGACGCCTCCAGGAATGCGGTGATCTCGAAGACCGTCTGATCGATGTCGACCTCGGGGCGCAGCGTGCCCGCGCGACGCCCCAACTCCAACTGATGGGCGAGGTAGCCGACCCAGGCCGACCGCGCGGCGCCGACAGCATCGCGCACCGGGCCCGGCCTGGCGTCGACCTCGGCCGACACCCCGAAGAAGAAGCAGCCACCGGGGAAGACCCGGGATCGGGAGTAGTCGAACCAGAGTTCGGCCAACCGCCACACCCGTTGGAGCCCGGCTTCGGTGGTCCTGGCCGGTTCGACGACATACGACTCGTAGAGGCGCACCGCCTCGTGCACGGTCGCGACCTGCAATTCCTCTTTCGAGCCGAAGAGAGCGAAGATGCCGCTCTTGCTGTGGCCCAGTTCGCTCGCGAGCCTGCCGATCGACAAGCCGTCCAAGCCGTCGACCGAGGCGATGTCGACGGCGTGCCGCAATACCGCCCGCCGCGTCCGATTCCCCCGCTCGACCCGCCCATCGCCCGAGGAGTGGTTGGTATCCACCGGATCCGGGATGTGCTGCCCACGCGCCTGGCCGGTCTGTCTCCCCAATTGCCCGCCCTTCGCGATGTGCACACCCGGGCCGAAACGGACTCGAGGCATCGATGATGACATGGCAGACGGGAGAGCTGCGGCCTGCAAGCGACAGGCGGTCGGCCGAGCGACCAGAGTGGTCATCTCGACCGACCGCCGTCATACCACCGGGTTCGGTCAGCCTGCGCAGGTCAGTCGAGCCTGACCCCAGTCCGCGTAGTCCCACCAGTTCTCGTCGCCGCCATCGGTGACGACCAGCCGGAGGGTTTCGGCATCGTTGAGGTGGACGTCCATGTCCCTGGCTCCCTCTCCCGAGGAGACCAGACCGCTGTCCCAGACCTTCTCGTCGTCGGCCCAGACCTGGAACACGACGTCGCCGCCGTCGCCCCGACCATCGTCGGGGCGGTTCTGCGAGGACTGCGGCGCACGGTCGTCGATGCCGACGGACGCGGCGAATCGGGCGCACTCACCGCCGAGATACAAGGTGGTCTCGGAGGGGGCCATCGTGCCGAGGCCCTTCTCGTAGGTCACGCCGTCGACGGTCAGCGGATGACCGTCGTTCCGGCCGATCGCGCCGTTGCTCTGGTCGCGCTCGACGGGTCCGACACCGTTCTCGGCGGTGAGGAACGGCAGGTCGGAGACGAAGACGTCCCCGGCGGGAGCCGACACGATCTGGACCTCGGTCTGCTCGGTGACCCGGGTCGCCTTGCTGCCCCGACCGTGCACTGCGTCGACGGCGAACTCCACATCCCCGGCCTCGACACCCTCGGGCGGGGTCATCCGCCAGGTCGCGGACGTGGTGGCGCCTCGGTCCAGGTGCTTCGGACCGCTCTGCTCGACCAACTCGGCCTGCCAGCCCTGGGGAACGACCGGCTCCAGTCCGGCGTGGATGAGGCGCTTGCTGCCGAGGTTGACGAACTCGGCATCGATCTCCACCGACCCGCCCGGCGCGATGTTGTCCTGCGACGGCTCGACGAGCAGCCCGGAGGCGGGCTCGGCCGGGTCGACGGTCGGAACGACCAAGTCCTGAATCCACTCGCCTGCCGCGACGTCGCGAGCGCGAATCCGAGCGCCGTCCGAGCCTGCGGTGACCTGGATGACCTGCCGGTTGAGCACGGCACCGGTGTTCACCGCGGTGAATCCATCCGGGTGGCCGCCGGGGACCTTGACCCTGGTTGCCCAGTCGTCCTCGCGCAGGTTCGAATGCGTGTGCGAGCTGAACAGCACCGCCTGGGGGTAGTCCCCGAGGATCTGGCGGAGCTCGCGATCCTGCAGATGGAACTGCCCCGACGTGCCGTCGGAGGCGGAGACGGTGTTCTCCAGCGGGTAGTGCGTGGCGATGAAGACGGGCTCACCGTTGCGGGTGTGGTGGTCGAGACGCGCCCGCAACCAGGACAACTGCTCGTCGCTCAGGTAGATGTGGTCATCCAGGTTGGGGTCCTCCCACCACATCAACCGCTCGGTGCCCAGGGTGATCAGTGGGATGCCGTCTACGACGATCTCGTCGTAGACCCGGTCGCGGCCTGCGAAGTCGAAGAACGACTGGTACAGCTCTTCCTCGGTGAAACCGTTGGGCCAGGACGGCTGGCACAGCTCGGTCGGGGAGCACCAGGCGGGCGAGTACGCCTCGTGGTTGCCGATGCTGGACAGGGTGGTGTCCGCACCGGGACCGGGCGTGCTCGCGATGATCTCGGAGACCTCGTCGTACTCGAAGTCGTAACCCCGATCGACGATGTCACCGTTGATCATCAGCGCCTTCGAGTCGGGCGCCAGGTCGTGGGCGGCGAGTCGCACGTCGTTGAATGCTTCCAGCGCGCCCTGGATGTCACTCATGACATCGAAGGTGCCCTTGGATTCGAGGTCGAGACCGGCAGGATCGACGAACGGCTCCTCCGAGGCGACGGAGGTGCCGAAGGCGGCTCCGGTCAGCAGCACCGCCAGCCCTGCGGCGGCCCATCTGCTCTTTCTCACTGTGCGGCTCCCTGTGCCGAGCAACGGATTGTGAGCGTCCGGTAAGACACTCGTCGTCACCCTCGGGGAGGTTCATGTCGTGGCGTACACGCGTTGCGGAACCTCAGAGACCCGTCGTCCCAACAGAACATGAACGATCAGGCCGTTGGCCGGTTCGGGTCGCCCTCGGCAATCGGACAGTCCGGGCACCGCGAGACTCGCGTGCTCGTCGAGCGGCAGCCGAACGGACGCCCGTCGGGTGCCCCGATGACATCCCACCTGCTCGATCAGACCCGCACGCCTGCATTGCGGGATATCCAGCGCGCCCGTTCGACGTCCGGGCGTCGGCCAAGCCGTCCGCATAGGGTGTCAATTCGAGAACATTCCGTAGCGCGGAGCAGAGGAAGGCGACATGGGTAATGAGCGGCACCCTGGCACCGTTCGCGCGGCGAGCCGCCGAGCGATACCGCCGGGCCGCGCCGCCGACCTGCGCGATCTTCCGATCAGAAGCGACGGCCGAGTTCTGCTGCGCGCGTGGCAGATCGACGATCTGCCTGCGATCATCGAGGCAGCCGACGACCCGTATATCCCGCTCATCACCACGATCCCGGCCGGTTGCTCGATGGTCCAGGCATCGGCCTGGTTGCGCCGACAGTGGACTCAGGCAGCCGAAGGATTCGGCATCCCGCTGGCGATCATCGACGAGTCGACCGGCGAGTCGGCGGGCATGGTGACGATCAACGGCATCGACTGGACGCATCGACGCGGTGCCATGGGCTATTGGCTACTGCCGCGCCATCGGGGCAAGGGGCTAGCCAGAGCCGCCGTCGAACTCACCGTCGGACTGGCCCGCGATCTGGATCTGCTTCGAGTCGAGGCCCTGGTCGAGGTGGACAACGGCCCCTCGCAGGCGGTCTGCCGGGCGAACGGATTCGCCGAGGAAGGGACGCTGCGTTCCTATCTCCGGATCGGCGAACGGCACCGGGACATGATCATGTTCTCCCGATTGCTGTCCGGTTCCTGAACGCGAGCTCGCTGAGCGAAGGGCCAGCGTCACCGACGATGTCTTCTGCGGTGCCGCTGCCCTCTCACCACGAGCAAACATGCTCAGCTGAAGGCGCCGATCGACTCGGAACAGCTTGCCATCACGTAGTCGCCATCACTGGTCGCCTGCGCCACCTCTTCGCCGTCGACGGTGATACGACACGAGATCTCGCCGGTTCCTGCTTGTTGGCCACTGACCTGAACCACGAGCAGCGGATCGTCCGCAGGTAATTCGATGGTGTGTTCCCACGGCAGCTCGACATCGCCGACCTGCTCCATATCGGTCTGCCCGTCAGTCGTATAGGTGATCATGCTGCTGGTCCCGGTGCCGGTCACCTCATACACGACCGTAGCTATGTTCGATGCTGCGGCGTCGTCCTCCGCCGGTGCTGTCTCGCCTTCAGTGGTGTCGCCCGTCGCCGTGTCCGGGGTGGTGGTGTCCTCGCCGCCCGTGGTAACAGCGGCGACGGCGATCACGGCAACGATGCCGCCGACGATCCACGGCCAACGCTTCTTTTTCTTCGCCGTGTTGGGGGTGTCGGTCATCTCGAACAGAGCCTTTCTGACTGGAGGATCTTGCACCGCGTAGCTATCCAGCCGTCACGTCGGAAGGACCTTCCCCGTCGTTAACGGTGCTGTCGGTCCTTCATCCGCCACCCAAAGCACATGTGATCCGCTCGAGATGTTCAGGTACCGAAGTTCCGGTGACCGGGGCAGGTGCATCGTGACCACCCGGTCGCCCCCACCGAGATACCGCCTCGGTCGCTCCCACGGGACGTTCCCATCGATCGATATAACGGTGAGTCACCTTCGCCGCCCTGCCGCGGCCCAGAGCAGCGCCACCTCGACAAGCGAAATATGCAGTTCAACGACGATGTATCCCAGATGAGGTCACCATCGACGGCAAGCAGCCAAATCTCAATCGACGGTTCCAAGTAGCGAGATCGGGGTACGCCTCTCACCATGAGTGATGCAACTCGCGTCACCACTCAACAGAATGGAGGCATCCGATGAGACGGAACGAGAAGGATCGGCATGTCGTCCCGAACAGCAACGGCGGTTGGAACGTCGAGAAGCCGCATGCCAGCCGGGCGAGCAGCCATCACCAGACCCAGAACCAGGCCATCGGCCAGGCCAGGCAGACCACTGCCAGGACGGGTGGAGAAACGGTGATTCACGGCGCCGACGGCCGCATTCGAGGTAAGGACACCTCACGACGGGGCAACGACCCTAATCCGCCGCGCGACCGAC
This sequence comes from Actinoalloteichus hymeniacidonis, assembly GCF_014203365.1. NCBI lineage: Bacteria > Bacillati > Actinomycetota > Actinomycetes > Pseudonocardiales > Pseudonocardiaceae > Actinoalloteichus > Actinoalloteichus hymeniacidonis. The sequence continues at coordinate 5,994,724 of NZ_JACHIS010000001.1, forward strand.
GTTGACGCAGGTGAGACGACTCCACTGATCGATACCGACGAGCCGACTCGGGCTGTGCTGCGCACCGCCGCCCGACTGCCGTCGAATCGATGCCGTCACACCGATAGGTGGCTGACACACCTCGCCCGCAGCAATGCGGCCTCCTCCTTGCTATCCCGTTTTGCCGGGCCAGGTGGGTCACCCACGGATAGCCAGACCGTCGAACGAACAGGTCCTCCCCGCTGAGTCTGGGAGGACCTGTTCGCTATTTCTGCAGCTTGTAGCTGGCGGGCATATCGGGTGGTCGCCTGGCCTCTTCGGCCCGAAGGCCTGACTGATGGCGCGGTATCGCACCAGGCGGGCGGCGGAGGATGGCGTATTCGACTCGGATGGCCGCAGCTCACCACAAGGTCTCCCATGTCGGCGAGCTCAAGTGGTCAGGAAAGAAGGATCTCGCGTTGCTGCCCGATGCGACCAAACGCGGTTACGCAGTCTTCCTCACCAAAGACGCACGGCAGCTGGAAGACCCGCTGGAGACCGATGCGATCAAGAAATCCGGCATGCACCATGTCTTCAACCCCGGAAGCAAGCAACGCTTCGAACGAGTCGACCCTGCTAAGGCACCGCCCAGGTACTGGCCGAGGTAGGCACCGGGAACTCCGGTAGGTCCCACTCGCCCATGTCGGGAGTCGCGAGCCAGTAGCTCTACCGATAGCTCCACAAAAAGATCAGGGGCCCTCGAAGAGGACCCCTGACCTGCGAGCCGCCTAAGGGAATCGAACCCTTGACCTACGCATTACGAGTTCCCCAAAGCCCTGTTCAGGGCAGTGCAGGATCGTTCATCCGCAGGTCAGAGGCTTTCCGCAACCTGTTGTGGACCGAGCTGAACGGGGGTGAACTGCAACCCGAACTGCAACCCTCGACACAGCATCTCGATCCGCTTGGACCAGTGACACTTCGCACGACCTAAGCTAAAAATCGAACCTATCCAACGGAGAATTTCGCTTCGAAATATTCAAGAAATAGATTGTGCTATAGATTGGATCGACACGGACAGGAAGGCAAGAAGGTGCACGAATCAAATAGATTTTCTCCAACGTTTCGCGGAGGCCAGCTCGCGAGCAGGGTCGAAGCCCAAGACACCGTCTGCATGATTCTACTAGTAGAAGCAATAGGAGGCCTTATCGACGAAATTCCTGCACGTCAACTCACAGAGGCTGGACTAGTTATATTTGAAAAACTAGAAGACATTGAAATTTCATGGCCTAACGGCAGGGCGTTAATAAGCGTAAAGGACAAAGCGGTAAGCTACAGCGACATAACGAACGAAATAGAGAAGTTCTCAAAACTTTACAGTAACACCTCGGACAATAACGGAATGGTCTTTAGGCTGGAAGCGGGATCACTCTCCGGAAGCAAGGCAAGGACGCTGATAGACGATCTGCGAGCTTTGAAATCTGTAGCGCAAAGCGGGGTGATCTCAGAGTGGCGAATGGCAGCGCAAGATTTCGAGGCAGAACACCAAGCGCCCAGTAGCATCGCCGCCATTACAACCGTGTGCATCCGAGATATGAACATCAACCTCGACGTAGGGAAAGCCATCTTCGCCAGCAGGTTCCGGACGGTATTTCCCGTGCAACAATTCACAGACGATAAGATATTTGAGAACTACTCTAGAATGATCTATGAGCAAATCGCACCCGCGCGACGCACACGCGCAACAATCAGAATAGACATCCTAAAGAAAAGCCTTCTTGAACCGCTTGTACCCAGAATGCTTCACGGCATAAATACCGACGTGATGAAAACTCGGTACGGCTACGTAGTCGACCCGACGCTCTCGGAGAAAATCGACTTAAGCCTGAAAATAATCCAGGCATCAAAAAGGAAGGCGTTGAAGAGATGGCGGCGACATGCGCGAAAGCACGCCGTTGCCAGTCTCCTCTACCGTGGACATGTGGCATGCCCCTTTTGCAATCACCCGCTAATGTTCTCAACATTCGGGGACAACTCAGTTGGATGCCCAAATTGTCACTATATACCCTACCTCACAATTTTCTATGCCTGCGACTGCACCGAGCCGGTAGCCCTCGTAAGACAACCTTCAGTCGAAACAATTGAAACTTTCTCCGAGATCCTCGAAGAGGTAAAAATCAATTCACCCACGTGCGATAAGTGTGGACAACGCGTCGACCGCGAGAAGCTGTACAGTCGAGTTTTTTCGGCCACAATACCCTGGCCTCCCGAGAGTTACAACGAAAATGAGCTGATCACTATCAGAACGAAAATCGGATGGGAAGGTCGGTCATACAAAATTCCCGGCGAGACCCCTCTGTCGCTTATAAAAAAGGGAGAGTGGAAGGAATCCGCCGAGTAGACGACCTTTGTTAGATGGCAAGGCGGCGAAGCCGTCGCGGCAGTCGAGCGCCATGACCGGCTCTACCAGGATGACCCCTCGGCGCTCTGGTCGGACCGGTGTGGCTGCTGAGTCCTGCTCGGTCTTCTCGCGCGCCGTCTGCGGTGGCGCGTCACCGGCACCAGGCGGCTGGGCGTCGGCCAGACCGAGGACGCGCGTCAGCGCGCCCGCAGGGTTGAGCCGTGCGCCCGGCCTGCTCAAGGTGACCGACCAGCGCGCCGCCGCAGGCGGCGCGCCTTGATCCCCTAGAGCCAAATTCGGCAGCAGAAGACGTCATTCTCGCGACTTGGTTGCCCGGCGAGGAACTTCGTTCGGGATCGGGTCAACCGTCGCGCATAGGCTTCTCCAATATACATAGAAGCAGAATGCGGCAATTTCCAAAAGGACGAGAGTGACGAGTAGCGAGAGCCCGAAATGACTCAGAGTCGAAGGCATGGACTCGCTTGGTACAGAATCTGACATCAAGAGTGCACCTGGTTGCCACGTACCTGAGACGGCGAATAGTGCCAACGCCAGCAGAAGCGCAATCACGGGACCGACGAAGATGATTTGTTCGAGAACGTTAACGATTCTGGGATGCACTTCGCGTAAGGACTTCCACTTCCCAGATCCCCTTCGCCGCGCGTAGTTACGCCAGAGAGCAACTAGAACTACTGCCACACATACTGCCGCAGCAACTACGGCGCTCTCTCCGTCCGCCGCAGCATCTTCCCCGGGCTGCTGCCCTCCGAACGCATACTCGACAAAATAGACGAGTGAAAAATTTGCCGTAATACATAGAATACCCCATATTAAAATGGGCGATCGAGAATCGATGGATTGATCGATGTAGCGTCCTATGCGGCCCCTCTTGACGGGAGGCGCACTTCCTCCTCCAGCCTCTCCTATTCGGCGCGCACGACGGTACGAACTTTCGTTTTTTTCAGTGCCTCGCGGCCCCGCCTCATATATAACGATATCGCCATTTATCTGATTGGCCTGGACTACATTTGAGACGTTTTCAGCATCAATGGAGTTCCGTGCATCAATCCGGCGGTTGACTTTTGACGAATCAACAATGTTCCGGTCTGGGATCGACCGCTTCTGGGTACGGCGCTGATTTTCGCTCACGCACTCGCCTTCCTTGAGTCACGTAACTATCAGCCCGGCCTGACAACTCGGAAAACATAGTACACGCCTGGACACTGTGAGTTACCAACTCAGACGGTCGTAGTAGTCCGCTGCTCGCTGATCACTCGCTTCACCATGTCTTAGCCGGTGGGGTGCGGCGCTGTGGATGCACGCAAAGCTTTGGTCTTCTTCGGTAGACATGCGTGACTGGGCGGTTACGGTTGGTTGGTGCGGTCGGAGTCGTGGGCTTACGAGTTGGCGTGTGAACGTCTGTCGGTGTCGTTGCCGCAGCGGTGGGCGCATGTGGAGGCGGTGGCTCGGCGTGCCGGTACTGCAAGCGTGGTGGTGGGTGATGGTGCCGGGGTGTTGTGGACTGCGGCGGTGTTGCATGACGTCGGGTATGCGCCGGAGTTGGCGGCGACCGGTCTGCACTCGTTGGATGGCGCTCGCTTCTTGCGCGGCCTCGGTGTGGATGAGCGGGTCGTGGGTCTGGTGGCGTTTCACTCGGCTGCACGGTGGGATGCGGAGTTGGCTGGTCTTGCGTCGTCGTTGGGTGAGTTCGTTGATGAGGGTCCGACGGTGGTGCGGGATGCGTTGTGGTGGGCGGATATGACGGTCGGTCCTGATGGCGCGGTGGTGGGTTTCGAAGAGCGGATGGCGGAGGTTCGTCGGCGCTATGGCCCTGATCACGCGGTGAGCCGCGCTGTGAATGCCTCGCTGTCTGAGCGGGCGGAAGCGGTGAACCGTACTGAGTCGCGGCTTCGTGCTGCGGGGGTTCAGGTGTAGAAGGGCTCGGTTCGTCCCTCGAATCCGTGCCGGATGCGGAGCTGGATCGAGGGGTGGATGTTCAGGTTGTCCACGTCTGAGCGCGGGACCCAAAGGGCTTCTTTGCTCTCGCTGCTGGTGCGGAGTCTTCCGCCGGTTGGTCGGGCTCGGAAGCAGATGGAGAATTCTTGGCGTACTTCGCCGTCGTCGTAGGCGATGACATGGGCGGGGTTGGAGTACAGGCCGATGACTCCTGTCGGTTCCACGGCTATCCCGGTTTCCTCGTCCACTTCGCGAACGACGGTCTGCGAGAGGGTTTCGCCGAGTTCGTGTTGTCCGCCGGGGATCGCATAGCGGTCGTTGTCGCTGCGTCGGATCATCAGTAGGTCGCCAGCCTCGTTGAGGACGAAGGCGCTGACCGCGATAGCGATGCTGTTGGGCTGGGGCGCGTCGGGGTCGTGGAAGTGGTCGGTGCGTGTCATCGGGGCGGCTCCTGATCAGAAGTCGGCTGGTTTGGACTCGGCCCAGACTGTTTCGAAGCTTTCCGAGTAGGTCTCGAACACGTCGCCTGCGGAGAGTCTGCGTAGATGCAGTGCGGGGGCGTGGGCTCCTTGGAAGCCGTAGACGTGGGTGTTGATGACCATCTCGTCGTCGAAGCGAAACACTGAGTTGTACAGCGTCGTCTTGTGGAATCTCAGCTCGACGCCGGGCACGGCTCGAAGCGGTCGATAGAACGCCAGTGCATTGCGGATACGACCTCCGAGGGTGGCCTTGCCCAACTGTTCCTCTTCGCTACGCCGCACGACCTCGCGGCTTGCCGGGTCGCCGAACAACAGGCGGATCTGTGCCCCGTTCTCGGCTTTCTTGGCGAGGTCTTTCACGAAGGTCGGCCGCTCGACTAGGAAGAGTCCGGCGTGAACGAGGATCTCCACCTGCTTGGTCGCCTCGCTGATGAGTCGGTCCCAGAGTTCGACCGGGATGGCGTTGCGATGCGGGTAGACCTTCACGACCTCGGAGACACCGACCTCTGCCTTGCGTTCGGCGGGCAGTGCGTCCGGCCATAGGTAATTCTCGGATTCTCGGACCATCGCGGCGATGGTGTGCCGGTGTTTCGGGTAGGGCAGCCGATTCTTTGTGATCCACCGCTCCACGGTTTTGCGGTCGACGTTGGCCGCGCGGGCGACGTGATCGAGGTTGAGGCCCTGCTTCAGCAGTGCTTCCCGTAGTCGTTCGTTGGGCATGATCACCCCTTCGGGGACATTGAGGGACGTCTCCAAACGTAGCAGGGACGTCCTGAGAAGTCCCACTGTGTGGTGTGTACGTCCTGCGGAAACGCCGATTGTGGTGGTCAGAGTCGCCGTAATGACTCGGCGACATGACCTCTGGAGGCGTTATGCCTGTACCCAACGGTTATCGGTTCTCGGTTCCCTTCGACGACGTGTTCCCGGATGGGGCGTTCGTGCTGGGTGTCGAGCAGGGGATGGATTTCGACAACGGCCAGCGTCGCCCGGCTAAGGACAAGGTCACGGGCCGTCTGGTGTGGAACGTGCAGGTCACCGACCCGGCTGCCAACGGTCGCAACACCGGGGTCGTGGTGAAGATCGCCGCTGACGTGCAGCCGATTCCGCCCGATGCCCTGCCGGGGACGCCGTTTCGGCCGGTGTTCTTCGAAGGGTTGACCGCGACGGCCTACGAGCAGAACGGGCGGGTGGCGTTCAGCCTGCGGGCGGCATCGATGCGGGCGCCCGGTGCCGGTGCGGGTCGGTCCTCGGCGGGCAAGACGTCCCAGCCCACCGCACAGGCTGCGGCGTGAGGGCGGGGAACCCGATGCGCGACATGGTCACTGTGCACCTCACGGCCGATCTGCCCGTGCGAGTCCGGGCCCTGCCGTTCGCCGATCGCGTGGAGATCCGACTCGGCAAGGCATTCCCGGTGGCGCTGGTCATCGATCGCGGTGCGTTGACCCGGCTGAGTTCGGCTGTGTCGGAAGGCATCGCGGCGCTGGAAGCCGCCGACGGACACCGCGAGGGGGACCGATGACAACCGCACCTCGGCTCGTCGTGCTGCCCGCAGTCGGTGCGTGCGCGGTCTTCGGCGCGAACCTTCCCGGACGCGGGCCTACGTTCCTGTTGGATCTGGGCGCGGTCCATGTGGAGATCCCGATTCCGCCGGACAAGCTCAGCCGGGCGTGTATGGCGGACTTCCTGCGCACGCTGTCCTTCGCCGCCGACCGCGCTAGCGAGTGGCTCGACCATGCTGCCGGACCGGCGGGCGGAACCGTGATCACCCCCGAGCCACCCACCGGCATCCCGCAGGGTCGGGGGCGCCACTGCTGGCCCGAAAAGGACCAGGACCCACCGGATCGCGGGATCAGCGGCTCCGGGTGGTGGTCCTCGTCATGAGACGTGTCTTGGTGTGGTCGCGGCGTCATATCGGCTGGTTCTGCCGCACGCGCGGATGCCGGGAATGGGTCCGCACGCCTCGCGGGAAGTGCGCGGACTGTCGGGCGAGAGTCCCGACGATCGGGGTGTATCCGGGGGCGTTTCGTAACTGCCGCCCGAGCGACTGACTGACAAGACCACCCGCTGAACAACAAAGCGGGTGTGGGAAAGGGAAAGGCGCAGAGGCGGTTATAGGCCTGGAAACCGGCCGCCTCTGCGCTGTCCACTTCAACCATTTTTAAACGGAGTGAACAGCCATGAGCTTAGAGCAACCACGCAACGTGTCAAGTCCTCACTTAACGTCAGGTCCGCGTCGGTGCCCCACCTGCAAGAAGTTCGGCAAATTCGCCCCCGGCCACCCCTCATGCCTGCGCTGCCTCGGTTGGCTTCCCCTCGATTTCGGTCCGGCCGTGAACTCGGTGCGGGGTGGTCGCAATGCCTGAGCGCAGCAGGTGGATCGACCCCGCACCGCTGGAAGTCGCCCGGCCTCGGTTGCCGTGGTGGACGCACTCGCCCCGGTGGGCGCTGGTCCTGGTGGCGCCGCTGATCGCCGTCGGGTTGGCCGTGTGGCTGACGGTCGTGGTGGCGAGGAAGGCGGCGCGGTATCCGTTGGCCTTCGCCGTGGTCCTGGTGCTCGTCGTCGCCTGGCACGGGTGGGGTTGGCCGGTGGCCCTGATCCTCGGCGCAATCCTGGCCCTGGTGTTGGTGGGCTGGTGGTGGCGGTTTCGGCCGTCGTTCGTGCGCCTGGTGCTCGTCGAGATCCGCTCGGAATGGCGACGACTGATCGTCTACACCCCGGTGTGGTTACGCACCATGCGGTTCTGCCACCTCGAACGCACCGTCAACGGCAAGGTCCACGTCCCGACGTTCATCCGAGTGCGCGCTGATGGGTGGCGGGACCGGGTCACCGTCAAGTTATTGCACGGTCAAACACCCGGTGAGTTCGAAACCCGTGCCGAGGCCTTGGCGCACTCCTTCGACGCCCGAACGTGCCGCGTCCGCGTCGTGGGGCCTCGCCGGATCGTGCTCGACCTGATCCACGGCGACCCACTCACCCAACCCGTCCCGCCGCCATCCCTGCCCGATGGCACCGACGACACCACCCCCACCAAGGACCTGGAACGCGTTCCCGTCGGCACCACCGAAACCGGACGACCTTGGTTACTGCGGCTCTTCGGCTCCCACCTCCTGGCCGTCGGCGCGACAGGGGCGGGTAAGGCCTCAGTGGTCTGGTCCCTGCTCTGGTCTCTCGCTCCAATGCTGCGCTCCGGCCTCATCCGGGTCTATGGGATCGATCCCAAGGGTGGGATGGAGCTCGGCAAAGCACCGGAGCTGTTCCACCGGCTGGTGTTCGACAACGGCCTTGCTGCGGTAAAACTCCTCGAAGAACTCGCCACGGAAGTGAAGCAACGGGCGGCCTCGTTCCGAGGTAGCAAGCGCAGGTGGTCTGTCGACTGTGGAGTGCCGTTCTTGCTCCTGGTGGTCGATGAACTCGCCGACGTCGTGGCCTACCAAACCGACCGCAAACTCAAAGAACGCGCCAACTCGGCATTGCAGACCATCACCAGCCAAGGCCGCGCACCCGGCGTCTGCGTGATCGGAGAGATCCAAGACCCACGCAAGGAAATCCTGAGCTTCCGACACCTGTTCCCCACCCGCATCGCCCTGCGGCTGGATGAGCCCGGCCAGGTGGACATGGTCCTCGGCGACGGTGTTCGGGAACGCGGAGCAGTCGCACACGAGATCTCCGAAACCACCCCCGGTGTCGCGTGGGTGAAGTACACCGACCGACGGGAACCCGTCCGCGCTCGCGCGTTCCACATCACCGACGGCGACCTTGATCGACTCGTGGACTACGTCACCGCCGATGCCACCGACTCGGCAACGGTGCACGAGCTGCCTGCACGGACGGTTGACGCTGATCCGGACGCTGATGACGTGGTCGGTGAGGCGGCATGAGTACCGAACTCACCACCACACCCACCGACGTTCAGGGCCACACCCGCGCAGAGCGGATGCGCCAACCCCTCGCGGGGAAGGTCCTCGAGGCCACCGCCGACCACCACGGGGTGTGTATCCGGCCGTTCATGATGGAGACCGTCGACTACGACACCGGCGACATGCGCTACGTCGGCGTCCCCTGCGGCTCCACCGTCGAATCCATCTGCGGGCCGTGTGCTCGCAAGGCTCGGGCTCTGCGGCGAACCCAATGCCGCGAGGGCTGGCACCTGGATGAGGAACCGGACTTCACCCCGGAACCACCGACCGAACAACAACGACTCCTGACGACCTACCGCGCGGACCTGGTCACCGACTACCGCAAGGCCCTGGCCGAGGGTGCCGAGACCGACGCTGAGGAACTCCGGGAAGCCATCCGGGATGCTGACACCGATCTTCGGGACCTCGGTGTCCGGGGGAAGCTCCCGAACCCCGATGTGCCAGCCAAGGCGGCCCGGAAGCGCTCGACCCGGCGACGGCAAGACGCCCCGAATCTCCCTCGCCGCAGAGTGGAGAAGCGGACGGTCGGCCGTGAATACGCGGGCAAGTTCCGACCCTCGATGTTCATCACGTTGACCCTGGACACCTACGGCAAGGTCCGCCGCGACGGGACTCCGGTGAACTTCGCGACGTATGACTATCGCCGTGCTGCCCGCGACATCGTGCACTTCGCCGCACTGGTCGATCGGTGGTGGCAGAACCTCCGACGCTGCCTCGGCTGGGACGTCCAGTACTTCGCCACCGTCGAACCACAGAAGCGCGGGGCGCCGCATCTGCACGCCGCTATCCGCGGTTCCATCCCGCACGACGTCGTCAAGCAGGTCACTGCGGCCACCTATCACCAAGTCTGGTGGCCGCACCACAACCAGCCCGTCTACGACGGCACGCACCTGCCCGTTTGGGACCACGACCGGCGCAGCTTCGTCGACCCCGACACCCGGCAAGCACTGCCCACCTGGGATGAGGCCGTCGCCGATTTGGAGGTGCCCGTGCATGTCTCGACGTTCGGGGAACAGGTCCACTCGAAAGGCATCCTCGGCGGCACCCCAGAAGCCGGACGCCACATCGGGTATCTGACCAAGTACCTCACCAAATCGGTCTCCGAGGTCGTCGAACAAGACACCACCCGACAACGCGAACACGCCGACCGGTTGCACGCCGAACTCTCGATCACCCCGTGCTCACCCCGATGCCCGATCTGGCTGCGCTACGGCGTTCAACCCCAAGGTGCTCGCTCTCAGATGGCCTCCGCCCACTGCAAGGGGAAAGCCCACCGACGCGCCACCCTCGGCCTGCCCGGCCGACGGGTGCTGGTGTCCCGCAAGTGGTCCGGGAAATCCCTGGCCGACCACCGAGCCGACCGCAAGCGCTTCGTCGTCGAAACCCTGGCCGCCGCCGGGATCGAGAAACCACCACGGGACAGCCCACGGCTGGGCTGGCAGAAGGTCCGACCCGGCGACCCCGGCGTACCACCACGCGCACACGTCCTCATGCACGCCATCTCTGAGCGCCTCACCTGGAAAACCGAATACG